>CATLTV010000267.1 GCA_950059285.1 uncultured Pseudomonadota bacterium | reverse complement strand
CAAGCTTCACCATCCCTTCCTTCACGCTCTTGACATGAAAAATCAACGGAGGCACTCCCTCGGGCTGCCCAGGCATCTCCATATGCACCACCATGCCAGGCTTTAAACCCGCAGGTAACTGGTCCGCCTCGATCTTCTGCACCATCTGGTTGTTGTGCTTGCCATACGCCTCAGCAAAAGGCACCACAAAGTCAAAGATATCGTCCGCATTCAGACCCTCTATCCTTGCCTCGAATCCTGGAGGCATCTGTCCCTCCCCCTGAATATAAGCATAACGCTCCGTGGACCAGGTGTCGTCCAACACCTCATCATCAACCCCCTCATCACCAGACTTCTCCAGCACCACGAAGGTCAACTCCACCACATCCCCCGAACCAATTCCTTGCTCTCCTGACATGTTTCTCCTCTTACTTCTTACTCTCATACTGTCGAACAACCCATTCGCTTCGCGCATCTCCTAACCCCTGATGCACCAGCTCACAAGCCTCTTTAAACTGCTCATCTGCACGCTCAACCTCCCCTGCATCCCTGAGCAACCGCGCATAAGCACACAAAAACTCGGGCAACGCACCAGGCAAACACATTGCAATAATCTCCTTGATTTCCGAACACTTCAGCAATGCCTTATCAAGTGACAAAATCGCATACTCCCCCGAGCTTGCAGCGAGGATCTTGATCCAGTCCACAACCCAGTGAGAATCCTTCCAGGATGCTTCCTCAAGCAATCGTTTGGCCTGCTCAACCTCTCCAGCTCGCAGCGCACTCTCCGCCTCCACTGCCAACAGCGCAGAACGCCACAACACAGGCTTCTTGAGCTCCTTCCCCTTCGCGATCTCCTCCTTGAGCACCTTCAGGTTCTCCACCCTCAGAGCCCACACCCCTCGCCAAACATAAAGCTCCAACATCTCGGGCGCACGCTCGGCAAGAGGCTCATCCTGCCACAATACCTCCTGCGCTTTTGCATAATCACGCCGACGCAACCACGCCTGCGCATACACAAGACGATGGATTAATATCTCTCGCTTCCCTCTCAGCCAGAAGTTGTAGTGCTGCAATGGCTCAACCCACCCCACAGCCTCATCCACAGCCCCTTGTTCAAGTAGCCATCGACCAAGTTGCACGCGCACAAAAAAATACACCAGCCCAAGCGTAAACGGGATATATAAAAACCAGAGCACATTGCTCACAAAGAAAAACTTCCAGTCCTCATTCATCCCCGAAAACGCATACACAAGCGCCAGGAAGTACCCCAGAATACAACTGTACGCGACCCCTCCAAGAACCTTACTCGCCGCCACCTTTTGTGGTGCAGATAAGCCCAAAACGATCACCCCTTACACAAATGGAGGAACCCTCAATCGATCACCGCCATCAATCACAAGCATCGCCCCCGTAATCAGAGACGCCTGTGGTGAGGCAAGAAATAACGCTGCTCCCGTAATATCATCAGGTCGTGCAAAACGCCCCCTCGGGATACGTGCCTCAAGCTTGTTTACAGTCTCTTCATCTGTCCACAACCGTTCATCACTTCCTTCCGTACGCACAGGACCAGGCAAAATCGCGTTCACAGTAATACCTGCTGCGCCCCACTCCACGGCGAGCGTCTCGGTCATACTGTTAATCCCAGCTTTGCTCGCGCCAGAGTGCACCATCATCGGAGAGCCATTGTGTGCATTGGTCGCGCTCATATTAATAATGCGCCCACCTTGACCATCTGCAAGCTGAAGCTCCGCCACCAACCTCGACATGGTGAACGTACCAATGAGATTAATCTCGATCACTGAACGAAACCCCTTGGTGCTCATTGCATGTGCAGGAGCCACAAAGTTTCCTCCAGCATTGTTAATCAAGATATCAATGCGTCCCCACTTGTCCCAAAAACTCTGGACGACCTCGCGGGCATCTTCCTCTTCACGAATATCAAGTGTTTTGTATGTACAGGCACCTTCAAAACCAGCGTCATCCACCAACTTGCAGGTTCCCTGAAGGGGTTCCTCTCGCCGACCTATGATTCCAACCTGAGCACCATGTCGAGCAAACTCCAGCGCCAGTGCTCGGCCAATCCCTGTACCACCACCTGTGATAAGCACTGATTTTTGCTTAAAAAGATCCTCTTGAAACATAGTTTTCTTCCCGTGAGTAAGTGAAATCAAGTTGCATTCACGCCCCATTAGCGCGATGGTTTAGCCAGTCATCACGTTTCGTCGTCGTCGTTGACACCATAAAACGCACCAGCAGCGTGGTTTGGGTTTGCACTTTGCATGATCCAATACACATGGATTCCCATACCCAAAACCGTCCTGCGATTAAACACTCTATCTTCATTGTGTTCAAGCCTTATCAAGGAGATTGTAGCATGTCTCACACAGCAGCCGCAGGTATGGATAGCAAGGTCATCACATTCGCTGAAATTGAGGAGGCCCGCGAGAGAATCCGCTCCTCAGTGACCACAACCCCATGTAAATTTAGCAAGTTGCTCAGCGAGCGCTCCAACGCTCGCGTGTTCCCCAAAATGGAGAACCTCCAGATTACAGGCTCGTTCAAGGAACGCGGCGCATGCAACAAACTGATGACTCTGACCAGTGAAGAACGCGCCTGTGGCGTCATCGCAGCCAGCGCTGGAAACCACGCCCAGGCCATCGCCTATCACGGCGCTCGCCTCGGAATCTCCACCAAGATTGTCATGCCCGAAGGCACCCCGCTGGTCAAAGTCACACGCACCCGAAACTTTGGCGCAGAAGTAGTCCTTCACGGATCAAACTTCGATGACGCTTACGCCTACGCCTGCCAGATTGGCGATGAAGAAGGTCGCGTCTTTGCTCACCCCTTTAACGACCGCGCTGTCATCGCTGGGCAAGGCACCATCGGCCTTGAGCTCCTTGAACAGAACCCCTACCTCGATGCCATCATCGTCGCCATTGGTGGCGGTGGCCTTATCTCGGGCGTGGCTTGCGCCATCAAAGAGACAAACCCAAAAATCAAGGTCATCGGCGTCGAACCTGCGGTGCTCCCATCCATGAAAACCGCACTCCAACAGGGAGCACCTGTAGAACTCCCCGAAGCAACAACACTCGCAGATGGTGTCGCTGTCCGACGCGTCGGCGATCTCACACTTGCCAACGTCTCTCGCTACGTGGATGACATTGTCACCGTCAGCGAAGAAGAGATCGCAAGCTCCATTCTGACCCTACTTGAAGAAGAAAAAACCATCGCCGAGGGAGCTGGCGCAGCCAGCGTCGCAGCACTCCTGAACAACGTCATCCCATCGCTTGAAGGTAAAAAAGTCTGCCCCATCATTTGTGGCGGAAACATCGATGTCAATGTCATCGCTCGCATCATCGAGCGCGGTCTTGTTGCAGCGGGGCGTCTCTGGCAGGTCGAAATCACAATCACAGACACGCCTGGCTCGCTTGCCGAACTCCTGACTCACATTGGAAAAATGCGCGCCAACGTCCTGGAAGTTGCCCATAACCGCACATTTGCATCAGGACTCTCTTTTGGCTCCACTCACGTTGAACTACGCCTCGAAACACGTGGCGATATGCACATCAACGAAATTCGTCACAGACTCAATTCCCTGGGGTATGAGTTCGACGAGGACATCTAATTCTCACAAGCCACAGACACCACATAACGCATGGCATCCATAAACGAACGCTCCTTCATGGACGCCTTGAGCAACAACACATGCTCACGCTGCGCCACACTCACGACCTCACTCTCAATCACCAGAATCACCGAGGTCGAGTGTGGCGTTTGACTTGCCGCAACCTCCAGAGCATCCAGCCACGCACCTTCCTCTTCTGGCAACACCGTAGCTCGCTGCATCAACAACACGACTTGCCCAACACCATTCATAGCACTCAAACGCACATGCCTACACAGCTCCTGCACATCAGGACGCCGAGTAAACATCACCCCCGACAAAAGCTCCCTCCATCCCGCCAAACTGCTCTCCACAGGTCGCCAGCGCATCACCTCTTGCGACGCGCTATAGAGCTCAACCATGAGCTCATCCTGTGATGAAAGCACATGCGCCAACGCAAGCGAAACCGCTCGTACAACACCTGACACATCAGGCGTACAATCCACATACATGCTCACAACCTGCCGTTCCCGCGTGGCCAAAAACAGATGCGACACGCCCCCACTCACCTGAGCAAGCCTGGATGTTTTTCGCTGACCAAATAACAACGCCTGCATCTCCGAGGATGGACGCACATGCAATGTGGTATAAAGATACTTCAACGCCTCATAATACAGCTCCACAAATGAGGCGACTTCAGGCTCCCTCTCCAACATCATCAATTGTGCAATAATCGCTGTACGTGTGGAACGCGGACACACCTGAGCCTCACATCTCAGAACTCGAACAAGATTCGCCAATTGAGCTGGATCAAGAAGATGCAAGCAGTCCACTGCAACACCACGCGCTACGAGCTGCGGTGACGCCAACATCTGAGAAAACCACAAAAATACAGTCTCCTCCGATACCACATCCCCCACACAGACCCATTTTAAGATCTTCCTGGCAAGTACCTGATTTGCACACGCAATATCATCTGGACGGGCATCACAGAGTAAAAGTGAGAGGATCGTGTGATTTAACGATTCCATCATGGAAGTCTGACCTCACAAGACAACAGCAGTCAAAACCTCTGTGGAAGATCTACGCGTAAGTCTATCATCTGTAAGCACGGGCAACATACGCAAGGACTTGAACCTGCAACCACCAACCTGGCGGGTTGGAGCTCTTCCTGATTGAGCTAGTATGTATGGCTTTCAGATCACATGTAAGCGCGCTTGACCTTCCACAGAACCATGTACATTACACGATCAGTCCTCGAAATACCTGTCAATTCTGACAATAAAGGGATGCATCTGAACCAGACGAGCAAATCCTCGACACACTTCTGCCAACTCAAGCGCCCTGTCACGCTCACCAAGCACCAACGCATGAAGCATGGAGACATATGTGCGATACAAACTTGAACGCTTATATTCAGTATGACTCTGAGTCACACGATTCCTCACCAACGAGATGATCTGCTCAAGACATACATCATCAGACCAACGATAAGCTTCTTCGGCTGCTGGCAAGACTTGCTCAAGCGCTTGCGCAACCTGATCTGCACGAAACAAATGCTGAGCCGCCATGAGATACATGCCATACACATCATCTCGCTGCCCGCAATCAAGACATGCCTGAGCGATCAACCCATGTAGCTTCTGTATACGCCCTGCTTTGCGCGCATTCTGCACAAACAAAAACTTGGGTGACCCCTGCACAAAACTCCAACCACCCGCATGGTGACGAATACAATTCATGTACTCAAGTTGCTTAAACAGAGGTTCTGGCTTCACCCCCAATGTCTCACACGCCTGCTCCCATACACTCTGCATCACAGGTTGCGTCATCAACGCAGCCATTTCCAACGCCATCCATAACAACGGATCTGCGTAGTCCTGCTTCCACTCATCAAACAAGGATAGCCAAAACATATCTGGCGTACGCGCCACGCTTTCAAGCAAGTCCGAGGATAATGTAAACGCCCCCTTGTAACTGCGATGCACAAACATCCCCTGGTGCACCCACTTTTGCAGATGCATCAACGCCAACGGTAAATCACCACGCGTACGCTCCACCAGAACTTTCGCAGCCTCATCACTGAGCGGCAAACGAGACAAAATAGCCCGATGCTGCAACTCATGAGATAGCGGCGTCAACACAACACGCTCATGGGAACGTACCAAAGGTTGTTCACCTTCATTCAACGCTTGCACCAACGCCTGAGGCTCTGGCCCCACATGCAAAATGAACAATGATCTCTGCTGAGAAAACCCCTCGAGAAACACACGGTACAACGCTTTCGAAATATTCTGATGCGACTCCAGGCCACGCACAGCAACCACCACAGGACCTAGCTTTAGAAGGTGCTCAAGCACACGTACAAACAACGCAAGTGGATCAAAATCAGGAGGTACACCATGTTGGTAAGAGCTTTTTGAAAAGAGGTACATACACCATTCCACATCACGCTCAATATACTCCGAAGTCACCCCCAATCTTGAACTAAAACATGCGGTCAATACATCCTTCAACACAGCATCAGGCACAGCATGAAGCAAGAATAACTCCCGCAACACCAGCCCAATTAACTCCTCTTCCGTATCCGCCACAACGCCATCAAGCACAAGTACCTGTGCGCCTCCAACCACTCGCACATGTCGCACAAACCATGACTGCACATGCCTCTTCCCCACCCCATCCATGCCTGACAAAGAAAACCAGAAGGGCGAATGAGACTTCACCGATTGATAGAACTTTGCCCAGATGGAATCACGCTCCACACGACGTCCCACAAGAGCATGAGGTCTCACTCTCCATAACACAGGATGAATAAGCTCCTGCCCCAGCGTCTTACTGATGTGCACAAAACCACTATCCCATGACTCAGGCACCTGAGGCTGAAGCGTCAGAAAACTGGATAAATCGTAATTGGTGCTCAGCAACAACTCACGCTGAGCCATGAACTCAATTTCAGTCAACGAAAACTGCGTCATGGCGCGCTCAGTCTCATCCAACCCATCCCCCACCACACGCATAGACAATGTTGAACTGTTCACAGAACCAAGAAGAGACAACGCATACATTGCAGCTTGAGGATGCTGACAACGACGATATGGCTCCTTGACCATCAGCCATCGCAACCATGACTCAAACCCCTCTGGCACATCAATTACGGGTTCAAAATCAGGGAGCACACCACTTAAATGCGAAGCAAGTATTGTATAAAGCTCCCCCTCAAAAGGCCCCTTCAAACACAAAAGCCTCCACAGCATACAACCCAACGAATACAAATCCGTCCAGGGCCCAACAGTCCCCAACTCCCACGCAATTTGCTCCGGTGCCATATATCGCGGCGTCCCCAGAACCCTGATACTATCTATATCTTGACCAGCATCAGGTAGTGTCACTCCATGATGAGTATGACCCCGCTCATTTTGCATCACACGGGCAATACCAAAATCAACAATTTTGGCTACACGTTCTCCAGCATCATTCACTTCCACCAACACGTTGTCAGGCTTAATATCTCGATGAAACACACCAAGCGAATGGGCATGAGACAACGCAGACAACAAATCACGAATAATCTGCTCCCACACTCTCCATCTCACGCGTTTCTGAGCAAGCTGCTGTAAAGTCTCCCCTTCGATGTATTCAAGAACTACGAATGGATAGCGCACGGACTGATGATGCCACACACCCATGTCAGAGATCTGAGTAATATTTGGATGATTCAATTTGGATAACGCAAGAACCTCGCGCAACACGACGTGCTGCTCCTCATCATTACCAATTGGCTTGAGAATTTTTAGTGCCCTGATTTCAGAAGGACTCCCATAAGGAGCAACCTTCCACAACACACCCGAAGCACCCTGACCGATCTTTGCAGACACAGTGTAACCACAAACTTGATCTCCTGGATTAAGATGTAAGTCTGTCAACATGTAACCGCCCTGCGTTCCATCGCCATTTCACCACCAAGAACCATTCATCAAAACTCTTGCGAGCCACTATAATTTGGAGAGATGAAAAAACAAAACACAAAGGCCACAAGAGATCTGTTCATCATCTTGTGGCCATCACACATACGAGACACCAAACTATGTAAACAGATGCACGCTATTGCTTGAGCTCAATAATAGCCTCAATCTCCACAGGGCTGTTCAAAGGCAAGCAAGGAACGCCTACAGCAGAGCGTGCATGTCTTCCAGCCTCACCAAAAACTTCCGCCATAAACTCTGATGCCCCATTCGCGACAAGATGTTGATCTGTAAAACCAGGCACACTTGCAACAAAGACATTGAGCTTCACAATACGCTGGACCTGATCCAGGTCTCCGCAGGCAGCATTAATCTGTGCAATGATATTTACAGCACATTGTTTGGCGCAGGCGAGCGCCTCCTCAAGAGATACGGAATCGCCCACAATACCTTGAGCCACAAACTTCTTATCTGCCCCCATGGCAATTTGCCCTGCAGTGAAGAGCATATTTCCTGTCTTTACAAAAGGCAGATAAGACGCAGCTGGAGCAGGCGCTTCAGGCAAAACAATCCCCATTTCCTTCAACTTTTGTTCTGGTGATTGACTCATAACAACTCCTCAAGATTAACTAAATTTCAGTAGTTTTCGATACTTTGGAACGCACAGTGTGAATGTGCCCACCATGTTTCGCAAGTGCAAACACAGTCCCCAAAAGAAACAATGCACCAACAGACGTGTTTATCATGTGACATGCCTTGATATGATGTGCAGACAGGTTGTGCAACGGGCAAGAAACGAGAAAAGCCGCGACATGATGTTGAATCATGTCGCGGCTTCTCTTGATA
>CATLTV010000266.1 GCA_950059285.1 uncultured Pseudomonadota bacterium | reverse complement strand
CTCCATCACGCTCTAAAGACGACAGAGGGGGCGAGTGTTGCTGCGCAACACTCGCCCCCTCTGTCGTCTTTATGCTGTTTTCAGGGCCTGAATAAAGTCATCGTCAAAACCTGCGAGACGTCGTGCTTCGACATTAAACTCATCGCCTTTTGCGCGTTCAATCCCCATGTAGTCATTGAGGTTTTGTGTAAACGTCTCAAAGTCAGAGAGGACACCGTTTGAGAAGTGGCGTAGCCACCTGACGCCAAAGCCCACATGTTTGATCTCGTCTTCGACGATTTGATCCATGAGCGCGGCGCTTTTCTCATCGCCTGCCTTGCGGAAGTAACGTGCAAAGACAGGAGCATGATCGAGGTTAGCCTGTTCAAAGGTGAGGTTCAGGGCGCAGACCCACTTCAGTGGAGTGTCAAGCAAAGGGGCGATGCGCCAGAAGTGATCGTTGACAGGGAGGTCGCCAAAGCACGCGTTATTGTCCTCGATGCGTTCAATATAAAGTGCAAGGTGGCGTTGTTCTTCCTGAATGAGCCAGGCCATGCCTCGTCTGAACGCGGGGGGCGCGTCGGGGTAGGCGAGCAGTGCCCAGGCCATGAGCTCGAGAGCCATCATTTCGTGGTTTGCGAAGGTGTGAAGGCAGCGCACTCGCATGGCAGGATCATGCAATGAGGAGGGGTGCGGCAGAGATTTGCGCTTCTTTTTCGGGGCAATTTGCAGGTTTTCTGGACGCAGAGGTTCGATCCATGGTTGTGGTTTGCCAGGATCGTGATCTGTCAGTGAGGTCAATCCTCCTTCAGGAAGGAAGAATCGAGCTTCAAGGGTTGGGGTGTAGAGGATTGTTTTTGCAAGTTGCTGTAGTTCCATGATTTTACTGCGGTGTAATGAAGATATCTGGTGTTGATGTGAGAGTGGATTGTGTGTGATGAAGAAAATTGATGTTTTTCATCAGAGCTGCTATCAACAGAGGTAGCATATTTCTCGATGTAGAGCATTCTCCCTGAGGGAGAGTTTTGGTGGTTACAATGATAAAGCGTTTGACCTGAGATGAGTGGGTCAGATGTGAGTGTGATAAGTCAAAGGAGTAAGTCAAATGCAAGAGCTGAGAAAGCTTGTGGGCGCGCCTGTGATGTGCATGATGTTGGCAATGTTCGTGGTTGCTTGTGGTGAGGATGAGCCAACCACCACACCTGTGGGCGCTACTGATATGGGTACGCAGGAAGACATGGCACCTGAAGAGGACATGACCGAACCTGATATGGCCCCCGATATGACAGTAGATATGGCCCCTGATATGGCCGAGCCTGACATGACGGAAGAGGTCGACATGGCGCTTGATCCGATGCTCTCGGGCACATGGCAGCTCAAGAAGTATGAGAACGAGGCTGCCACAGGCGATGCGCTCTTCAGTTTTGAGTTGATGAACACTGCGGGAGAGGCCGCTGTGCTCGGGTCATTTACTCAGGGAGACACTGTGCAAGGTTCTGTCTCGGGCACATTTGTCAGTGAGACATTGAGTCTGGAGTGGACTGTCGACGAAACCGCTCAGACACACCAGTTTGTGAACGGCAAGGTTGAGGGTGCCACCATTGTGGGGACCTACAACGATCCTGCGCTGGGAGGTATCCCACAGTCAGGCATTCTGGTTCGTCCCTAGGTTTCGTGCCTTTGCTCTGCTTGGTCTGCTGAAGACAACAGAACCTAAGAGCGTACATCTTCAAGATTTTTTCTTTACAACTGGCCGCAAATTCATTTAAAGCGTGCACCAGAACCTCTCTTCGCCCTATCGTAAGTGTGGGAATAGCAAGGAGAGGTTCTTTGCTTTGATTTGTGTGTAGGTCGAGTCACTTGGCCACATGCAAATGTTCAAAGAGACAGGAGAAATAAGCAATGTCAGTGACAGGAAAACGAATTGATCGAAACTCTGCAGAGTACAAAAAAGAGATGTTCATGGTGATGGCTGTGGTCATTACGCTCACGTTGGCAGGTGGTCTGATGCTTGGCAACAAGATTGCTACAGCAGAGGCCGCCAAGCAGAGCGGAGAGATGCAGGACGCATACAAAAAAGCGAAGGGTAAGGTTCCTGGTGCCGAGCATGGTATTATGCAATAGCTGATAGAACTCAGGGACATACAAGAGGTAAGTTGAGTGAAAATCCATTTTGTCACGTTTGGCTGTAAGGCAAACCAGTATGACACCGAGAAGTTTCGTCAGGAGCTTGTGGCCCGAGGCGCACAGGTTGTCGACGACATCTCCAGTGCAGATACCTGCGTCATCAACACATGCACTGTGACCAATCAGGCTGATGC
Organism: uncultured Pseudomonadota bacterium; assembly: GCA_950059285.1. Taxonomy (GTDB): domain Bacteria; phylum Myxococcota_A; class Bradymonadia; order Bradymonadales; family Bradymonadaceae; genus CATLTV01. The sequence continues at coordinate 6,103 of CATLTV010000266.1, read as the reverse complement.
TGAAGCGCGTCGAGCGATTCGCAAGATCAAGCGTGAAAACCCTGGCATTGAGATCATGGTGGCGGGATGTTCTGCGGCGTTGCACTTTGATAAGTACAGCGCAATGGAGCAGGTCAGAGGGGTATTAAAGGGGCATGACCCCCAACAGCTTGTGGGTCTTTTTTCTCAAGACGAGCTGCGTTCTGATGTGGATGAGGAGCCTATTGGTGGTGCGTTGTTGCGTCGTGACAAGCGTGGCACACGCGCGTTCATGAAGATTCAGGATGGTTGTGATCGGCGTTGTGCATTTTGTGCCACTCGCCTGGCTCGTGGTGCGAGCAGATCACGTCGTCCCGAGGAGCTGATCAAGGAAGCCAGAGGGCTTGCCGAGCATCACCCCGAGATCGTGCTGACTGGTGTGCACATCGGGCACTACGGTTATGACATCAAGGAGGATGGTCACAAGGCCCATACGCTTTCCAAGCTTGTGGCGCGACTGATTGAGGAAGTACCCGATGTCAGATGGCGACTTGGTAGTGTGGAGGCGACCGAGATTGACGACATGATGATCGATCTTCTTGAGCAAAGTGGTGGTCGTCTTGTGCCTCACCTTCATGTGCCGATGCAGTCTGGCTCGGACGATGTGTTGAGACGTATGCGTCGCTGGCATAGCCGAGAGCAATACCGCAGCCGCATGTTGGAGATCGCAAGCAGAGTACCTTACCTTGGTTTTGGTGCGGATATCATCGTCGGTTTTCCTGGAGAAGAGGAGCGCCACCACGCCGAGACACGCGCGCTCGTGGAAGAGCTTCCCTTCACCTACCTGCATGTGTTCCCTTACTCCGTGAGGAACGACACGCTCGCTGCGACCTTCAAAGATCAGGTCCCTGGTGATGTGGCTGCCGAACGTGGTCGTGACCTGCGTCAGATTGCACAATCCAAGGGTGAGCTTTACCGTGCTCAGCGTGTGGGTCAGGCCGCCGAAGTCGTGATCGAAGAGGGCGGCTATGGTCTGACAGAAGATTATCTGCGCGTACGCGTGGACACGGAGCTTGGTGATGATGAGCTTCCCGTGAAGGTGTACGCACCCCTGAATATGGATAGTAATGGCGAGCTTTTTGTCGTGGTATAATCCCTCGGTAAGCAAAGTTAACGCTACAAACAGGTATCACAGGATAGGCGAGCTGATTTATCAGCTCGCCCATCCTGTGATGCCTGTTTTTTGTTTATTATAAGTGATTTGCACTGATTTTGGTTAACGGCGTAAACTTAGTTTACGCCGTTAACTTTGGCGGCTTTTGTTGGGCGTATGAGAGAAGGGGATGACTATTGGAGGTTGTCATGTGAATGGTATTTGTTAATACCAGAACAGACCTGGTTTACAGTCCTTTTCTCGGAGAATTTCATGCACGACGACAACACTCTGGACGCAGTTCACACGCTCTTCTGGCACATCGCCAATCGCCCCGACGCGATCGCTTTTGAGGATGATGCCTCTGGTGAGCAGATGACATTTGCAATGCTTTACACCAAAGCTCAGCGCTATGCTCAGGCGCTCAGGCAGGTCTTTGATGTGCAGCCTGGCCAGCGTGTGCTGTGTCGTATGCAGACCTCTTTTGACATGATCGTGTCATTGCTTGGTCACTATCTCGTGGGGGCGATTCATGTGCCTGTGAACACACGTTATGGCGCAGTTGAACTGGAGCACATTCTGGAGGATAGCGCCTGTGATGTTGTGGTGATCGATGATGAGCAGGGCGCTCAGATCCTGGATACATTGCTTGCGCTTCCTTGCGCAAGTAGCGTGCGCGGCGTGGTGAGTCATAATAAGGCTGAACTCAAGTCAGATGCCAGCTTATCGTTGATACGTCATACCTTTGAGTCATGTGTGGATGATGGCGCGCAGTGGTCAGCAGATGTGCTTCCTTGCTGGGAGGATATTTGCGGTGACGACGAGAAAATCGCAATGATCTTATATACATCGGGGACAACGGGTAAGAGCAAGGGTGTGATGCTCTCGTTCAGGTCGGTGGTTTCAGGGATCAAGGCGCTGACGGATCACTGGCGCTTTTCCACCTCGGATCGTCTGGTGTTGGCGTTGCCTCTGTTCCATGTGCATGGTCTTGGCATTGGCGTGCACGGCACATTGATTCAGGGATGTACCTCGTTATTGCAAGCGCGCTTCAAACCCGAGGCGGTTGTTCAGGCGATGCATGCGTGGGGCGGAACGATTTTTATGGGCGTACCCACGATGTATGTGCGCCTGATTAACCATATGGAGTCGACGCCTGGTGTGGGGGCAAAGATGTCCTCGGCTCGATTGTACACATCGGGTTCTGCGGCGCTCTCGGCGGATTTATTTGCGCGGTTTGAGCGCGCCACCGGGCATCGCATTTTAGAGCGCTATGGTATGAGCGAGACGTTGCTGACGATCTCCAACCCTTATGATCCCGAGAAGCGAAAGCCTGGCACCATTGGGTTTCCGATTGCATCGTGTGAGGCGCGCATTGTGGATGAGCAGGGGAACCCGTGTGAGCGTGGTGGAGGGCCTGGAGAGATTCACGTCAGAGGAGCCAGCCTGATGAGTGGTTACTGGCAGAACGATAAGGCCACGAGCGACGCGATGACAGAGGACGGTTGGTTCAGGACAGGCGATGCTGCGCGCTATGATGACGAGGGCTACATTGTGCATGTGGGCCGTCAGAGCGTGGATATTCTCAAGGTGGGGGGATACAAGATTTCAGCACGCGAGATTGAGGAGGTGCTTCAGGGGTCACCATCGGTGGAGGAGTGTGCTGTGTTGGGTAAGCCTGACGAGGAGTTTGGCGAGGTTATTGTCGCGGCTGTGGTGCCCGTTGGTGGGGTTCAAGGTGTTGATAATAAAGATGAATTTGTGTCTTTGTTGATGCGGTTTTTGGAGGGGCAACTGGCAGACTTCAAGCGGCCACGAGAGATCGTCCTCATTGAGGAGATCCCTCGTAACGCGCTTGGAAAGACGCAAAAACACAAGCTAAAGAGTGTGTTTAGAGCTTGATCGGGCCACGGAGGCAACGCTCTCCAAGCGCGATATCATGTGCGCTTGTGAGGATCACTTCGGGGTTCTCCTCATGATAGCGTTGCAGTTCACTGATGGTGAACATGGCCTGAGAGATGTTGTGTGACACGTTTTTGCCCATGCTGCCCATGCCATGGCGAGCGGTGATCTGGCGCAGGTCATAAACTGCATCACCGACATGAAAGATGGTGCGGCCATCTTTCATGTTGAAGCGGTAACCCATGTGGCCACGTGTGTGTCCAGGCAAGGAGATCGCGTGAACGCTGCCATCACCAAAGATGTCGTGTCCTTCACGGTTTCGTTGGTAATCATCATCACAGTCAAGCGTGTTCATCTTGGCGTGCAGCGCGCGGTAGTCGCTGATGGCATAGCCTTTCATCAGGCCATCAAGCGGACCAATGGTCGTGGCATCGTTCCATTCCTCGCGGGAGACGTGGAACGTGGCGTGTCCAAGCTCCTTCATGCCTCCTGTGTGGTCGTAGTGCATGTGGGTCATAAACACATGATCAACCTGTGAGGCGCGCAGGTTCATTTGCTCCAGACGCGGGATGACCGACCAGGATGGTTCAAACTTGATGAGGAGCGAGCCAAGGAGAGTGCCAAGCAGGGAGCCCACGTTTTTTGGGCCATCATGTCCGTAGGGGGCATCGACAAGCACCACGCCATGGTCCTCATGGTATGCAGCAAGCGCCATGAAAGGCAGTTTGACAAAGCCTCTTGGTACGCCATCTCCCGAGAGCACAGCGCTCATGGGGACGTTGGCATAGCCACAGTGATAGAGCCAGATGGATTCAAACATGAGGTTCTCCGCTCAAGCGTGTTCATCTTTACAGCGGATAGAGAGGTCTTTGGTGCAAGACGTTCTATCCGCCGTGTATGAGTGTCAATGTTGATATGTTTAAGCGATTTCAAGGAGTTTTGCGAGCTTTTCTGAGTGGCCCTTGGCGCGTGTATTGTCGAGGATGTGGGCGATTTTACCTTCCTCATCAATGACAAAGGTTGAGCGCACAATGCCCATGTATGTTTTGCCATAGTTCTTCTTCTCTCTCCAGACGCCATAGCTTTCAGCGACGGTGTGCTCGGGGTCGGCGAGGAGGGGAAAGTTGAGGTCATGCTTTTCTTTGAATTTGACATGACGGGCGACAGGATCGGGAGAGACGCCAAGGATGGTGTAGCCTGCGTCGGTGAATGTGCTGTGTGCGTCACGCAAATCGCAAGCCTGGGTGGTGCATCCTGGGGTCATGTCCTTGGGGTAGAAGTACAGGACGACCTTTTGTCCGCGCAGATCTTTGAGGCAGAGTTCCTTGTCTTCATCGGTGTGGAGACAGAACAGTGGAGCTTCTTGACCTTCTTTCAGGATAGGATTTGGCATTGTATAGACCTTGTAGTGAGGGAACATAAAATATGAAGCGGCGCATCATGAATTTGCGCCAGTGATTCACAGGTCAGTCTTTTAACATGTCCTGAGGTAGAAAAAAACTGAAAGCAAAGAAGACAGGGAGGCGCCCACTCGCTAGCGAGTGGGCGCCTCCCTGTCTTCTTTGCTTTGATGACTGTTTGCAGGAGGCTTACTTTCTAAAGATGTAAGCGCTCTCGGCGGTTGTCATACCATCGTCATCGCGGACATAGACTGCGACGCGGTTCATGCCAGGGAACAGCGGGACATCAAGTGTCATATCTGTGCTTGGCTTGCCCACTTCGCGGTATACGACCTTGCGTGTGTTGAAGTCGTTGTCCTGACGGTTGTAGACAAAGACGTAATAGTCCTTGACGGTGCCGTTGTCCTCGAACTTGCCTGTGAGTTTGACGGAGGCCTTGTCCGTGAGGGTTTCGGCTGCCGAGAGGCTGACCGTGGGGGAGGCAAAGCGGAGGAGGTTCTTCACAGGATCGGAGTTCTTGGTTGCAGTCGTCTTGAAGGAGACCTTGTCTTGAGGAATCCATGCGTCCTGCTCGCCGAGGGAGATCTTGAAGAACTTGTCGGTTTTTGCGAGGACAGGGTAAGATGCATTTTTCGCAAGTGTTGCGGCAAGTTGCGAGGTTGTGTCGGCGCCGACATAAGCCTTGCTGTCCGCAGCCTTGATCGTTGCTGTACCAGAGGCTTTTTCGGTTTCCACGCCTTTTGCGGCGTAAGGGATCTTGAACTTCTTCTGAGTGAACTCACGGAAGGTGAGGTCATAGACATCAGCTTCAAGTTCATACATGCCATCTTTTGGGGCTTGTTTCACGGTGAATGAGAACTCGGTGGGGGCGGATTTGCCAGCCTCGACTTTTTCGATTTTGGTGCGTCCTTTTTCAAGGAACAGTCCCTCACGGGAGTAGTTCTTGAGGTAGACGAGTGTCTCGGCGCTATCGACCTTACCTGTGTTATGGATGTGGAGTTTGATCTTCACATCTTCACCTTGTGACAGGAGGCCATCGCCGCTGCTGTCGAGGAGTTCATAAGAGAAGGCAAAGTGTGGGCGATCTTGCTCTGCGATCTTCACTGCGAGCCCTGGCATTTTTTCAGGTTCTTTGGTGAAGATGGTCTTGGCGTCGCTGAGTTCAAAGCGGATGAAGTCCTCACGGGAGGAGGTATCCTTTGGCACCTTGACATCCACGGTCCAGGAGCGTTCTTCACCTGGTTTGATCAGGCCGAAGATAAACTCGCGGTCATCAAAGATGTTGTGGTCAGACTGTGTGAGTGCCTTGACCTGATAGACAGGTTCGGTGCCCGTGTTTTTGAGCGTGGCCGTAAGTTTGACCGTATCGCCTGCCTTGATGGTGTCGGAGTCCTTGGTGTCGGTCTTGAAGCTGATATCAAGGCCAGGTGTTTTTGGCGATGGGCCTTCGGTCCAGTCGACCTTGAGTTTGTTCAGGCCTTCCTTGATCTTTTTGTCTTCTTCCTGTTCAACGTCCTTGAGTTCGGACTGAATTGCTTTGAGCATGTCCTGACGCTTCCAGGTATCTTTTGCAGCGACGAGGAGATCTTGAGCAAGTTCGATCTCGAAGTCCATCTGGAACTCATCGGGGTTTTTGAAGTCATCATCGTCAGCGTTGGGGAGGGTTTTGACGAAGCGTACAAACTGGCTT
>CATLTV010000265.1 GCA_950059285.1 uncultured Pseudomonadota bacterium | reverse complement strand
TCGCCTCTGGGTGTGTAAGCGTTAGCTACACACCTTACAATGCGGGTCACGTGTTAATTTGAGTGTGCGAAAATTCATGCTGAGGGCGTCTACAAGGAGTAGCCTTGCGTGTAAGGATTCTCCAAGCTCAAGGATAAGCTTCAGGGCTTCTGTGGCCTGGAGTGTGCCGACGATTCCAGGGAGGACACCAAGCACGCCAGCCTCCTGACATGTGGGCGCAGAGCCAGCTTCAGGTGGTTCGGGGTAGAGGCAACGGTAGCATGGGCCAGTGTGTGGTAGGAATGTGGTGAGCTGTCCTTTAAATCTTGCGATGGAGCCATGGATGACAGCGATGCCATAGTTCTGTGCCATGTCATTGACAAGATAGCGTGTGGCGAAGTTATCACCACCGTCGATGATGACATCCCAGGACGTGTCCTGAAAGATGGTGTGCACGTTGGATGCGTCCAGTTTTTCTGTATAAAGTTTTACTTGAACATCAGGGTTTAACCTGTGAAGTGTGGCTTTTGCTGATGTGGTTTTATGTTCTCCAACGCTTTGATCTGTATGGAGAATTTGGCGCTGTAGGTTGCTTCTGTCTACACGATCAAAGTCGATGATGCCAAGTGTGCCGACGCCAGCGGCCGCGAGATAGAGGGCAGCAGGAGAGCCAAGCCCACCAGCGCCAACCATGAGTACTTTTGCATTGAGCAGCTTTTGTTGTCCTTCTTCACCGACCTCGGGGATGCTGATATGGCGAGCATATCGAGCCTTGGATTCTGAGCTCAGGAGGGTTTTGATTTCAAAGGGGAGGCCCATTTCTTTCCAGGTGGAAAAACCGCCTGTGAGGCTGCTAACCTGTGTGTAGCCCATGTGGTGCAGTGTGAGCGCGGCGAGCGCGCTGCGTGTGCCTGCGGCGCAGTAAAGTACAATGGGTTGATGTTGGGGGGTGGGCATGACAACGTCAGGCAGCTTGAGATCAAGCTGCCCGCGAGGGATGTGTATGGCATCGAGCAGTGAGCCATTGAGGAGTTCGTCGGGCTCACGTAGGTCTACAATAAGGGGGGAGGAGCCCTCTTCACGTTGTTGCTGTAACTCGGTAGGGGTGATGGTGGAGATGTGGTTGAGCGCTGACGCGAGGAGTTTCTCTAAGGGGTCGGTCATGTCATGTTCTGTGTGAAATCAGTTCTTTAAGAGTTCTTTTTCTTCAAGTTCTTTGACGGAGTCTTGAGCATCTTTGATGTCAATTCGTCGAGCGATGGTGCTGATGGTTTCCTCATAGTTTCCAACAAGTTCCTTGGGTGCGTCCCGTTTGAGGCTTAAGAGTTCTTCTTGCAATGATTTGTCGGCATAGAAGGAGAGTGCACGCAAGGATGTGCGACGTAGCTTGATGTGCTGTTCCGTGTCACTGAGGATGCGAAGCATCAACGGAATGGCGCGTTGACTACGTCGAGAGCCAAGCGCCATGAGGACTTCTTGCTCAAGGATAAGGATGCGTCGAGGGGGTTCAAGCTCATTAAAGGATGACTTGGTGATGATGGAGAGCAGGGCCTCTTCGCCATGTTTTGATGTATCATGTGTGAGGACCTCGATGAGCTGTCTTCGCATGTCAAAGTTGAGGTCCTGGTTGAAGAGGTTTTGTGTGAGTACAGTGGGGTCAGCAGGTGCTCGTCGCACGCGTTCAAATGCCTGAGCAGCGAGGTATGCACGTGTGGGAACGCTCAGATCGGTGATCCATGAGGATAACTTTTTATCGATGTCATCCTGATTGAGCGTGGCGAGGTAAAAGATGGCGGGGCGTAATCCCTCGGTCCATCGTTCGTGATCGACGTAGAGGATGACATCTTCGGAGATGCGTGCTCTGTCGGGTCGTTGCATCAGGCTTTGAATGGCAGCGATTCTGACATCGGGGGACGGGTCAACGAGTGCTTCTCGGAGCGCGTCACCAGAGATATCATTGGAGTAGGTTGAGAGTGCCTTTGCTGCTGCTCGACGTATATGTGTGTCACGGTTTGCCAGCAAGAGCTCGCGCGACAGGAATGTTTCAGCACCTGTTGGGCGCGCATGTTCAAGGATATGTGTTATGCGCAGCGTGGGGCGTCGGCTTGTGGTGTTGCGTGCGAGCGTCAGGAGTGTGTCGCCCTCATCCTCCGTGAATGTATCTGTGCCATGTCGACGTGCAAGAACTTCAAGTGTCTGGAGTGCATCGTTCAGGGCATCAGATGAGATGTTTTCTCGTGCTATGAATGTGAGTATATCATTGATGATTAATGTTTTTCCGTGTGCGATGGCACGGATGCGTTCATTGCGTTCACGTTCGGTTCCCTGTCCAAACTTGGGGATAAGTTGGGCGAGGATTTCGGGGGGAGCGATTCTGCCAAGGAGTCTGACGAGGTCAATGTAACGGCGGTTTTGTTCTTTGGGGAGCCCCTGAATAATCCCCCACAACGGTTCCGAGAGTTCTTCCTGATGGACAGCAGCAGCTCGCCTGAGCGCTCGCCAGTCATCGCCCTTGGGGGGCGTTGTTTTTAAAAGTTCAAGTATCAGTTCAAGTGCATCCTCGGCACGTAGGATTCCAAGGATGTTGGCGGCATCCTTGATGCTGATGGCCTGGTCCTCGGGTTTTGCAAGAGAGGTTCTCAGTGCTTCAACAATGTATTTTCCATCCTGACGTGTCAGTCGAATGAGTCGTTGGCGTCGTCGAGGGTTGTCTTCGTTTTGAAAGCGCTGGATCGTTTCCTTGGCGCGGGTGGTAGGTTTGAGTCCTTGCAACACAGAGATGGGTGTAAGTTCCGAGATGGTGACTGCTTTTGAGCGCGCGATGGCATCTTCGTACTCGCGTTTGTGTTTGAACTCCGAGCGCTTTGGCGTGAGTGTCGCGGGGTAGCTGTCGAGCAGGAGGACACTCAAGCAACGTGTATTTTGTGGAGATGGGAACTCGACGACCACACCGCCGGCCTTGTTAAGGTTATCAAAGGAGGCGGGAGGCAGGTTGACAATGAACCGTGTGCCATCGGAGAGGCCGATGAGGAGGTTCTTCGGGCGAGGAGAGCTTTGCCATGCTTCTTCACTTGTGCCACTGCCTGGATAGATTCTGAATCCTTTGAGGGGCAGTGCAGCTGAGATTCTTGCGGTGACAAATTCGCCGCGCCCATCATCGGGTGCGCCTTCGCTCCAGGTTGTGTTCAGGTCGAGGTCTCCAAGCTCGAGAGGGCGCAAAATGGTGGTGGAGTCTGTGGGTGTGCGTAAGTCGCTGGTAGCAAGTATCCAGCGCACGTAGCCGTAGAGGTCTTCCTTGCTGAAAGATGAAGGTGGGAGGTGGCTGCGTAATTTTGGCGTATCCTTGAGGAGTGATTCCACATCAAGGATATTGATGAAGATACGTTTTTCTGGGGAGTAGTGTTCTTTTTGAACGGATTCTGACTGGAGCCCACAGAACTTACGAACCTCCATGTTGTTGGTGCGAATCAGAGTGCTTGATTTTTCGGAGTCCTTGTTGAGGAAGAGCTTGTGACCGTCATCAAGTTCGGATTGTGATGCCTTTGAGATGTATTTCCAGCGGCTGTTGTCGCGTGTGGGGCGTTCTACAAGCCAGGCAAGTTGCATGGTAAACGCCGATGCAGGCGCGCCGCGCTCTGCATTGGGTGAGGCTTCAAGTAAAGCATAGAACTCATCTCTGCGACCTGTGGGAAGGACGGAGAGGTTATAGTCATAGTAAGACTCACCAAACCACGTGGGGAGAGTCACGCTGCTCAACTCCCAGAGTGTGCCTCTTTGCTTCTGCGTAATCGTGACTCGCCAGCTTTGAGTGAGCGAGTCCTCGTGAATATAGAGGATAGGAGCATCGATGCGTCCTGTCTTGAGGTCATCAATGGTGATGTTTGCACGAATACGGGTCTCTTCAGGGGAGAACTTGCCGATTTGTTCGGCGGCGTCTTCCTGTGCGAGTACAATGTCTGGTGCGATGGTGAGGGATGTCAGCAAGGCGAGCAGGCATAGCGTGGTGGTGTGAGTCTTGTGCATGCGAGGAGGCTCTTAGAGTTTGGGGGCTTTGTTTTTTGGGCTTGGTAACGTGTTTGTGTCTTTGAATGTGTTGTAATCGTTAAGGATTTCAGCGTGGTCAAAGCAGAGGTTCTCGGGCAGTTCGGTGCGTTTGAATGCCTTGACTGCGGCAGCATCATCTGCAGCGGTAGGTGTACCAGAGAGGACAGAGCCAATGAAGACAGTGCTCATGGTGTGTTGACGAGGATCGCGAGCGGGGTTGGAGTAGACGTACAGGAGTGTCGTGAGCTCGACATCAAGAGTTGTCTCTTCTTTGGCTTCACGAATGGCAGCATGTTCAATGAATTCACCTTCATCGACAAAACCACCAGGGAGAGCCCAGCCCAGAGGTGGATTTTTGCGTTCAATGAGGATGATATGGTCATCCTCCATTTCGATGATGATGTCTACAGTGGGAGTTGGATTTCGATAGGTTGTCATGGTGCATTACTCGTATGGTGTGAGGTTAAGGAGTGTACCGTGTGACTGCGGCGGGCATCATACTACAGGCGTGTTCATAATTGCAGGGGGAATAGAACTCCAGGAACAACTGTGGTACATGCCATGGTGTAGATTTTACCTGTTATTTGAAATGGAGCACATCATGATTACAAGTCAACGTCGTCAATTTATACTGGCAAGTGGCTCTCCTCGTCGACGAGAGCTGATGTCTGGCCTTGGTTTTGAACCGATCGTTTTAGTATCAAGCGTCCCTGAAGAGAAGCATGAGAGTGAGACGCCTTCGGGTTATACGGAGCGTCTTGCGCAAGAAAAAGCACGCGCTGTCGCAAAGCAAATTGAGGATCGCGATGACTTGCCCGAGCTTATTTTGGCTGCGGATACGATCGTTGTGCTTGAAGATAGAGTGCTTGAGAAGCCTGTGGATGCGCAGGATGCATGTGCGATGTTGGAAGATCTGTCAGGGACTACCCACCAGGTGATTACATCATTTTGCTGGTTGAACCGCACATCTGACGACATTTTGGTGCGTTCTGTGAGTACAGATGTCATCTTCAGGGAGCTTGATACCGAGATGATCGCACGCTACGTGGCGACAGGTGAGCCGATGGACAAGGCTGGTGCTTATGGCATTCAGGGATTTGCTGGCGCGTTTGTGTCGAGCATCAAGGGGTCTTACACGGCTGTTGTGGGGCTTCCCATTGCAGCGGTACTTGCTGCGCTTGAAGAGATTGGAGGCATTGAAGGCTTTCCCTTTTTGATCGGGGAGGTCGAGTAATGCATCAGAATGATCTTGAGCAACGCATCAATGATATCACCTCGCGTATAAAGCAAGCAGCCGAGCGTGTGGGACGATCTGCGGATGAGATTTGCCTGATTGCTGTGTCCAAGACATTTGATGTGGAGGACATTAAACAGGTCTATGAACTTGGTCTGCGTGACTTTGGTGAATCCTACGTGCAGGAGTGGCAAGACAAGGTGTCACAACTTCCCGAGGATATCAGGTGGCACTTCATTGGCCACATTCAGTCCAACAAGATCAAGTACTTTGAGGACCACGCACACCTGATTCACGGTGTTGATAGAAGCTCTGTAATCAAGGCGCTGAAGAAGCACAATGATCACAACTACAAGGTGCTTCTTCAGGTAAACGTTGGCCAGGAAGACCAGAAATCTGGCGCAGATCCAGCTTCACTTGAAGTATTACTTGAAAAAATTACAGCGCTTGAAAACGTATCATTACTGGGGCTCATGACTGTGCCTCCATACCATAATGACAGCGAAAAGAGTCGCCCGTATTTCAAGCAACTCAAGCAGCTCCAACGTCATGCCATGGAGTGGCTTGAGTCGCGAGGTTTGCTTGAGCAGCACCCATGTTCAGAGCTATCCATGGGCATGTCGGGTGACTTTGAGGTTGCGATTGAAGAAGGCGCGACCATGGTTCGTGTGGGCTCTGCTATTTTTGGCCAGAGGGATTATTTCAACGCCTGAATCAGGTTACCCGCTTCAGTTTTGATTGTTTAATGACACGTCGCGCTGGAGCAATACATTATGATTCTCGCCCTTGATCTGGAAGGCACACTTATCTCAAACGCCATGAGCCAGTTTCCTCGCCATGGCCTCTGGCACTTTTTGGAGCTGTGCAATACACATCTTCCCCGTACCGTACTGTACACAACTGTGCGCGAACCCCTGGCTCGCTCCATTGCACATACGCTGGTCCAGGAAGGTTCTGCTCCACCATGGTTTTCATCCATTGAATACATTGAATGGAGTGGGGCGTATAAAGATTTGAACTTCATCAAGGGGTATCCAGAGCAGCGCACGCTGCTGGTGGATGATAACAGGGATTATATTGATCCTGAGCAATTACACGATTGGCTACTCATTGATGAGTTTGCATATCCATATGCAGAGGATCATGAACTGCAACGCGTTTGGGCTGAGATTTGCCAACGTTTTCAGATTGATGCGGAGTGGTGAGCTTGCTTGTGATGAACTGCTTTGTATGGAGAGTAAATGTCAGTTGAGCATCAAAAACTTTGGGATGACTTTTGTGTACGTTGGGGTGTTGTGGATAGCAGCGTGCCGTTATTTCACTGTGATGAGAATCTTGTTGTGAAGATTAAAACGGTTGGCAAGTCTGCAAGGCAGGTGCTTTGTCGCAGTGCTTTGATGGAGGCTCTGGTCATTGAACAGGTGACCTACCTTCTGGAGGATGTTCAGCAAGAACATACAACCTACGATGGTCTGATTTACATGATGCATTATGTGGAAGATGGGTTGGTTAAGCCTTTGTATATAGGTAAGACAGAGACGCGTGGTCGAAAAAATCCAATCTCCGTAAATGTTAAAGGTATCTCGAAGAATAAGAATAAGTTTGCGCGTTGGGGAGACAATAAACAGTACCATATTGGGGACTTGAGTGAGGTCGTTTTAAATGGAGGGCAAAATAATAAATATGAAAACTGGGCTAATGCTTTGTTTGAGTGCTATCCAACGCCAAACCCCACCTTGAACAGGCAAACATACTTTTGGTGTATGGCATGGTCTTCCTCTTACACGGGAATCTGGGAAGAGTTTGGGCCTACTCATTTGACTTTTTTGGAGTATTTAATGATTGGTGTGGCAAGCTCTGCATTTGGAGGTTTATTGCTTAATTCCGAAGGCCAAAATAGAGCGTAAATTTGATTGCTTATTCATTTCAAAAGCATGAAACGTTTGAGGTACATAAAAGGCGTGTAAAGCAGGGTTTCAGACGCGCAAGAGGCTCTTTTATGCGTTGTTTTGCGATCCAAAAACCTCGGGAGTTTCACTGCGCTTGATACACTTCGCTCGAGATCAGCAGGCCGTCACAAGTTCGCAAGCTCACTTGTGATAGTCCTACTTCCTCTCGCTGTTGCTGCGTTCAGCTCTGTAGGTTTTTGTTGCAAAACGCTCCATCAAATTCTTCGCTGCACCTCGCTCGCGCTCGGTTTGCAAAAAATTTGTTGTCGCTCGCCTTGTTGGAACGTGATGATATGCATGACGGTTTTTTTATGAAACTGTTAACACCCTTTAAGTGAGTGATTCAAGGAGTTGAAGTCATGATTCAAGACTATGACATTGTGTTGATTGGATGTGGGCAGATGGGTTCTGCCATTTTGCGAGGTTTGCGACGTGCGTTTACAACGCAGGACTTGCAGTTGTTGTTCTGTGATGCTGATGCATCGCGTGCCGAGGAGCTTGCCAGTGAGCTTGATGGCCGGTCTTTAAAACCTTCCGAACTGGTGGGGTTGTCATCAGAGCGCGCACGTTTGTTTTTGTGCGCGGTCAAACCTTATCAACTCAGAGATGTGCTTGATGGGTTGTCGTTGAAATCGGGTGATGTGGTGGTCAGTGTTGCGGCGGGTGTCACATTGAATGCATTGATATCCTGGTCTGGTCATGAAGGTGTGCATGTGGTGCGCACGATGCCAAACACGCCCGCACTTGTTGGCGCAGGTGTGACAGGTGTGTATAGCAAGTCAGCAGTTGGCCTGCGTGTGGCGACCGCGTTGTTTGAAAGTGTGGGTGAGGTTGTGACGCTCAAGAGCGAGGATCAGTTCCATGGGTTGACTGCAATCAGTGGTTCGGGGCCTGCGTATGTGTTTACAATACTTGAGGCTTTGGCTGATGGTGGAGTGCTCTCAGGTCTTGACCGTGTGACAGCAAGAAAGCTTGCTGTAGAGACTTTGCTTGGTGCAGCTACACTTGTGAAAGAGCATCCAGAACAACATACGGCAACCCTCAAGGATAATGTGGCAAGTCCTGGAGGAACAACAATCACGGCGCTGCGAGAGCTTGAGCGTCATGGGTTGCGTCATGCCTTGATTTCGGCGGTGGATGCTGCGGCAAAGAAGAGTCAGGCGATGGGCAAGTAGTACGTTCTGTGTGAGAGCAAGAAGGGCCACGGGGCGAAAAATTGACGGGGTCAATTTTTCGCCCCGTGGCCCTTCTTGCTCGACGCCCAAAAAGGT
>CATLTV010000264.1 GCA_950059285.1 uncultured Pseudomonadota bacterium | reverse complement strand
GTGTTGCTGCGCAACACGTCGCCCCTCGGCTCTTTGCTTTCCTGAAGCGTGATGGAGAAGGAGCTGTTCGAAGAAAAGCGAAGGCGAAAGGAGTGAAGTTCAAGGAGTGAAAACCAAGAAATGTAGCTGTGTTACCTTCTGTGTTTACTCCCTGAACTTCAACCTTTACACAAGCTTTTCCCAACAGATCCTTCTTTATTACGCTCTAACAAGTGCAAGCTTTATGACTTGTACTTCACCGTGCATCCGTAGGATTTTGTCTCGGCAGACTCCACGGGCTTACCCTCCTCAAGAGCCTTGAGCGCCTGTGACACATAGTTTGTCACGTCCTTGGCTTCCTTGTCGCCACGAGGATTGTCATCAATCGCACCTGCGTACACTAACACACCCTCTTTATCGACGATGTACATGTGAGGGGTCGTGGTTGCGCCATACAGCTTGCCTGTCTCACCGCTGGCATCAAGAAGCACAGGATACTCAAAGCCCTCTGTCTTCTTCCACTCAGTTGCCTTTTCTGCGGTCACATGATTGCTGGAGTCAATCGCCAACCACACCACCTTCTCATCACCACCACTTGCCTTGTGTGTCTCGCTCATGGTCTTGGCCTTGTAGTGACGCTGCACGTATGGACAACCAGGGTTTGTCCACTCCAGAACGACGGGCTTACCCTTGAACTGACTCAACTTGACCTCGTTACCATCCTGATCCTTGAGCGTAAACTCTGGTGCAGGTGATCCCACCTTGGCTGTGGTGACCTCCTCGGTCTTCTCCTCAGCTTCCTTGAGCGCTGCTGCTCCTGTCTTCTCTTCTGCTTTCTTGGCCTCTTCCTTGGGAGCCTCTGTGTTTTCTGCCACAGGTGCCTTGGCCACAGCATCGCCATCGCCAGCAGGTGTATCTTTTGATTCGCAAGCGGTCATCACCACCAGCGATACAAGCGCAATGCACATCACTTTAAAATTCAACTTCATGCCTAATTTCTCCTGAAATATTAAATAAAACTGCCCATGTCACACGTTAACGTGCTTCATTCAGAGCATCAATCACACCGTCTTCGGTGAGCAACTCGGGCAAAAGCAGCCCTCTCTCTCTATTCTTTTGACTAAAGATCAAATACATAGGCACACCACCTTTACCATAACTCTTGAGGATCGCGCGAATCCTATCATCACGATGTGTCCAATCTGCCTTGTACCAGACCACATCATGCTCACGTGCGGCGGCTAACACCGCCTCGCTCTCAAGCACGCCATTCTCATTTACCTTACATGTGATGCACCACTCCGCAGTAAAGTCCACAAATACAACCTTGCCTGCGTCAACGTCAGCCCTGATGGCATTCTCATCATACACATTCCAGCGTGCCCCCTCTTCTGCAACAACAACCTGTTTGTCAGATGTCACCTCGCCCATCTGGGCGTGCACGACAAACACACTTGAGATAACCGCCGCCAACAAGAGCACCTTGATCACTGACCACTTTCCTCCCGAGCGATACTGAACCTTGCCATAAATGCCGCCAACCGCAGCCAACACGCACATCAACAACAACGCCAACGCCATTCCATTTGCGCCCTGCCCCTGACCAAGCAGCCACAATAGCCACACACAGGTCAATAAAATGCACCATCCCAATACATACTTCAGGCTCAGCAACCATGGACCAGGCTTGGGCAAATACTTGCTCCATCCAGGCAGAGCACACAACACCACAAAAGGTGCCGCAAGACCAAGACCAAGCATCACAAACACGGCCACAATCACCACGCCACTACTTGCCAGCGCAAAGCCAACCGCAGTCCCCATAAATGGCGCAGAACACGGCGTGGCAAGCGCCACACACAACAGCCCCTCGAGAAAGCTTTGCCTCAATGGCGAGCGCTCCTCGCCTAATGTCTCGTGCATTTTACCACCAAGCGGTGTGCCAAGCTCGAAGACACCAAACAAGTTCACCGCAAACAGCGTCAACGCACAAATCAATATCAGCAAGAACAACGGGCTCTGAAACTGAAATCCCCACCCAGCTTCAATACCCGCAATCCTCAAGGCGACCACGCCAAGCGCAAGCGCCAACATCGCCACAAGAATACCTGCACCATATGCCAGCCCATGACGCACCATCGCACCACGTTCATGATGTGCAATCTGCGCCACGCTCGCGATCTTGATCGAAATCACCGGGAAGACACAAGGCATTACATTCAAAATCAAACCACCGACAAACGCCAGCCACAACACATACAGAATGCTCAGCGGGGCCTCATCTTCACCTGACTGAACATCCTCAGCACCACTCTTTTCCTGCGCATTTACAGCTTTGCCAGTCGTACCACCCAACGACGCAAGCTCGATCGAGTCAATCAATGTTCCCCTGGGCTTGATTCCCCCCTCAAATCTTTCAGAGAGCAAGACACCACGTGGTGCTCGTGTTGAAGCGTCCTCCAGACGTAACACAGCAGACATCTCCACATCATCGCTTGATGTCTGTGTCGCCGTGGTGCGCCACGCAATATCCACAACGGCCTCACCTGTGTTCCTGTCCAGCACAACATCCTGAACGTTGACCTTGAGCCCTTCAGCAAGCTCAGGAATCATGATGTGCGCAGGTTGCTCCACCTCATGAAATTTCACTGCACACGCCTTATCTCCAGGCTCACACAGTTGAACCCTCACTCGCCAGGTCCCTTCACTCCCCACAGCCAACACGTCAGCAGAGCGCTGTTTTTGCACCGACACATGAGGGGCATCTGACGGAGACACAGGAACACGGCCTGCATATTCATTAAACAATTCAAGCACATCCCCATCATCAGCCACTACAACATCAGCAGGTTGCACATCAAGGGACAGCGAATGCATACCAGGGATGCACTCCACCTTGCAGGTCAGATAGTTGAGATCGGCCTCGACCTTGAGCGCCTCTTTCGAGGAGAGCACAGACGCCCAGAACGCCTCGGGTACATCCACCTCGTGGAGCACCGAACCATAACCATAGGTAGTGATCGCGCCATTGCCCTGTACAAATACCTCGGGCACAGGCCATGTCATCTCGGTCGATGACCACTGCTTTCCATTCTCGGTGGAAAGCTTCCATTTAATCTGTGTGGATAGCCCCGCATCACCCGAGTTCTTCCAGTACACATGCCAGTGCTCATCGGGCTCAAAATAAACGCCAAGTCGCACACGATCAGCTTCACTCCTGAGCACATGCAGCGTCGCCTTGACGCGATGCTCACTGGCGCGCTCATCATACGCCCCCTCTCCACTGACGGACAAACCACCTTCCACGGCCCACGCCATGGAGGAGAACAAAACAATGGTGAGCACACACAACGGCGCGCTCACCATACGAATAACTCCAGAACTGGACAGGCGCACCTGTGACACCAACCAGTTCATAACACTGATAACTCTTGATAATATAAAAATAATAACGCCCTCATCGCACCCTGCTAATCAGGGTGCCTTGCCTAGTAAAGCCCTCTTAAATCGAGGGTGAAGAATCTCACCCAAAAGAGGTGATAATCGCCAAGCCAATAAAGCTGACTCAACATCAAAACGATGAACCTGCCTCCACCAGGAGGCTTTTGATAACCGTAAAATACTATCAGTAACTACCCACGAAATATCGTAAAACACCTCGTAGCTCTCATCACATAATACAGTAATATATTCCAGACCGACATACCGTAACTTCAATAAAGCCTGAGACATCTCCTCAAAACCACGAAGACCATTCCAGTTAAGCTGCCTCACCTCACTCATATCAAGTTGTTCCACCACGCTCCGTACCCACCGCTCAACCAGCGCATCGCCCCAGCCAAACCAACGCATCTCGTCTAGATCGCGATCCTCATCCAGAAGGCCAAGGTCTAACCTGTGCAACTTGAACTTCCCCAGAACCTCTCCCGCCTGAAGTCTGAGCTTTGAATTAAACTTTCTGCTCCACATTTGCTCAAGCGCAAGACCATCCACATGTACAAGTTCGGCCAACACGCAGCTCTCGATCAGCACATCAAAACAAAAACCGTAAAACCCTATAAATTCAATACCATGAACACAACCAAGCTCGCCAAACTGAGAAAGAAACAGCGCCTCCTCTTGTGGTGCATCAAGCGGACTTTCTGGATACTCTGAAAACGCGATCTTCACGTGATGCAACGCCTGAAGCGCTGGAAGCGCAAGGACTTCATCAAGGCTATCTGCATCAAGAAAGTACTCACGCTCCGAGTCAATATCACCAAACTCAAGCGCCTCAAGCTGCCCCTCGGGCAGGCTCCATAACAAGGACTGCATACCAAACTCGGACAAGCCACTGCTGATGGCCCTGAAGTCCAGCAGGTCATCAAACACGCCTAACTGCACGCCAAGATCAAACACCTGATCATCCATACAACGCACACCTTGCACGTTCATTCCAAGCAGCTGCACGTCCTCAAGCGCCTGAATGAAGTTCAGCGCCCCCTCTTCTTCCCCCTCGAGGTTCGCCAAACCAAGCCATTTTAGCGTTGGTCCAACACGTGTTTTCAGGCGCTCAAAAAACCACTCCCCCAAGATGTTATGACCCACATCAAGCCCCACCAAACCTTCAGGCACGCTCACCCAAAAATCTGGCCCCCGATACCCAAAATAATCGTCGCTATAATCCAGACCGCACCCGCGCAAGCTCAACCACTCAAGCGAATTAAACGCCCCCATATTCAGAAGCCGCACCAGCCACTCCTCACCACAATAACTCCAGTCCAACAACAGATGCTTGATTGGTGTCTGATGACTCCTCGCCACAAGCTCCAGCAAAAGCTCCTGCGATGGCTCCACATAACCCCTTAAATCCATGAGCATTTCTGTCGCAAGACCCCATAACTCACCGCTGCGCAAACGATCAATCAACCGACCTGGATGCTGTGAAAACTCCTCAACCTCCTGTGCCGAGCACAGCGCATTCAACACATATCGCAACACCCCCGATTCAATGAGGTCCTGGCGAGCGGAGTCTCTTAACAGAGTACACAAAATAAAGTCTCGCTGGGCCGTGGGTGGGGATTGCACAAGCGCCCTGACATCACCAAAACTCATCATCACTGTAACCCCCTCATATCCAATTGATCCAACCATGACCTCAGACGCGATTCTCCGCTCAGCGATGCGAGCAAACCCTCATGAACAAGACGCCTTGTCGATGAATCCACACCCCCCATCACCACACGCTTTGGACCACTGGTGACACTCGAAATAGGATTGCCCATCCTGACGCTCAGACGTGCATCATGCACATCCAACACATCCAAACCCCGTATGATTTTACTCTCTTTCCACAAGCGCAAGAGCGCCAAAAACTGACGACTAGACATGTGATAAATCTCAAAACAGCGCAGATCTTGCATCGAAAAGACTAGCGCATCATAAATCCACCACTGCCTGTTACCACGACGCTCACCATCAGCAGAATGCTCGTGAAAACTCAGCCTGAAACAGGTCGTCCCTTTTATCCTCGACCACAACGCAAGCGTCTCCTCAAAGAGGCGCTCGTTCAGCCAGAACTCCTTCTCATTGTCCACCCGCAACCGATGTAGCCCAAATCGATATAGCGTACTCAAATTACCGTCTTCTACACCAGCGCCCAGCACATCCCAGATTCGTCGATGGCTATGGATGCCTTCAAACTCAAGCGCACAAAGCTCTGAATAACAATCACTTTCCACCAAAACGTTAAGAACATCCTCCTGCTCATGCAACGTCATGTCCTGAAACGAAATACTGAGATCGCGCACCGATACACATCCATCCATCAAGAGATCTTGATACAGCTCAAATCCCCTGAAATCCCCTAACCAGCGCCAGATGTCCATGCCAAAGGTGTCCAGCACAGGCATACATGGCAACCACCTCAAATCACCAATACAACCCACCGCCAGATCGGTCCCCTGCACCTTGAGCGCATACATCTGCTCAAAGCCCTCACGCTCACCAAGCGCCGACCACACCACATCGTCCACACGACAGTAAGACACATCAAGCGACCTTAACTGTGGCACACACTCAACCCTGACGACGCGCTCAAACCACGCACGATCAATCGCGTTATTTGAGACACCAAGATGCACCAATTGATGTGCAAATGACGCGTCCTCCAGACCCTGAAAATTGAACCCTACCTCTTCACACTCAAGATACATCAACCGCGGCAACTGATGTTGAAACAGCATCTGCCAGACCTGTTCACGAGCCTCTCCAAACGACAGGTCAAGCCATGTGATGTGCTCAAGATCGGCCTCCATCAAAAAAGCGTTCAACACCCTGTCCAGAGCAGGGCCAAGCGATCGAAGCCGCAAGGAACACACCTTGTGCTCCTGTGTAAACTCAACCTTCTGCTGCAAAACCTCGGGGCGCAACAGATCCTCTCCCGTCAGGTCGAGCACATAGCCTGCGGCCTTGCCCCACAACTCCCCTCGGCGTAATCCCAGCCATGCATCATCACCCCACTCAAAGCCTGGCATCTGGCGTGCTGCAAATTGTTCCATGTAAGACCACGCACCAGACTGCTCCAACGCCACGCGAGATGAAAACCCAAGCAGCTTACACAGCTCAAGATCACGCTCTCCACTCCAACGTTGTGCGCACAACGCCCTTAACTCACCCATCAGGTTGCGGTCATTCATATCCAGCCTCGTGTTTTAAAAGGTCCTGCGCTCCTCGCCCATCAAAGCAATGACAGCAACCTCGGGCCAAAAATAATCATTCCATGGGCAATACTCAGATCGCCAGAAATAAATCTTCATATCTATGGCCTTGTTTTGAACTGTGGGATTGCGTTATAGAACGTGGTCACAGGACCTGATGTGTTTCCAACGCTCTTATCAAACGGGCAAAGCAGCACAACAGATCCAGATTCTTTATTATTTTCAAGCACTTTCAACCAGAGGTATCAGAAGATGTCACAGGCGACGATGGTCCACGATGTGTTGAGCGGAAAGCTCGCGGTCAAAGATGTGGTCACTCTCAAAGGCTGGGTCCGCACCAAGCGTGACTCAAAAGCAGGGCTCTCCTTCATTAACTTGCATGACGGTTCATGCTTCAACCCTGTCCAGGTCGTCGCCCCCAATTCTCTGAATAATTACGATGAAGATGTGCTCGCCCTTACCGCTGGCTGCTCCATTGAAGTCACAGGAGAGGTCGTCGAATCACCTGGAAAAGGTCAGGCGTTTGAAATTCAGGCCACCGAAATCAAGGTCATCGGTCTGGTGGAAGATCCTCAAACCTACCCCATGGCTCCCAAGCGTCACTCCATGGAGCACTTGCGTCAGTACGCACATTTGCGTCCTCGCACCAACATCATTGGTGCAGCCACACGCGTGCGTCACACACTGGCACAAGCGGCACACCGCTTCTTCCATGAGCAAGGTTTTTACTGGATCACCACTCCGATTATCACAGGCTCCGACGCCGAGGGCGCAGGTGAAATGTTCCGCGTCTCCACGCTGGACATGGCAAACCCACCCTTGACGGATAAGGGCGAGGTGGACTTCTCCAAGGACTTCTTCGGGAAAGAAACTCACCTGACTGTGTCTGGACAGCTCAACGTCGAGGCATACTGTCTTGCCATGAGCAAGGTGTACACATTTGGCCCCACATTCAGGGCCGAAAACTCCAACACATCCAGGCACCTGGCGGAGTTCTGGATGATCGAACCTGAGATCGCGTTTGCTGATCTCAACGAAGATGCACAGCTTGCAGAAGACTTCCTCAAGTACATCTACAAGGCCGTGCTTGATGAGCGCGCTGACGATATGGAATTCTTCGCCAAGCGTATTAACAAGGAAGCAATCAGCCGACTTGAAACATTCATCAACTCAAGCTTTGAGCGTATCGACTACACCGAAGCCATTGAGATCTTGAAGAAATCTGGCAAGAAGTTTGAGTTCCCCGTGGAATGGGGCCTCGACCTTCAGTCCGAGCACGAGCGTTATCTGTGTGAAGAGCACGTCAAGAATCCTGTGGTTGTGACCAACTACCCCAAAGAGATCAAGGCGTTTTACATGCGCTTGAACGATGACAACAAGACCGTCGCGGCCATGGATGTCCTCGCACCTGGTATTGGCGAAATCATCGGTGGCTCACAGCGTGAAGAACGACTCGACGTGTTTGATGCACGCCTCAAGGAGCTGGACCTCCCCGCAGAGGACTACAGCTGGTATCGCGACCTGCGTCGCTACGGCACCGTGCCTCACGCAGGCTTCGGGCTCGGTTTTGAGCGTGCTGTCTGTTACGCGACAGGGATCGAGAACATCCGCGAGGTGATTCCGTTCCCGAGAGTCTCGAACAACGCTGATTTCTAAGCAAAAAAGAGGGGGCGAACATTGCGCAGCAATGTTCGCCCCCCTCTTTTTTACGACCATACCATCCAATAGTTAAGAGGGTGTTGACAGTTTTCAAAAGTCCAGCCACGCAAGTCATCACGTTCCGACATAGCGAGCGACGACAAATTT
>CATLTV010000263.1 GCA_950059285.1 uncultured Pseudomonadota bacterium | reverse complement strand
ACCATGTTGACAAACCCCACGCGCAACACAAGGTCGCTCTGTTCAGGATGAAACGCACTGACCAGTAAATCTCCATCACCAACCTTGCGCATCAACATCAACGCCTGGTTCTGACCTGCTGTCATTAACAGGTCGTCGCCCTCCTCACGCACCACAAACTGTGCTGACAAGATCTCCACATCATCCAGATCTACATACCTGAATAATTCATGGCCAAAGTCCCACCATCCTGCCACAGGACGCTCAACCTCAATACTATTAAACTTGACAGGTGTGCCATCCTGAGGACCGACCCACCAGACAAAGCCACCATCACGAGCCACGCTCAACACATCCAACCCAGGTGAACTATCCTCGACCACCACAAGTTCCTGTCCCACAAGGTCTTCTGCGCTGACATCCTCGGGCTTCATTGTGTTCAAACGAACACGTGGATGGAGCTTGAATGCCTGCCCCACAAAGCTAAACTCGCGTGAACTGACCAACAGCACATCAACCCAGGCGCGCTCTTCCAACACGGCATATGCCTCGTTGTCTACGAGCAGCGCATCCCCCTGTAGTAATTCACCATTATCGCCCACAATGCGCGCTCTCAAGACATGCCCTTCATCGACATCAAGCTTGAATAACTTTCCTTCACGACGACCTGCGCCAACGCCAAGCGAAAGCACCTCGGCCACGACGCCATCAAGTTCAACCTCAACCACGACATCTCTGGCCTCGGTCGATGCATTGAGCACCTCCACATAGACCTCGTACTCACCAAGCGCATCGACCTGTCTTGCCACAAGCGCACTCACAGCGAGGTTTGAATGCTCCACATGACGCGTGGTGTCTTCAGCAACACGAAGCACAGAATACGCACAGGTGTTGCGACCAAACATCCTGTCAATGCGCTGCTCACCAAGAACATCGGTCACAAAAACAAGCTCGGTTTTGCGTTCACCAGATGCACACATCGCCTGCCCAAGGCGCAACGCGGCGCTCACCTGCGCCTGTGAACCTGCAACCTGAACATCACGCAGGGCGTCATCGTGTCGGCTCAAATCACGTGTCCAGTCCACCTGAACTTGCCGATCCACATCAGCCACAATCAATGCCGCGCGATCTCGTGGACCAAGGTTATCAAGAATCTGAGTGCGGATATCCTGGCGAGCCAGGTCAATGTAACGCATTGACTCTTCGCCACCAGTGCTTGCACCCATGCTGTATGATGCGTCCAACACGATCAGCACATCACGTGGCTCTTCTCCCTGAAACACAGGCTGAGAGGAGGCCAAGACCATGGCGATCACGGCGAGCAAATAAAGCAGCAACGCAAGCAAGTTACGTGGCATCGAAAAGCTTCTTCTTCTTGGCGCTCCTTGCTCAAGATGCTTCAGAATCACGAGGCTTGGCACCAGCTTCTTTTCTACTTTTTTGCGGCTTAAAAACGCTACAATTACGGGCACGGCAAGCAATGCCAACCCCAGTAACGCGGGGGTTAAAAAGTTCATGCCACCCCCGATGCGCTACGTGTCACACCTGCCTTACGCATCATTCGTGAAAGAACCTCCGAGACGTCCTGATCTGTAAACACAGGAAGATAATGAATCCCCATCCTGCGACAGCGCCCTTTGAGTAACTCTAACCACTGCTCAAATGCTTCCTCATACGCTTCGCGAGCGCTCCTGCCGCCACCAATGAGAATCTCTTCCCCCGTCTCCGAGTCCACCAGATGCTGTGCATCATCAAGCGCAGGACTCAACTCAAGCTCGCTTAATACATGCAACAGCACGGGAGCCTTACTCGCGGCCTTCAATGCACGCAACGTCTTCTCCAGCTCCTCGGGCTCCTGCAACATATCGCTGATTAAAAAGGTCCTGTCTGCGGCCTTGCTTCCTCGACTTGCATTGATTTCACGCCAGAGCTGCGAGACGCCCGCAGGCTCAACCTGCTCCAACAGGTGAATCACCTCCCCAAATGCCGATGAGTTCTGCCCTCTGGCGATGATTCTTGGCCCATGCCCACCAAGACATCGCACAATGACATTGTCCTGATTAAGCAATGCAATCAATGCGATACATGCCGCCACCTGTGCGCCATGATCTGCCTTGCGAGGCTCTCCAAAATCCATTGAGCCGCTGGCATCAAGCAGCACCTGTACGGTCATGTTTAGATCTTCGTGAAACAACCTCACCAACAACAGCTCCAGACGGCCATAGATGTTCCAATCAACCAGTCGAAGATCATCGCCAGGCGTATATGCCCTGTAGTCGGCAAATTCAACACCTCGCCCTCGACGTGGTGAGCGTCTGTCTCCCTGTAGTGGGCCATCTGCGACGCGAGGTGTTGCCAACTTCAACGCGCTCACTTTTCGGAGGATGTCTCGATCTACTTTCACTTACAAACCTTTATTTACAGCACATTACAAAACACGCCACGCAGAGCAAATAAAGCGCAATCACACCTCAGCGAGCACGGCTTGTACGAGCTGTTCGGGCGTGACCTCATCGAGCTTTGCATCAAAGTTCAGGATCATGCGGTGCCTCAAAATATCGGGGGCAACCTTGCGAATATCGTCCTCGCTCACCCAGGCGCGACCTGCAAGTAACGCCTCTGCACGACCTGCGAGCAACAACGCCTGCATCGCCCTTGGACTTGCTCCCCACTGCACAAAACGGCGCACCATATCGGGCGATTCTCCCTTGTCACCATGAGTCGCCAACACGATGCGGGCTGCTATTTCGGCCACCTTGGGGGCCACCACGATACGACGCACAATTCCTTGCAACTCAAGAAGTTCAGAACGGCTCATGATCGGCTCCACCACCTTGCGCTCTACCCCCGTCGTCTCCAGACCAATTTGCTTGAGCACATCAAGACTTGGAAAGGGGACGTTGAGCTTGAACAGGAATCGGTCAAGCTGCGCCTCGGGAAGAGGATAAGTCCCCTCCATCTCCACAGGGTTTTGTGTTGCCAACACAAAGAATGGTGCCTCCAGCGCCCTTCTCTCACCACTGACAGTGACGTGCTTCTCTTGCATTGCCTCCAGCAACGCAGACTGCGTCTTGGGAGTGGCGCGGTTAATCTCGTCGGCCAACACCACATGCGCAAAAATGGGGCCTGGATGAAATCTTAACTCGCTTGATCCATCCTCACCGCGCAACAACGCTGTGGTGCCCGTGATATCCGCAGGCATCAAATCGGGCGTGAATTGAATACGCGAAAAGTCGAGCTCAAGCGCCTGAGCTAACACACTGACCAACAAGGTTTTTCCAAGCCCAGGCGGGCCTTCAAGCAAGATATTTCCTTGCGCCAACAATCCCACGATCACCTTGCGAACAAGCTCGCCTTGCCCCAGATACACGCGCTCGATCATGCTGGCCAAATCGCCAAGTTGCTTGACCGCTCGCTGTAACACTACCTCTTCGACTTGCTGCGCTTCTGCTGACATAACTCTCCTTATTCTGGTCGAATGCTCTCGAAATATTGACGAATAAAATCTCTACGCTTCAAAGGAATAGCTTCCTGTTTGGTCTTCTCCTCGGCGATCTCCTCGTAGGTCTCGTGCACATCCTTGTAACCCACGGTGTGACGCTCACCACGCGATACACTCTTGATCGTGCGTACAATGGTCCTCCCCCCATCCTTCCACTGGCTCTTGACCCAGTTGGTGCTTGATGCGCTGGAGTCTCTGGATAAACCCTGCTTGCCATCACGACCTCCTGCACCACCTCCAGGCGATGCGGATGGAGTGCCACCTCGTGAGATGCCATTGGATGCAGCCTTTGATGAAGCGCCCGAAGATGCAGGGTGCGTTCCCTCACCTTGCCCCTGACCTCCTCCTTGACCTTCACTCTGGCCACCTTCTCCAGACTGAGAGCCCTGCTTTCCACTCTGGCCCTGGCCCTGTTTACCACCTTGACCACTCTTGCCTTGCTGACCACCCTGCTCTCCTGTCTTTCCTCGGCTGCGAAGCTGCTGATCCATGCTGGCAACCATACAGTCCTCGAGATCTTCACTCTCACAAGGGGGTGGTGTGTCTCCTCCTTTTTGTGAGGATCGTGCGCGTTGCATTTGCTCTGATTTTTCCTCATCAATACGCTGCATCTTTTGCTGTGCAGTTCTGGAGACCTCCCCTCGTTCACCGCTTTGCTCGCCGTCACGTGAGAGCTGTTCGAGCTTGTCCCTGGCCCCATCTTCACTGGGTTCTGACTCATTCTGCCTGAGCAATTGCGCCAGTTGCCTTGAATCATCCAGCGTCATTGCATTAGAGGTTGAAGCATCACCCGAATCGCGATCACTCTTTCGACGTAACCTGCTGTCTTCAGAAGATTTTTTAGCGTCAGACTGTTCACCCACGCTCGCCTGCGCCTGCTTTGAATCACCTTGCTGCCCTGCACCTTTTTTGGATTGGTTTTTAATGGCCTCCTCAAGCGCCTTTGCCAGACTCTCGCGCTGGGCTTTGGCGTTCATATCCTGTGCGCTGTCTTTCTCAAGACGCCTTGCCAATTCCCTGGCAAGTGCACCAAGCTTTTGTCGATCCTTACGAGATTCAGCCTTTGCAATCTGTTCGGCGAGGTCCTTGTCACCCAGTTTTTGTAGCAGCTCCTTGTCGAGATGCTCGCCCTTGTCTGACTGCTTTTTGAGCTCTTTGAGCTGACGTTTTGCCTGAGCCATGTGCTTCAACGCTTCGCGAGCGCTCTTCTTTTCCTTGGCAGCCTCACGCAGCGCCTTGGCTGCCTTTTCAAGAGACTCTTTTGCTGACTTTGTGAGCAACGTCTCTTCCTTTGCCAGAGACTCCAGAGCACGAGCATCCTGCTCAAGACGTTCACGCGCAACCTTTGTAAGAGGCTGTTCTTTCTTGGCTTTCTCTTCCTCCCTGGCCAGCTTTTTTTTCATTTGCTCATCCTCGGGAGAGGTCGAACGCGTGGTGGTGGCGTATGCCCTGTTCACAATGCCATCAAGGTATGCGTTTGCTGATGAATTATACAGAACAAGCACCGTGCCTGCGCACACCATGCCCACCACAAGCGGTTTGATGTCCAAACGCACAGGCGCAAAGTGGGCAAAATCAAGCGAGGTAAGCTGTCGTCGCGCCTGATTCATGGCAAGCATGGCAAACTCCTCATCACCATGTGCGTCACCACGCTCCACAGCGAGCGCGGTGGTCAACAGGTTGGATGTTGCACCATGACGATCAAGCCGAACAGCAAGCTCATCCAACGATGCTCTTGATGCACGATGTAGACGCCACCCCCTGAACCCAAGCCAGGCCACGCTAACAGAAGATACCAGAGTGGTGAGGACCAGATTGCCGCCAGTCACCAGGTTCACAAACGCAATAAGCGCAGCAATCCCCATGGCCCAGCCAGCAAGGTGTGCACCATGCTCAAGGAGCCTGCGGCGCATATACACACGCTGCTGTCCGCGAATGAACGCCTTGATTTCTCCTGATGACATGGTGCCTCTGCTTTCGCTGGATGTATTTTGACTGCTCATCTTACCTTAACTCTTACTCAAACAGACAACCAGCACATGATTGTTCCAGCACTGCTCAAGATCACTGACAACGTTTAAACGCACGAGTTCCCCACCTGGATCTACTTCAAGTTCACGTTTTGCATCTTGACATACTTTACTAGCACCGGTTAACAATTTAGCCAAGACTAACAATATTAATCAACAAGACTAAACAAGAGATTAAAAATGACTAACAAAAACCATCTTCTCATCATGTGTACGCTGACTTTTCTTTCACCAGTTCTCCTCACACATGTTGCCTTTGCACAGTCTGATACGCTGGTTACAGATCGCCCTGATGTGGCGGAGTCCAGTAAGGTGGTGGGCAAACACTTTCAGGTCGAGGCAGGGGCAGATGCCACGCTGCGGTCAAGCACATCAGACACACAGGTGGTATTTCCTCTCAAGCTCAGACAGGGCATCACACACACATTTGAAATCCATTTAGAAACAGACACATACACAATCGCACCCAGTGGAGAAAACTCGCTCACATCGCCCGAAATTGGTACAAAGTGGCACCTTGGACATGACGCTGAAGGCACGTGGTCGCTGGGCATTCTCACTGCATTATCACTCCCCCTGTTTGACACATCACTCTGGACATTTTCGCCCACGCTTGCGCTTGATCTTGCGCTGACGCCAAGGCTCTCGCTGGGAAACAATCTTGGAGTCAGCGTCACCTTTGCCCCCAGGGGTGAAGGCACACAGGAAGCACGCTTTGCCTCCTCTCTTGGCATCTCACTGACAGATAATCTTGGCATGTACACAGAAATCTTTGGACAGTGGCAGTTCTCCAACCACCTCATCCTCTCTGCAGATGCAGGCATGACCTACACACTGTCACCAAACCTCCAGCTTGATGGGTATGTCAGGCAGGGCTTTTACCATGACAATGATACTGGCGTGGGGCTTGGTATCAGCTTCAGAATATAGGGCGTAATCAAGAGGCAAAAAGTTGACGGATTCCGTATCTTCGTACACCCTATTTTCGCAATTATTACTTACCAAGAATACGTTTTAAAATGCGGAGTATGTCCAAATGATCAGGAATCCACTCTTTCATGTCGTGCTGTTGTCAGCTTGCTTTATCTGTGCACCTGCCTTTGCAGAAGATCCTGCTACAGATGAACGTGGCCCTCTACTGACCGATCGACCTGGAGCCAATGACACCAGTCGTACTGTGGGCAAGAAGACCTTTCAGGCTGAAATCGGCGTGGACGGTACATTTGTGCCTGATGGAGATCAGACGCACCTCTTCCCTCTAAAATTGAAACAAGGCATCTCTGAAAACTTTGAATTCCACGTTGAAACCAACACGTATGAGATCGTTCCAAATGGGGAGAGCGGACTCTCGGCACCCGAGGTTGGTACAAAGTGGCACCTTGGCCATGATCCTGATGGCGACATGTCCATTGGTCTGTCCACGGGAGTGATTATTCCCATTCTTGATAGCCAATCACTTGTCTTCTCATCAAGCATCGCCTCGGAGTTCACCCTAACTCAAACCATGTCACTGGGGATTACTGTGGGCGCGGACGTCTCACTCTCCCCATTTGATGGTAACAACAGCAGCGCGAACTTCGCACTTGGACTCTCCAGAAGTTGGAACGACCAGTTTGGCTCATTTATCGATGTCTTTGGCACGACAACCCTGTCGGGCGAGCTCTCAATGGGCTCAAACCTGGGCGTGACATACTTGATTACTCCCAACCTTCAGATCGATGCATACGCTCGACAGGGCTATGTCAATCGTAGCGACTTTGGTGCAGGCGCTGGTGTGAGCTTCCGCTTATAAACAAAATTATAGCGCATGATAGAAAAGAGGAGAGAGGATGATTCATCATCCTCTCTCCTCTTTTACTTTGCCTTACTCGATTCGCCTATATCCACAGAACCTAACGCTGGCGATAAATCGACTCATCGATATCAAGAATCCCTGCCAGTTCTATCAAGGCCGCCTCGACCTCATCAAAGAACCCTGGTGTGGCCAGATCAGCGTGCGCAAGTTCATCGCGATAATGGCGCGTGACCCAGTCACACAGTTCATCATAAAGATCATCTGTCAGTACGCAGCGAGGGTTGATGGCTGCAAATGCAGCATCATCCACAACGACACGCAGTCGTAAGCATGCAGGCCCGCCACCATTTCTCATGCTTTGAGTCAGATCAAAGAAGTGCACCTGGTTAATGGGGTTAGATGAGCTCTTGACGATGCGCTCAATCTCCTGTTTGACCGCGCTGTTCTGTTCACACTCCTGTGCACAGATAAGGTGCATCTGGCCATCCGCACCTGTCACAATCTGAGAGTTAAACAGATAGCTTGTGACTGCATCCTCCACACTCACACGATCCGAGTCGACCTGTACCACACACAGGTTACCATTTAGCATACCATCAAGTTGCTCAAGGACGCTGTCCTGCTCAACCCATGCTTCCTCGTGAATCAACAACACGTGGCCATTGCCCACAGCAATCACATCGTTGTGGAACACGCCTGCATCAATCACATCAGGTCTTTGC
The DNA here is from genome assembly GCA_950059285.1 of uncultured Pseudomonadota bacterium. Taxonomy (GTDB): domain Bacteria; phylum Myxococcota_A; class Bradymonadia; order Bradymonadales; family Bradymonadaceae; genus CATLTV01. The sequence continues at coordinate 469 of CATLTV010000263.1, read as the reverse complement.
TGCACAAAGACCGTGCGCGCAGGATCAAGACCATGGCTTTTGGCGATCAACTCACAGGACAGCTTGCTCTGCCTTGCTGGAAACTTGATAGGTTTCAAGCTGTTATCACCTTCCATGTCGTGACCAAATGTAAAAATCTCCACACCAGGCTTGTCGTAGGAGACGCACAATCGCGTATGGTTTGCAGCCCCCTCATCACCAAACCTCACATGGTTTGGCAACGCTGCATGATGAGCAAAGCGCTCGCCGCGAAAGATGTTTTTCAAGAGTCGAGATGTAACCGCTGGCTCAATGCTTCTATGAACCTTGGCTTGCAAGTTCGCAGGAGTGAAGTGAATTCGACCATCTTTTGTATCTGAAGATGGAGACACGGTCGCGGCGTTGGCCACCCACATGGCAGAGGCGGAGCTGGCCATGGAGAGCAAGTCTGGACGGGCGCTGTATGCGTTTGAGATGATCTTATCAGGAT
>CATLTV010000262.1 GCA_950059285.1 uncultured Pseudomonadota bacterium | reverse complement strand
TTTTCCCCCCCCCTCCCGCCTCTTGGTTTTTGCCCACGAAAATCACTTACATTTTGTCAACGCAGCTGCGATAAGATGTTCTGTAAACGCTGTTTTTTCGAACACTTCAGCATCAACCAACCCACCTGGACTGAACACATTGATCTCCACGATCTTGGTGCCAATAAAGTCCACGCCAGCAAAGAAGATCCCGTCGCGTTTGAGGACAGGCTTCATCTTCTCAATCACGCCACGCATCACAGGAGTAATGACCGCTTGCTTGGCCACACCACCTGCGTGGATATTGCTCCTGAAGTCCGATCCACCTGGTGCGCGATGCACCGCAGCGACCTTGCCATCAACCTCAAACAGTTCGCCGTCCACAACGAGCAGACGCACATCACCAAGCGTAGCTTCAGGCACAAACTCCTGCGCGATCACATAATCCGTACGTGTCATGATCTCAAGGATCTGATTCACGTTATCGGAGTCCTCACCTTTGAGTTTGAACACATCACGCCCGTGAGTGCCCTTGAGTGGTTTGACCACACAAGCTCCGCCCACACGTTTCATGAACGCCTTGAGCACATTCACATCTTTTGAGACCACGGTCTTTGGCCTGATCTCCAGAGGAAACTCATTCAGGTAGAGCTTGGAGCTTGCCTTTTGCAATCCCCATGGATCGTTGATCACGGGCGTGCCCGCATCGTGTACAAATCCCAACATCACCAGCGCATTTTCATGCGCCCACTTTCGGTTATCACGCGCGGGGTTTGTACGTACCCATACAAGGTCTGCGCTCTTGAGGTTGACTTGCGTTGATGCAGCGTCCTTGAGGATACGAATCACTTCGTTGTTGGACCATGTTGTGGATGCGTCTGGCTCAAGCGTACAGCCCTGCGCAAGGATGTCTCCTTGCTCATCACAATACAACGAACCGCTCCCCACAACATCCACACGATGACCTACTCTGAGCGCCTCAACGATCAGAAATGTCGTGCTTTGCTCAGGCTTCAAGCCACCAACTTCGTTCACAACAAACAGTAATTTTTTCAATCTTTCCAAAACCTTACAATCTTTATCAAAAGTTAATACGGAGGAAATGAGCGATCTCAGGACAACATGCTGTTAAGCTCTCGACGATAGAACTGGGCCATCTCGTCGGGCTGCGCAAGCTGACCAAGGTGCAGGATACGTGCGCCCGTCTGGGCGGCGGGATCGGTGCTTTTACCGATCACAATACCTGCAAATGGTGCGTGATACTCCTCGACAATATCGCCAAAGATGTTTCGTACCTGCGCCACAAGCTGCCCCTCTTCAACCATCTCAACCACACCAGGGAAGACCTCAAGGATACCGCCTGTCGTGGTATATAACCACTGTGATTTTCTACAGATAATCGGCTCGGGACCAGCGACCAACTTGCCCTTCTTGGGCAACATGCCAAGCTCGGAGAGCGTCGCACGAATCCCAATAAGAGAGCGCTGAATAAAGTTGGCCTGAAACAGGTGCGGATTCCCAATCTCGATCGTAATCGCTGGAATCTCCTGCTCCATCGCACTTCCCCTCAAGGTCTGATCATTTGGAGGGTTGTGCAAAATAATCTGAGGGCGCTGCAAATACGCCATCCTCGCCGTGATGGGATGCGTCATATCTGCTCGAATATAAAGGGAGTTAATCCTGCCAAAGCTTGCGGTGTGCAGGTCGAGCAAGTAGTCAAACTGCTTCACAATGCGATGGAACAACCTGTACGCATACACCTGCGCCTCGTTGCCACCTTCCTTGCCAGGCATGATGTGGTTGAGATCTGTACCCTCCATGAATTCGCGCTGGTGCATCAGATAACCTGGTACGTTGGCCACGTTAATCGCCACCAACGTACCACGTAACTTGCTCACATCTGTGCGCGCAAACAACTGGTGAATCACACGAATACCGTTGAGTTCATTGCCATGTAATGCCCCCACGATCCCCACCACAGGGCCGCTCTTCTTTCCCTTGAGCACCATCACAGGCACACGCAATGCTCGCCCGAGAGGATCTTGCACCAGCTCCACCATAAAACGCGCAGCGTGCCCGGGTGGCATGGCATCAAGATCAAGCCCCTCCACATACTCCACTTTTTCTTTCTGCGCCTTCTGGTCCATGACCTTCTCTTTTACCCCGTGCGCTTCTCCAGACTTTGTCATATTACCTCTACTCTACTACGCTACAGATTTCTTGCGACAACACCGCGTCTGGATTCACCAAACGGAACATCTTCCTCTTAAATTTACCCTTTGTACTCACCAGGCTACACGCCATATCTTCGATCGCTTGCACAGACAGTACGGTCTGAATATATGCCTTCACAAGGTCATCCAAACCAAGCCCCAGTCGGTTGAAGTTTCGACTGTCCATCAACAACAATCGCTCAGTCTGAGTGCCCCAATCCTTGTCGTTTTTCACAGACAGGTTGGTCCCCAGCATCTCCCACGAGTTTGTGCTCTCGGTAAGCTCTGACGCCAGCGGAGAACGTGCGCTACGTGCATAAAGCGCCACGGGGAAGAACCCATCAGGGCTACTCCCCACCATCACGCGCACATCTGCCACGTAAATATCACCGCGACGATCAGGCACAGTCCCCATGTGATACAGGCGACCACGTGAACTTCTGGAGGTCCAGCCAAGGTTACCAATCAACGCCTGCACAATAAAACAATCATACCTGTGATCCGCGTTCATAAACGCTTCAAGCTCTTGCTCGGATGTAATCGTGTACACACCCTGTCCCGCGTTGGAATACGGCACCTTGACCACGGCATAACCACCCATGCGCTGAACCCACAACGGCACTTCCTGCAAGCTCACATCCCAGATCGTCTCGGGGTAATCAATCTTCAGACCGCGCTCCTCAATCTTGCCGTTAAACAAGTCATAGGCCTTGCTCGCCAGCAACTTGTTACGACCTCCCGCCAGACACACCAGCGAGGAGTTCAGGATCATTGTCTTCGTCACAGGTGGAATCCTTGTCCAGGGTCGCTGTGTCACATACTTGATCGCGCCACGAATGGGATGCCACTCACCTTCGCTGTCACGCACATGCAACACGCCTGATGCATCAAACTTCGCAGGAGGATTCTCATCATCCTCAAACCACGGTACATGCCACACAGCTTCACCTGTAAGGTCAGCGAGCGTGGACGCATAACCCGATGTCTCCATCAAGTTCTTGTCATGCAAGATCGCCAGCCCACCCTCCTTGAGCGCACTACGTCGCTTGAGCATGGGCAGAAATGAACGCTCCAACAACTGGCGATAACCGCCATGCTCATTGTCCTCATGCAGCAAGGGCATCGACTTCTGACCTGAAGGACTTGAGTTAGTCTCGATCACAACCATGTGACGAGCGCCCTTCTCATCTGTCGTATAGAAAAGATCCGCGCCACCCCAACGCATATGCGTTGTGGACACATTAAGCAGATCCAACACCGCATCATAGCTCGCTTCAGGATTCAAATGGCAATATCGCTTGGCGATACGCTCATTACCCAATGAGAAAAAGAACCTGACCATGGGATGAATGTGGGCATTCATCACCTGTGGGTAAAAGTGTTCCTGTGTTTGAAACTGACCAGCTTGCACCAGCGTGGCTGAATCCCTGCGAAATTGCATTGCTCTCCTTCCTGCTAAAATCCATGTGATTGCGCGTCCTCAACATAGCGACAACCGCCCAATCTTCAATAGTTACTCATACACATTCTTGATAAAGAACCATAAAAACACCGTGCTTTGGTTTTCCAAAGCACGGTGTTTTTATGGTTCTTTATCACGCTCTAAGAGCGTAATAGAGAAAGCGAAGTAGAAGGCGTGGAGTTTAAGGAGCAAAAACCAAGAATAGTAGCCGTGTTACATTCTGTTTTTGCGACACCAAAATACGCGGCTTCTACGAGCTTTTCCGAACAACTCCTTCTTTATTACGCTCTTAATTATTTTATCGACACTTACCATCCACACACTGTCCCTTCTGGAACCCGTTAGAACACTCAGCATCAGTGGTACACATCACCAGCGAGTTCTCCCAACGCTTGTATGTAATGACCACACGATCGCTTGTCTCTGGAGGTTGTGCACCATAGAAGGTCACCGCGTTGGTCACCGCATCATAATCCCAACCATCAGTACGATCACGCTCGGGGACCTCGATCATCTGCGTGGACACATCGCCAATTCTCACGCCCATCGTTGAGGCGACAGGCACACCCTCCACGCGCAATCCACTGGCCAGACCTGCGGAGGCCTGCGCGATAGCGGCGAGCGTTGTCTGGAGGTTACCAGAACAAATGTTGCCCGCTGTTCCACCCGTCTGGTTGACCACACGCTCAATCCCCGCCGCCGCTTCGCTTGCCACGTCACATTGCTGACCAGGAACCCAGAAAATCCCAAACGCAGTCGCCGCGCTCTCGGGACGACGCAAGTAATCCACAAAAGGTTGCACGACTTGATCAAGCTGCGCCTCACTGTATGTACCAGATGGATCGTTTGGTGGCTCATCCGCAGAACCTGCATCTCGCCAGCCCATCTTGCCCTGGAACAAATCATCAAACTCATCGGTCACGCTGATAAGAATGGTCGCCGCGTTTGGACGCAGCTTGGAGGGGTTGTTCTCCGAGCGTGGCAACGCACGACTGATTGCAGCAGGTGCGATCGTCATCGTGTGCTCGTTCAACAACGCAAAACCACCAGGACTACCCATCTCATCGATGCACGCCTTGAACTTCTGAGGATCTGTCGTGAAGAACGCGTTGTTCACATCACACAACATCCCGTTCTTGTACCTGTAAGGAGTCAAGCCAGGGAATGATGGAGGTGCAGGGCATGAAGACATCAAACCAGAGCCACCATACAACGCACGCACATCCTGAGGAATCGCCGCATCATTGGCGATATCTGCACAGTTTGAAGACACCGTACCAAGACGCCAGTCAAGGTTTGATGCAGACAGAATCTGCACAAACTCATCCGCGTAGTTCTTCACAAGCTCGTTCTCATCACTCATCGAACCCGAGCCATCAATCAACCACAAAAAGTCTGCTTTGGGTCGATCATCCACGCGATACGCCACACATGCATTCTCAAGAGCTTCATCATATGTCGCGACACTGCCAGCACTGGTCACGTCATCCACAAGAAAACCAGTCTTCAATGTCCTGTTCTGGTAATCCACATCAGAGGCCACCGCACCTGTCACAAGGAACGTGTTGTTGGACTGCTGTACAATCCCCACCAACAACACGAGGTTGCCCGCAGAGGCTGCAAAACTTCCGCCCAGACCATGACTTACAGAACCTTGCTGCAAGAGACCTGACAACACAAAGTCCCTGCCAGAGTTGGCTTGACCCGAGCTTCCCAGATCGATCTTGATCGACACCATCCCCTCAAAGCCCTCGTGCGTCTGTGTACGACGCCCTGTACTCACAAAACTTGCTGAAGGATACTGCGTCCTGACCCTGTTCAACACAAGATCTCGCATCTGTTCCACGGTGCTCACAGCCACGTTCACGGGCGCCACAAAACCTGCATAAGATGCCTGTGCATGGTTGAATGCATACGCGGAAGTGCTCGTCACCGATGCAGACTGTGCCTGCGTATCAATCGCAAGCTGGAAGTCACTCCCCTGATCACGAATCAAGTTGGGCATGGGAATCGCGTTCAAAAACTCATCGCGACATGCCAAGAAGTTCACTTCCTCACCATCAGGTTCGCCATCACCATCGGTGTCTGCTTTACATGGGTCATACTCACCTTGCGCACAACTTGCTGCATACATACGGTCAGGACAAATACCAATCTTTCCATCCTTGTTGGCATCCTCCAAACCATCGTCAATGCCATCACCATCCGTATCCGCAACCTTGGGATCAAGACAGCTGGCAAACTCCACACCATCTGTGATGCCATCGCCATCCGTATCAAGACTTAACGGATCAAGGCGCTCGTTCACCTCATCACCATCACTGATCCCATCGCTATCTGTATCCGCGATCTTGGGGTGCGTCTCGCCGCGATCGACCTTGCAGTTCTGGTTAGCATCCTCAAAACCATCGGGGAGCCCATCGGCATCCGTGTCCGAGTTACCTGACTCTGTGCCAAGCGCACACTCACAGGCGTTGTCAAGACCATCGCCATCGGAGTCAATGCCTCGCTTACACAGCTCATCATCACCAAGATCGACCATCACCACGGGCATATCTGGTGGGAACCTCATGTCAGGCATGTCCGAGGTGTCCATATCCGTTGGGCTCATATCACCCATGTCCCCTTCGCCACCTACGATCGGCCCAGGACCAAGATCTCGTACACCTGTATCCACACGCTGACACAAACCTGAAATCGGGTTGCGAACCTCTCCAAATGGACAGCCTCCACCCATGTCGGCGCTCTCCACAGGTACTGTATCATCACACGCCGAAAGCGCACCCATTAGACTCAGCCCCATCAAGGACACAACCACACGATTCATCTTCATTCTCGCTCACCTTATTGCATCAGGGTCGTGCACATGCAGGAACACGCCTGTAAAAATCGACTACTTTGGTTAATTTGATTGATGACAACACATCTTACATAAGGCTGCACTTTAACCCAGCAACCCCACGTTCATCAACAAGATCCTTACGACCGCCCCTGATTGTGCCAAAATCACTGTCCCGTTACAATTTTATCAAACAGACGTCACTCTTCCTCGCGATCAAACTCACTGCTCTCTTGCACCGCGACCTCCACCGCCTGCGCAACCTCGATCGCAACCTCGTCGTTCTTCCTTGCTCGTGGCAACCTGATCCAGAAGATCGATCCCCTTGGTCTGTTTGGCATCACGCCCACACGCCCACCTTGCGCCTCGGCCAGGTGCTTGACAATCGACAAGCCAAGCCCCGTCCCGCCCACGTCACGCGCTCTCCCCTCATCCACGCGATAAAAACGCTCAAAGATCCTCGGCCTGTCATTGGCAGGCAAACCAGGACCATCATCACACACCTCAATACGAATAAAGTCGCGGTGATAATGATTCCCCAACACCTCCATGCGACGAGCCTTGACGCAAATGTGTCCCCCCTCTCCAGCATACTTGATGGCGTTGTCGACGAAGTTAAAGAGCATCTGATCCAACGCCTTGGCATCCACATACACCAACAAATCAATGTCGATATCCGTGTCCAATTCCTGGTTCTTTAGCAGCGCTCGCTCTTCCAAACTGTCCAACACCCTGAGCGCTGCACCCAACACAGACACAGGCTCCTTCTCAAGGCGAAACTTCCCCGCCTCCAGACGTGAAATATCAAGCAAATCAGAGATCAACCGCGATAACCTCTCGGAGTTGCGGTGAATCGCCTCCACAAACCTCCTGGTGTGACGATTTGACCCCAACAACTCCTCATCTGACATCAACGTTTCGGCATTGAGCATCACCACGCTCACTGGCGTCCTCAACTCATGCGAGACATTGGTGACAAAATCCTTACGCACGCGCTCAAGCTTCCTTAACTCCGATACATCATGCAGCACCAACACCACACCACCACCGCTTGTCTCGGGGTTCACATGCGCCACAACCTGACGCTCGGGCGGTCCTGTTAACGTAAACTCCGCCATTGAGCGCTTTCCGCGCGAAGCCTCCTCCAACAGATCAAGAAACACAGGCACACGAATAAATGAAGTCACATGCTGGCTTGAAAGATCATCGTCCTTGAACAACGACAACGTCGTCTCAAACATCTTGCGTGCCTTGCGGTTCATCATCTTCACGCGATGTGAACTATCCAGCGCCAACACCGCCTCATTCATACTTTGCAAGATCACCTGAAACTGATCGCGCTCTTCGGCAAGCAACTCCACACGTCGTGCAAGGTCCTGAGAAAGCTGGGTAATTGAACTTGTATTGTACACCTCATCGGAGCGCCCATGAAAGCTGTCCGCTTTCTCAACCTGCCTCTCCCATAATAACAACCCGCCTGATGAACCTCCCGCCTGTACCATGCGCTGCACCTGCAAGATCAATTTCTTCAAGGTGCTCGACATCAGATGCGCCGCCAAACCACTCATCAACACCGCCACGATCAATCCAATCCCAGCCGCGATCACAAGTAATAATCTCACCCTCCTGTTGAGCGCTTCAAGCTCACTCAATGGCACCGACAACCTCACATAACCACGCTCCCAACGACGCACAAGCTGCATCGATTCAGGCTCACCTGGATAGGTCTCAACCGTCGTGCTGTACTCCCCCTTTTTATCGATCTGTTCTCCCCAACGTGCCAGCTCCTCGCGCTCCAATGGCGGTACACGTTGTAGCTCCAGCGGACTCCTCAAAGAGTCCCCCTGAAGCTCACCCTCTGGACCAAAAATCTCCAGACGTGAACCCACCGCTGCGCCAAGCTCGTCGGCGAGCGGATCAAGTGGAGTGTTCTGTGGCGTGCGCTGCAACATGATTTGTGTCGCGCTCATGTGCTTTGAAAGCTCGGTCGAAACCCTCTGCTCAATCCACTCCGCAAGCGACTGATTCAGATACACTCCGCTGATCCCCACCACCAACAGCGTCAGC
>CATLTV010000261.1 GCA_950059285.1 uncultured Pseudomonadota bacterium | reverse complement strand
AAGGTGGCGGATTATTTGTCATTTCTGACCCCACAAATGTCTACTACCACGCGCAACGCATCAATGCCTTCCTCAACCCCATGGGCATCGACGTCACCTACCACACAGCCATCGACTACGCAGAACACCAGATCACAGGGCTCGCCTGGATCGCCATTGATGACCTGACTACACACCCGATCAACGAGGGCATCGAGACTATCAGCTTTCAAACAGGCGGCACCATGGCCGAACCCGAAGCTGGCGGCGATGCAGTCGTCACAGCTCGACTGTCAGAACGCGGTTATGGTGACTATTGGGACGAATCCTCGGGCGTTGGCTTCTATGGAAACTGGAAGCATGATGACGATCTCACCATAGAACCCATGGGCTCTCTTCCTGTAGGCATGGCCTCAGAATATGGCGCAGGACGCGTTGTTGTGGTCGGCGATCAGAACATGTTTGGCGACGTCTGGCTTCATATGACAGATAACTTCGAACACTGGCTTAATATCTACCAGTGGCTAGCCAGAGATGACGACAGACAAGCCCCACTACGCAACACAAAACCCGCAGGATTTAACCTCGGTGTTGACATGCGTTACGCCTACAACACGCCAGGAAACACCGCGCCTGAAAACTACTATTCGTTCTTCGTCAATATCAATCGTGACCAAAACTTCACAGGGCGAGCACTCAAACGCTGGGATAAAAACGTCGATGCGCTCATCCTCCCTCCAGCACGTGCCCCCTATGATGACGAAGCCGTGGAACATATCCTCAATGAGCTGGCGCAAGGAAAACGCGTGGTCATCCTCTCTGAAATGGACAACCTTCTTCGTGGTGATCAACTCTCTTACACAGCACAGTTGCTCACTCAAATCGCGCCCGACTTTTCGGTCACCACAGATGACCACGAGATCAAATTCAACCAATCAAATGAATCACTTACGCTTGACATCATGACCCACCCCATCGCTCGCCAGGAAGGACTACTTGATGTGCGATCCTCCAAAATTGCGCTCAATAATACAACCCTCCTTGGCAACTATCCTCAGGCGAGAACAGGCGAAGATCCCACATCATATTTTATTCAAGCATCATCAAACTGGGGAGACGCCTTGCTCACTAGTGAGCAAGGCGTGGACATCGCAAGAAGCGCACGTGTCAACGGAGGAGAGTTGATTATCTTCCTACAAGATGGCTTCTGGAGAAATCGTACCATCGGAAAGTCCGAGGTCGACGTACCTCATATCAGAAGCATTCCTGCTATTGAGTTACAGTACCGCTTTATGGAATACTTGCGCAGTCCTGTATCCTGAACACCACTCATCGAGACCCATGATCATGAACATAGAATCCACACACACTATCTTACGCAAGAGCCTTGGGCTCACTGCTGCGCTCAGCATCACACTCATGATGCTCGCCAGCGCAAGCGCGACCACGCTCCTGAAGCTTGATCTTGAGACGCTCACATCAAAGTCAGAGGCCATCGTTCAAGGTACAGTGTCTGAAATTGAGTACACCAAGCAAGATGGCCGCATCTACACCTACATCACGTTGAACGTCAAAGAGGTCCTGAAAGGCTCTCAGGGCATGAAAGAAGTACAGTTTCGTGTGCTGGGAGGTCGCGTAGGTGACCTGATCACCGTGGTGCATGGTACGCCACAGTTTCAGCAGGACGAAGAAGTGCTCGTCTTCCTTGAACGCCCACTGGCAGATAAACCCCTTGTCGTCACAGGAATGGTACAAGGCAAATTCCATGTCGCCGTAGGCCCCGATCAACAGACTGAATACATCGTCCCTGACATCAAAGACACTCCTCTCGTTGAGCCCCTCAAGGTCGAAGATAAACAGGGCCAAATTGCGACTCGTCTCAAAGAAACTGAACCCGACCAGACGCACTCTCAAGTCATAACTCTGGATGCATTCAAGCTTCAGATTAAAGAGCTTCAAAACACACAAAAATAACGGGCTCTTTTTATGTTCTACACACACTCTTGGAGCCGATATACCAGCACAACCGCACTCCTCTGCGCACTGGTAACTTCTCCTGCACTTCTCATCCTCACGCCTAAAACATCATTCGCATACGAACAAACCATGACCTGCTCCAACAGCGCAGGCGCCATGTTTCCATGTGGGGCAAATGAATCACCCCTGCCTGTATGCTGGTCAGAACGTAGCATTAATTACGTCATCAATAGCGCAGGTAGCGATGACCTCCGTATGGATGATGGCTCACCGCTGTCCCTTGCACTTGAAGAAGCCGTGCAAGGCGCATTTGCTGCGTGGACAGGTCCAGAATGCTCCAATATATCAATCACATACAATGGCACCACAGAAGACAATCGTGTAGGCTACTTCAAGGATGGGAAGGATACAAACCTCATCATCTGGCAGGAGGAATGGCCCTACGCAGACACATCCGCTTACGCACTCACAAGCGTGACATTCTCTGCATCAGATGGAAGTATAAGTGACGCGGATATAGAGCTTAATGGCGAATTCTTCACCTGGAGCACAAAGGAAATCCCTGGCCCAAATGAAGTGGATCTACGTAATACACTCACGCACGAAATTGGTCACTTCATTGGGTTTGATCACTCCTCCCTCCCTGAGGCCACGATGTTTGCATCCGCACCTCTTGGAGAGACAAGTAAGCGCACTCTCGCAGAAGATGACCTTGATGGCGTATGCGCTGTGTACACACCACAGGAAGAGAGTGGCTGTGGTAACTGTTCCCAGTCTACAACGGGTTCTCCCACCCTCCCCTGGTCATTCCTTCTGGTCCTGTCACTCCTCTATAGCCAGCGACGCAAGCGCAAACACACATGACACTCACACGTAAACTCACAGCACTCGAGAAAAAGTGGTGCCTCAAAGCGCTGCTTGATGCAGAGGTCGCCAGACCTGATATCTGCGAACGCGCCGTTGAGAAGACGCTCCTCATCTCGACATTGCCTCAACCATATAAACTGCATGGACCACGCAGCCTTATTGCCCACATTGCGTTAAGCCAACGCGCTGTAGGAATCACACTCGGTAGAAAAGTCTATATTACCAGTCGTTTATTTGATGAGGATGGAGGGCTTCCACTGTCACTTGTGATTCATGAAGTAACACATGTCGCACAGTATTTTCGCGACGGCCACCTTGGTTTTCTGGCGCGCTACCTCAAGCATTATGCTCAGGGACTTGCCCGAGGACTCAAGGACCACGAAGCCTACCTCGCTATCCCTCATGAGGTTGAAGCACGGCGAGTGGAGGACTATTTAAAGCAACATATACATGACAGGGAACTTGCGCAGGTTCGCACACTTTATCATTAGGTCCTGTAAGCATCAGAGTATGATGAAACCTACAGCACGGCCTGAAATTCTTTTGCCAGCGCAACAAAGGAGTCAAACTCCACAACCTCTGCCCTGGCCTTCAAGTCGATACCTGCATTTGACAGACATTGCTTCACAAGTTCCTTGTCCTTACACAAGCTCTTGAGCGAATTGGAGATTGTCTTGCGTCGTTGCTGGAAAGCCGCCTTGACCACACGAATAAAAAGATTCCTCAAGTCCTCATCAGGAATACGTGACTCCTTGATTGGCTCCAGAACAACCAGCGCACTATCGACTTTTGGAGGTGGTGAAAACGCGCCAGGCGGCAATTCCATCGCGATATAAGCATCATGGTAAAGATGCGTCATCAAGCTCAACACACCATAGTCTTTTCGATCATCGGTGGTGGCGACCATACGCTCTGCAACCTCTTTCTGGAACATCAAGGCAAGCTTGTCGAAACGATCCCTGTACTTGGTGAGCTCAAAGAAGATAGGGGTGCCCACATTATAAGGAAGGTTTGCTGCGCACTTCCAGCGAGGCGACTCGGACAGAACCTCTCCAAGATCAATGCGCAGGGCATCACCTTCGGTCAATGTAAGCAGACCCTTTTCCACAAACTGACCTCGCAAAAACTGCGCAGCGTCACGATCGATCTCGATGGCGTGCACATGTCCTGCGCGCGCGATAAGCTGACTTGTTAACGTGCCGCAACCTGGACCAATCTCCAGCACATAGTCGTCCTCTTGAAGATCCACACAATTGGCAATGGAGCTTAGAATAGACTCACTGGTGAGGAAGTGCTGGCCAAATTGTTTTTTGGTCTTCTTGTGGTAGGCGACAACGAGTTCTTGGGGAGTCAGCATAAATAATCACAGGGATGATGAAAAATAAGGTTAACAGCGCACGACTACAACAGATGTAGCGCGCAGCGACACACGCGTTCTTTTGCACAACGATCTAGTTTTTGCAACCAATAGATGCTACATCAGAACCTGCTTTGGAGACTATATTCTGTGCAGATTGCCTGAATTAAATGGCGACACACAAAGACAAATAGCACTTAAAAATCAAACAATTAAACACATACAAAAACAAGCACAATGAAACATAACCTGCTCAAATCATGGCTTACACCGTGCACGCTCGTGCTCCTTTTTGCTGTCATGTTCTCTGGATGCCTTGAGTCCACCGTCACCACGACATGTACATCCATGGCCGAAACGCGATGCCAGACATGCTTTAGCTGTGAGAAAACTGAAGCTGACCTGTCAGGCGCATCACTTTGTCAGCTCACGCATGAGAGTACAGAAGAAGGCTGTGTGGAGGAACTGGTCAGAACATGTGAATCCCAGACCAATGCACGACAACTTGCGCTTGATACGCTGGAAGCTTGTGATGAGGCACTTCAAACGGAAGAAGCATCAACCTGCGAACCACTTTATGAGCATGCCACGCAGGGTCACACTAGCCTCCCTTCAGAGTGCTTGCAGCTCTTTTAGAGCCTCAAGTCAGGCGCGTGAAGCACGCTTGACAGCAGAAGCCGCACGCGCAACTTCCACAGCAGATTGATAACGCTCATCAGGATTTTTTTCGAGGAGTTTGAGAATAATGGTCTCAAGCTCCTTGCTGATCACAGGGTTAATCGAGCGAGGCGTGGGAGGTGGTGTGTGTAAGTGGTGATAGCTGAGGTCACCCTTGAAGAACGGCACTGTACCTGTGGCACACTCAAAGAGCATGCAGCCAAGGCTGTACAGGTCACTGCGAAAATCGATATCCTTACCGATGATTTGCTCAGGGGACATATAGAATGGCGTACCCACCTGTTGGGTGTGGTTGTTTTGATATTCGCGCAAGAATTTTGCCAGACCAAAGTCCATGATCTTCAAGGTTTTGTCGCGTGTAATCATCACGTTGCCGCTCTTGATATCGCGGTGAACTAGCCCTTTACTGTGTGCATAATGGAGCGCTTTACAGCTGTTGTTCAGGATGTAACTGACCTGATCTTCAGGCAACGCGCCTGTGCGTCGAATAAGCTCCTTGAGCGTTGTACCTTCGACAAACTCCATGGCCATATAATATTCGCCCGCCTGCTCGCCGGCATCAAAGATAGTCACGATGTTGGGGTGTGATAAGGCAGCGGCAGCACGTGCTTCACGCAGGAAGTATTTTACAGCAGTCTCATTATCGCGAAGGTTCTCTCCAAGGATTTTGTATGCGACCACGCGGCCAAGCACGGTGTCGCGAGCCTTGTAGACAATGCCCATACCACCACGCGCGATCTCCTCGATAATTTCGTAGCGCGTCTCACCATCAGAGCCGATCTCGGAGGAAGAAAAGAGGCCGCTTGTTGTGGGTTTGCGGGAGCGTTTAATACGCTCTCGCACTGCTTTTTGGCGCAGCATCGCGTCTTCAAATTCCTCTTCGATATCAGTCACATAAATATAGTGCTCAAGCGCACCATTAAGATCCTCGGCGTCTTCCAAAGCGCGCGCCATCTTGTAGTAGAGATGGAGAGTACCAAGCTCGGCATCACGTGTGCCAAGGGCGGCCTTGTAACGACTGTAGGCTTTCTCATGACGACTCTGACCACGCAGAATATCACCCTGGAGTTCAAGGCTCTTCAAGTACAGAGGATCACGCGAATCAATTTGCTCCACAAACTTCAGAGCTTCTTCAAACTGACGGTGTTCAAACAACAACCTGCCTGCGCGGAAGAAATCGCCCAGTTGTTTGAGCATGCGAAGCTGTCCCTCAAAGTCACTGGCTTTCTCATACAGGTCAAACGCCTTGGCATACTGCTTGGCTGATTCGGCACAACGTGCAGCATTGCCATAACGTTCGCTTCGAGCAAAGAGCTCCATCGCCTTGGAGTAGGACTCAAGCTCCTCATACAGCGCAGCCGCCTCGGGCCATTTTTCAAGTTGCACGTAAAGTTCGGCAGCACGCTCCAGTTCACCTGCGGTCCTGAAGCTATCCGCAGCCTCATCCAGTTGCCCACGCTCCAGCGCGGCTTCGCCGCGCATTTTGGCGGCACGACGCGCTTCACCAGCTTCCTCGAGAATCTTTGCCGCCAGCATGGGTTGATTGGCCTGCATCAGCATGTCTGCTGCGCGTGCAAAATCACCCGTGACACGCAAGCAATCAGCAGCTTCCTTGTACATGCCAAGCTGCGCATAGAGCGTTGTTGCACGCTGGAGTTCGCTGTTGCTTTGCAAGAGTTCGGCAGTGTGCGCGCCCAGTTGAAGAAGTTCGGGCGATACCTGGTCCACACCCTTGAGCTCCTGTTGAAGATAAAGCTCAAAGTTTTCGGCTGCCTCAGTCGGCATCTCTGCCTTTTCATAGTACTCGCCAGCAAGCTTGTGCTTCCTGGACTTTTCATAGTTTTCAGCAGCGCGCTTGATATCACCAGCGCGAGCGTACTGCTCGGCGGCCAGTTCATAATGATTGGCGCTCATATATTCCGCAGCAGCAGCACGGTGTTGACCATCGTCCGCATAAATACGCGCAGCCTGTAAAACCTCACCTGCCTTTTTGTAATGGTAGATGGCTTGCGCACGGTTATTACCTGCATGAAAACTTCTGGCTGCCTTCAGGTGTGCGCCCGCTTTTGCGTACGCTTCACCTGCATCATCGTGCTGCTGCGCGCGACTTAACAAGTCACCTGCGGTTTCATACTGTCCTTGCGCCACAGCAGAATCGATACGACGCAGCGTATCACGATTGAGCATCTGACTTCTCAGAGGACCCTTGTTCTGGTTCTTACGTGCGTTTTGCTGATACCACTTGATGGCAAGAAACACACCGCCAACAAAGGTCACCACACCAAGAACAACAAGGATAGGAACGATAGAGTCTCCAAGAGAGGTAGCATTTGGTGACCCCCCCGCCACATCAATCCCACCCGCTTGAAGAATTAGTCTATACATGTTTGAACTCCCTGATCATCAGGCACCCATCTTACGAACGCCGCTGCACAATGCGTGCAACACATACACACGCAAACCCTTATGCAATCTTACATTCTGCACAAGAGCCACGTGCCAATCCACGCCCTAGAAAGAACCAAACACCCCTACGCTGCCGCCCTGAGGTGTCACCGCAAAATTGAGCTGAAGTGCCTGAGATGATGCCTGATCCGAGTCGCCGCTCTTCATCATGCCCATCACCACCATACCCACGCCAGCCACGGTCACAATACCGCCTGCGGAGTAAAGAATCATGGAGTTCCTCCAGTAACCATTGGCATCATCCTTGAGACCTTGCAGCTCCGCACGACCACCATCAGGATCGGCAGAGCTGTTCTTATCAAAAGAGTTCACCTGATCTGTCGCGCGCATCTGGAGCGCTGTCATCGCGCCGCCTCCCGCCAACAACAAAATACCTGCCCCCGTAACACCGTACCCAATCTTCTTGAGCTTTCCACCTGAAGAACCAGTACCCTTATCTTCGCCATTATCCACAATGGGCTTGAGTGGCTCGGTTGCCTCTTTTTTAGGCTCAAGCGTTACATTCAACGTTTCCTGCCCGGCACCTTCAAACGTGTATGTCTTGCTAAAGGTCTTGTATCCATCAAGACGAACAATCACGTTCACTTCGCCTGTCTCAAGCTTGCCTTCATAAGGAGTGGACCCTACAGGAGCAGACTCAAGCGAGCCCACATAGACATTGGCGTTCGAGGGCTCGGAGGTGATCTTGAGCTCGGGCGGCAATGTCGCCTTCAACTGAGGCAGGTATGCAGCCACTTCCTTTGCCACCGTCTTCTCGGGCAATGCCTCAACAAACTGACTGTAGTAATCAATCGCCTCGCGGGTCTTGCCTGCGCCCTCGGCGCACTTGCCCATGCGGTACAACAATGCTGGCTGGGGGCTAAGAGCATATGCCTTCTTGTAAAGCTCCAGAGCAGATTGCCACTGTGCCTTGTCAAAGAACTCATTGGCCTCGCGAATGTAACCCAACATCTGCTTTGTGGCTTGCTCATCAAGCTTTGCTTTCTCTTGCGCCAGCGCAACGCTACCAAACGCGCATAACACAAACACCACCACAAGACATGCACTTAGCACACGCTTCATTCTCATCACACAACCTGCCTGTCTTCGCATGAATCCCTTTCCTCAACTTATTAGTTCATCTATTTACATGCCAAACATACACGACCCCCTATTCAAAGACAAAGCGCTTCCTGAGCAACGCCACATCAAGAGGTCCTGAGAGCTCAAAGAATATCGGTACCTTGACGACGACACACAGGAGATGCCCAGCAAGGCGTGCGACACCACATCTGTTGTAGTCTGAACTCAACACCGCTGACCGTCTCTCTGAACAGTCCTTGTGACCGACTTTTTGAGAGCTACGCCCTAGTAACCTATCACCCTTGATGACCCCAGAAAAGTGATTTCATCGAGAATGAAAAAGGAGCGGGG
>CATLTV010000260.1 GCA_950059285.1 uncultured Pseudomonadota bacterium | reverse complement strand
TTGCTTTGTTTTCCCTCCTTGCTCTCACTCCTTCATCCTTCGTCATCTCTTCGTACACAATCACTTCAACCGCTGTAGGACTAATTCAACCCTCAAGATAGGCGATGTAATGCAGGTGGTTACGATCAACCTGTACGTGGCCTCAATAACCGTGAGCTTGTTAGCGCTCTGTTTATTTTTTTATTCTCACAGAGCACATCCTGTTCACGGTAAATGGTGTGACATTGCTCACCCGAGGCTAGATAGTTATACAATACGCATACGATGCAATAAATTTGATGACCTCGTGAGGCAACGCTCCACGTTGCTCACATAGCCCTGCAGGTTTGCCCCATGAATACTTTTCTTATCCTCAACGCAAGAGCCTCTCAGGATCCATTACTAAGAGAACTTATCGCCGAACTCAGGCAAGGTGGACACGATGTGCAGGTCCGCGTCTCATGGGAAGAAGGCGATATCTATCGCTACGCGCGTGAGGCTGATTACCTGCACGCTGCTCATGTGATCGTCGCTGGTGGTGATGGTTCAATTCATGAAGCAATTCAGGCCCAGATGGACGCTCAGGCCGAACCAGGAAGCACGTTTGCGCTCGGTGCGCTCCCCTATGGCACAGGCAACGACTTTGTGCGCACTGTGTATCAGGAGGACATCTGGCTTGAGCAACCCTACCTCCTCCTTCCGCTGCTGTTACAAGGCTCCACTGCTATGCTCGATGTGGGATGCATGGGGGATAGCGTCTTTATGAATGCCTTGAGCCTTGGCTATGGTTCCACTGCAACCGAGACCACACCACGCATGATCAAAGACATGCTCGGTCACAGCGCTTATACCTTGTGGGGCGTCACTAGCCTCGCCAATATGGCCGCGTTCACCTATTCGTTGGAATGCCACGCTCCTGAAAAACGAGTCATTGAAGGTGAGGCATGGCAGGTGATTATTGGGAACGGGCAGTTTGTTGGTGGTGGGTTCCGCGCATGTCCTCTTGCTGACCTTCAGGATGGTATGCTTGATGTGGTCATCGTCCCCAAGATGGGCACGCTCGATACCGTGCGTGCTGTGCGACTCCTGATCTCTGAAGGACGACACCTTGAACATGAACAACTCATTCATGTGCAGGTGTCAAAGGCTTCGATCTCGATGGAGTCAGAGCTTAATATCAACGCCGATGGGGAACCTCTCACCGAACGTGATATGGATCTGCATGTGCTCCCAAAACACTCTCAGTGGTTGATTCCCTGAGCCTCACATGACGATGTCTTCGCGTGGTTTATCCTGTTCATGATATTCGGGTTTTGCCATGAACAGGGCCACGCCAAAGACGAGCGGTCCAAGACGGCCCGCAAACATGGCCGCGATAATCACAAGCTTGCCAAGTGGCTCCAGACTACTGGTAATGCCTCGTGATATTCCCACTGTGCTGACCGCTGAAATGACCTCAAAAAAGAGATCCTCAATGGCGAGATGATTGTCCAGAATGGTGAGCAAGAAGATCGCAACAAGCGATGTGAACGCATAGATGATCAATGCCGACGCCGCCGCTCTGATACGTGCCTCGGGGATCTCCCGCTCGCGAAAGGTAATCTGCGGTTGGTTCCTCAGCGTGCTTCGCAATATACCCACCAAAATCGTGAATGTAGTGCTCTTCAGCCCACCTCCTGTGCCTGAAGGTGAGGCTCCAATCAACATCAAGAATCCCACGGTGATAATCATCACCTCGGAGATTCCTCCAATGGGGATGGTGTTAAACCCCACAGTGGTGAGCGCAGTCATGGTCTGGAAGAAACTTGCCATCAACCGCTCCTCGGCTGGAAATGCGCTGATGGTGGGCTCCAGGATCATAAATGCAGCGGTTCCACACAAGGTTAGCATAACCGTGGTGTGTAAAATGATCTTACTTGTCAACGTCATACGTGGCTTCTTGCCAAGGGCAACCAGGATAAAGTCCGTCCATACCAAAAATCCCACGGCGCCCGCATAACTCAGCGTGCTGATCGTGGCATTGAGCCAGAAGTTATCTCGAAATGGCTCAAGCCCGTCGCCAAATAGACTGAATCCCGCCGTGCAAAACGCCGAAATACTATGGAAAATGGCTTGCCACAGGGCATGCTCCACGCCTGCCTGTCGAAAGATGAAAAAGAGCGCGACAACGCCAATGCTCTCGATCAACGCTGTGAAGACAAAGACCTGTTTGATGAACGCCTCAATTGGAATCTCTCGGGGGAGGCTGAACGTGGTCCTGCTAATGTTTTCCTGCACTTCGGGGAGTTTCTTGCTCCTTGTGAGCATGATAAAGCTCCCCAGCGTCATGTAACCAATGCCCCCAAATTGAATCATGATCAAAATGAACAGCTCGCCCAGAAATGAGTAGCTCGAGTCCACAGCTACAGTGGCGAGCCCTGTGGTGGATACGGCGGATGTAGCAATGAAAAGGTTGTCCAGCGCGCTCACACCACCAGCAGCCTGTTGACTCCACGGAATACACAGGCTTAACCAGCCAATCAAAACATAGGAAAAATAACCAAGAAAGGTGAGCCTGATGGGGTGGATGCTTTTTAGATTCTGAAAGAGTTGCCTGAACATGAAGACCTCTGTGGCGTGATACAGACGTCATCACTGAAGTTGGCACCTGTATGAATGTGATTCAACGGAACCTAACCCCTTACAACACCGTGGCACGTAATTTTTTGGTCAGAAAGTCGATTCTTAAATGTGTATAAATATCAACATGTTGCCATCTTTGACATCTGAGTCATTGACTGATACTAATCCTCTGGAAGATATGCTTTGGCAGCATGATTACAGCCCTTAACCCGGAGAAAGAATGAACCAATTTAAACCTGTTGACCCTACGTTATCCCGATCCCTGACCTCTCCAGAACCGATCAAATCAAATCTTGAGGTCACGCTCGCTGATGGTGCCACTGTCGAGATTCAGGATGATCCCTATTCCAATCGTATTCGATGTGATCACCCCGACACCTCCAGCGCATCCGAGCTTGCAGATACCTTGCTCATGCTTGCCAGAAAAAAGAAGCGAGGTCGCGTGATGCTGATGGCCCCCGAAGAGCTAGGCGACGAGCTGCTTGAGCGCCAGCACTTTGTTGAAGAGGCGCGCATCCCAAATTTTTACAAGGGCAAGCATGATTGCGCCATTATCTCTGCGTTCTCATCGCCCACACGTGCACAGCTTGCTAACCCCGCTCAGGTGAAGCGTGTGCTTGATATTCTGGAGCAAAGTCCAGAGCCCCGTATACATCCGCCCGTGAGGACCGAGCGCGCCACTGCTGAAGACGCCTCTCAAATCGCGGCATTGATAGGCGCGACCTTTGAGGAGTATCCCACACCATCGTCAGATCCTGATTATATTCAAGAGGATATATTGTCTGGGACGCCTTATCGTGTGGTCCGTCATGATGATGAGGTTGTCGCATGCGCCAGCGCAGACCTCGTCCCGGAAGCGCGCAGTGCTGAACTTACAGACTGCGCCACTCGCCCTGATTTCAGAGGGCGCGGCATGATGGGCGCGTTGCTGTCAGGCTTGATTGAAGATCTCAAGAAGATCTCATACGACTCTGCATTTACGCTCGCCAGAGCCAATCAGGTGGGCATGAACCTCGTGTTTCAACGCCTTGGCTTTGAGCTTCACGGCACCATGGCTCAGTCCTGTCGCATTGGAGCAGGCATCGAGGATATGAATGTGTGGAGCGCGGAGTTGACCTGAGCTTTGTGCGCAATCACAACGTGATTGCGCGGCGAAAAAAGAGGCGTCCCCAGGCGAGGAATTGCGCAGCAATTCCTCGCCTGGGGACGCCTCTTTTTTCGCCATTACGCTCCAGGTTCTGTTGACATAAGCTCCCGTCGCGGAGCTTATGTCAACAGAACCTAATTTTCAGGGATCTTAGGGAGTTTTTTCTGCAATGAGGGGTTGAGGATGGAGCAGGTCGAATTTTTACTATCGTAATCGTATCTGCCCTTTGATTTTTGCTCGGCGAAGTTGAGGATAAGGCAGCCATTGACGACACTTTGAATGGTGGCGTCAGGGCCAGGAGAGTAGCCTACCTTGGAGAAGTCGAGGTCTTTTTTGGCGTAAAGAGCGTCAAGTTCAGCGGCAAGCTCCTTGTTGTCATTGATTGTGGTGTAGGTGCGCTTCTCTTTGCTGACAAGTGTGTATCCACCTTGTTTGCGGTCAAGCAGCAACCATTCATAGTCATTCAAGTTTTGTGTGGGAGGGTTCCACATGAGCTTCACGCCGCTGAAGGCCGTGCTGAGGATGGGTTGGTATATGGAGGGGATCTCAAGGAGATCTCCTTCTGTTTTGGGGAACACGCCGATCAGGAAGGAGACAGGATGTGTGGGGTGCCATGCATAGGATGAGAATTTTGAAAACTCTGTATCACCTTGAATTAAAACCTGTATTGGTCTGTTTGGGTTGGGGCAAATTTGGCCATCAACAGGGCCTGGTACATGTTCGCAGGAGAGCTCTGTGTTGGTAAAGCAGGAGCTCAAATGCCCGAGGTGTTCGGAGTCAACGTTGCTGATGATTTGCCATGCGTTCGACTCATGCTGGTAATGGAGTGTGCACCCAATATTTGACTGTCCATGTGAAGGAATCCATTCCCAGCTGAAGTCCGGGAAGTCTTTGAGTAATTGTGCTTTGGTGGGGGTGTCAGTGTGGCGTTCTGCTTCGATGAGATTGATGGGGAGTGGGAGGTTTTTAAAGCGGTTATTGACATAAAATGCTCCTAACGCGTTGAGCAGGAGCGTGCCGCCAAGAAATACAGCGCTGATGACACCGCTAATGATCACGCGTTTTTTACTGACCGCATGTTTGATGGTGGGAAGCGAGGCGAGTGTGCCAAACACGATCAGTACACAAACACCTGCAATGACGACGTAGAACTCGGAGCTTGCGACCTCTGTGCCCCGTTGAAGGATTGCAATGCGTGTGGCTGGTGTGGCTCGTTCAAGGGCTCTGAATGCCTGGATCATGTCGAGGTAATAGAGAAACTGAGCGCAGCCAATCAACGAGAGCACCACGAGCGTGGTGACTCCTGTACGAGATGCGGCCAGACGAGCACGGTCAGGGGATTGTGTGTCCTCGGGATATGGGCTGTGAGAGAGGATCATGAAGATCAGGCCAATTCCAACCACGAAAATTGCCATGAGTACGCCCGAGAAAGCGCCCTGACTGGCACCTGCGATGACCAGAGTGATGATGGTCACTATGCCAGCAGCACCGCTCAGCGCAGCACCTGGTGTTGTGACGACTCGGGGTTTTGGTGTGCTGATAAATGTGGTGATGCTCAGCATGAAGGCGGCAAAGAGGGGGAGAAGAATGAGGCAAAGACTTGAGAACGCCTTGACACCCTGTGCCGTTGAGATGCCCATTGCCATCAGCTTCATGCGTGTTTCAGGTGTGGCTCTGGTGATGGCATCAAGCATCGCGCTAATATTGTATGCTTCTCCTATTGTGCCAAGGAGTACGATGAACAGTGGAATGATGCACCACAGCACCCATGGTACGTGTTTACGTTTCCAGGTAAGGGCGGCAAGGATAAGCGTGAACGGGAATGCGAAAAATTGAACAAGTAGAATGACATACATAAGTATGCCACCTGTCCGAAAAAGTTCGGCAATGGTGCCCATGGTGGTCCTCGTTGTATCAATGAGAGGTAATCAGTTAAGTTGTCGGTAGGCGCCATAAGTGTAAGATGATGTGAATAAAAAAGACAGGGCCAAGATTCATTAATGAATCTTGGCCCTGTCTTTTTTATTCACATCACGTTGTGTCTACGCCATGTGAGATGCCCCGGCGTTCCATGAGGGTGGATCACTTGCGGGGAAGGATTCCTTACCTGCTTGATCCACGGGGTCCACACCACTGTTGTCGCACAGTGAAGGGGGCGTGTGTTCAAAGACAGGTTGGAGGTTTGTAAAGAACTGGATGTGGCGAATCTTGGCGTCTTCAAACTTCCACACGGCGAAGGTGGGGATGCTGACGACTTTGTTGTCCTTGCGTGTATAGGCTGCGCGCGCCTCGACACCGACCTGATTATCGTTGTACCAGATGCTGTTGATGTTATGTGTGGATTCGCCAATCGCGGCGAAGAATTCCGTAAGTGAATCAATGACATGGTCCTTGCCCATGACAGACTTTGCGTTGCCAAAGCGTACCCAGACATCGTCCGTGAGGAGATCTTCGAGGTGATGTATATCCTTGGCATCAAAGGCCTGGTAAATATCCTTGATATGTGAGTTGTCCATGACCGCTCCTTGCAAACACGACGATAAAATGTCGCGCGATGAAATTAAGAAAGTAAACGAACAAATAAATAAGTCTTTATCATATAAGGCAAATCGCCTTCATGTCATAACCTATGAACGATCAGCGCGTGTCCAAGTTTTATTCTGAACGAGGTGTGTGCAGGAGGCGTTGGGAGTTGTTGTGGCACAATAAATTCTGGTGCATGTTAAAAATGCTTGCCTTGGAAATTTTGTGTCTATTATAATCGCTCATGTGAGACGATATTTGGCTCACACTCACCGCCCCGACTACAAGGGGTGAGCGTTTCTTTGCACTACTACATACAGTGACCCTGAAATAGAGGTCACGTCCCTTGACTTCGGACACGGCGCTTCTGCACACCAGAAGAACGTGTCCATTTTTTATGGACCCAACATCACTCTGAATATGGGCCATTGTAGGTAAAGTTTATGAAGCATGTATTGTCTTTGGTTCTTATTGCTCTCATGGTGTTGAACGTGGCTTGTGATCGTAACAAGGCCACCACCGATCTTCCTGCCGAAACAGAGCAGGCTGGTGCTGTGAACGATGATGTCGCCGCTGAGCTTGATGAAGACGAGCCAGCGCTCGCCGAGGAAGAGTCCGAGCCTGTGGACACGATCGGAGAGCCCGAGGAGGGAGATGTTGTCGAACCTGATGACACACAGGAAGAAGAAGAACCCGAAGCTCCTGTGGATGAAGAAGAGGAAGAAGAACCCTCTGATGATGATTTTGTAGGTGAATGATATTCGTTCATAAGTCTATGAATAAATAAAAGAAAGGGGCGACCATTTGCGCAGCAAATGGTCGCCCCTTTCTTTCGTTTGGGGTATGTTATGGCGCTCTTTAATAAAGTGGTCATTGTAGACGCCTCGTGATGATGTCGTGGACAGCGTATGCTACCATGGGTTCATTCCTGGGTACACAATGTGAATAGAGGATACTGTGAACGAAGATATCAATGAGTTATTTGGTGATTTGCGCTCCATGTTAAGCTCGCGAAACTATGAGCCTCGTGAACTTTACTGGTTGCTTGATGAGGCGTATGAAAACGATCCTCAACACTATCAAGATCAGTGGTTCGCCTATCTCTCGGCATATTCTCCGTTAAGCATGACGATCACGAGCGCAGATGAGCTCGATAAGCTTGAGCAGCTTTTACCGCCTGATACACAACAGGATGTCTGCTTGAGGATGACTCGCCATCACCTTAGAAAGTGGCATTTTGAGCAAATTGCAGACAGCGAAGGCGCATGGTTTTTGTGTGAGCTTGATATTTCATACAATCAAGCACAGAACCATTATCCTGCGGCATTTGCGCACACAGATACGATGCTCAACCTACGAACCTTGAACATGGCGTATTGTGATCTGCATAACCTTGTGGCGGTGTGGGTGTTGAGGGCTCCGTTTCTTACCCATGTAGAGGATTTAAACCTTGCAGGAAATCCTCTGGAGCTCAACGATGTGCGCACATTTGCATCCAACGAACATATTGAGCGAATCACACGGCTTGTGATGCACAGCTGTGGCCTCGATTTTTCAAAGCTCGAAGCACTTCTTGGCGCGCCATTTTTGCAGCAACTTGAGCATCTTGATCTGAGTGACAATCCATTTAACGCAGACTGCTTCAAGATGCTTGCTGGATGGGAATCATGTCAGTACCTCAAGTCGTTGGAGCTTCCCTGGTCAAAAGTTGACAATGCCACCCGGCAACTGCTCCTCGCCTCCCCAAATTTTCCTGAACAAATTCGAGATTATATCTTTGAGAAGACGTTGCCCAAGAATGCGTTGAAGCCAAAATAGAAGAGGGCAAAAATCTTCGATTTTTGCCCTCTTCTATTTTGGCTCGTGCTTCTATTGAACCTCAACCTCTGCGGCAACTACATATGTTTCAGAGGGAACACCTGCGCTTCCAATTTCAAGGAACGTGGATGCTCCTCCGTTATGATAAATCACAGGATATACTGAGCCCGCAGCGACGCCTTCTACATCAAAGGTGATCTCACCATTGGTGGGGAAGACCCCACTGGGAGAGGCAGGATCGTCAGTACCAGCAGGGACAGTTTTTGCGCCAGTCTGGCTTGTGCCATTGACGATGAGCGCTGTGTTTTCTGATGCGCCTGTGTCTGCTGCGCCGTTTTCATCATTATCGACAAACGTACCAGCGTTGCCATCAACTGTGATATTACCATCGACGACGAGTGTGATGCGGTAGGCTTGAGCGTTATCAAGACCACTGAATGTATAGTCCACAGAGGATCCTCTCACTCCTTCATCCTTCGTCATCTCTTCGTACACAATCACTTCAACCGCTGTATGGGGTTACGCACAAGCCAGGAAAATAGATCGAAAAAATCAAAATAAATATATTCAGATTTGGTTAAATAGTAAGTTTGTCGGAGATGTGTTCTGTCATAAGAGCGAGACAAAAACGAGCGGCGCGACGTGGTTAACCACGTCGCGCCGCTCGTTTTTTGTCTCGCTCTTATGACGAAGAAATTAGATCTCTTTGTAGAGTTCGCGAGC
>CATLTV010000259.1 GCA_950059285.1 uncultured Pseudomonadota bacterium | reverse complement strand
ATCTGGGATAATCACCTCCAGGCGCTTGCCTGGGCTGATGGGATTGACTGGAGTCATGCTTTGATTGATGCCGACATCGTGCCGGCAAAAAAAGGGGCGAGAAGACAGGCAAAAACCCAACGGACCGTGGTCGTTTGGGAAGCAAACGACATGTGATGACTGATGGTAAAGGTACGCCACTTGCGCTCGTACACACAGGAGCCAATCGTCCTGACCATGAAAGCGTGGAAGCTTTATTGAGTCAATTCAAGGGGATTCGGCGCCATCGAAGAGGGAGAACGAAACGCAAGCTCGAAGCGCTGTGTGCAGACTCTGCGTATGCGATGAGCCCCTGCTATAAGGCGATGTACTCAAGGAAAATGGAGGACAAAATCATCGTCAAAGGTGTGGAGTCATCAAAAGGACTGGGGAAGATACGATATACGATCGAACGCACCTTCGCATGGTGTGATGGTTATCGTAAAATCAGGCTTCGAGATGCACGTCAACTGTTAACTTGGGATGCCCTTCATCATGTCGCCTTCATCTGTATCACTTTCAAACAAATCATGAATTTATGCTAATTGGGTTTTGAAATCAGCTCTTACGAGTCATGTATTCTTACCGATACGTCTTGTGTTTTGACCTCTATTTGAAAGCAGTACAACTCATGAACACTCCACACTATCCTCGCATTCTATTTGTAATGATTTCAACAATTTTAATAATTTCAATTACTTACATTGCAAATCCATCACAAGCATATGCACTCTGTGGGGTGTTTGTTTCGCAGACAAACGCTGACAAATTAATCAATGAAGCCACCCAGGTCGTACTCTTTCGCGAGGGTATCCATACTTCGGTCACGATGCGCAACAACTACAAGGGACCTACCGAAGACTTCGCCATGCTCGTCCCTGTGCCCCAGGTTCTTGAGGAATACCAAATTGAGGCTGTGGACCACCAACTGATGGACATCCTGATGACATATACCTCACCACACATCGTGGAGCTTGAAGAAGCGCATTCCTGCGACAAGCCAGGACCTAGAAAACAGGCAGAAATTATGAGCCACCGCGGCGGTGAGTTTCGTACACCAGAGCACGGTGTGCGAGTGCTCAATGAAATGCAGGTGGAAGAGTATGACATCAAAATTTTGCAGGCTAAACGTTCTCATGGGCTCATAAAATGGTTGAGAAAACACAAGTATAAGATACCCAAAGGAGGCAAGAAAATCCTTCGTGGATACATCAACACGGGGATGTACTTTATTGTCGTCAAAATCAACGCCGACAAGGTGAAGTTTGATGCTGATGGTCGTGCACGACTCACACCCTTGAAGTTTTCATATACGTCCGAGGAGTTCAGCTTGCCTGTACGGCTGGGGCTGTTGAACGCCGATGGGCCGCAGGATCTGTTGATTCACATCATCAGCCCAGATGGTCGATTTGAGTCAAGCAACTATCGCACGGGCATCATCCCCACCAACCTCATCGTGGACAAAGCCATTTACACACATTTTGCTGCGTTCTATGAGGAGTTATTTACACACGCCCTCGATACTCAAAAAGCACAGCTAGTGACAGAGTTCGTCTCAACTCCTGTAAAACAACGCTGTTGGCCTTGTACTATACCAAATATCACTCCAGTAAACATGCTCATCATATTGTGGCAATTTGTTGATGCTGCCCCAAAACAAAAGGATGTGGTGTCTTATGTGGCTACCCACAACAACCTGATTCACTACGACTCAAGGGACAGCAAGAACCAGAATGCCAGAACGCAATTTGACACCGCCGCACAGCTTGCCATGAACACATGTTACGGTGACCACTACAAGTCCAGCACAGCTGTCCAACGAGGCTATCAGCTTTGCTCTGCACAACATATTGAGGTTCAAAACACCTTTCGAGACCTCCACTGGAAGGTCTCCTGCCAAGACCCTACCCTCCTTGACGAACACATCAAAACACCAAACCCCACATTAACACGATGCCTTGAAAAAGCGCTCGCCAGTCACATTGTTGAGATGGACCTTCAATCCACAGATGCTCCTATTTCAAAGGTTGATATTCAGATTAACTTTTATGCGGACAGGGTGAAGAGCGTATCACCATCTCAACCACATCGCAGATCGCGCAAAAGTTATATGGATCTCACCCTCACACGCCTACGCGCCCGTCTTGACGCAGAACACACAGGAGAAGACATCCTGTTTAGAAAAGCAGAATCCACGCTAGTCAGTAGTACTGACGCACCGTCTGCTGATGGCACTGATATGAAAAGTTATTATGAGCTTGGAGGCGCAGACACATCAAACAACTTCCAAGCTCGTTACATCACCACAAAAAAGCTGGAACACTCTACATACACCTGCCCCAAACGATCATGGTTCTACTGGAGAAAAAAACGAGGCACACCAAAAACTCCTGACTACTCCTCCAAAACCACGCTCGCAGATTGGCGCTCATTGATTAAAAACCCTGATGCCAAGGGGCTTAACTTCTCAGAAAAATAGCTTCTTTGCCAAAAACCACTGAACAAATGTACCACCACCTTAAATGATTTAAGGTGGTGGTACATTTGTTCAGTGGTTTAAAGGTTAAGCTTTGCGTCCTTTTCATTCTTGATGAGCTTCTTGAGGTGTTTCTTGCCAAACGTTTTGGGCTTCTTCTTCTGTGAGAGCGTGTTTGTTGTTGAGCCTGATGTTGATGGTGAACCCCAATGGTAGTACATCTTTTCAGGGTTCTCACAGGTCTTCTCTGCTTTCTTTTTATTTAAATAATTCAAGATGATATAGCGTGCCTGGAATCTGTTTTCTTGGTTTTCACTCAAGCTATAAAACGAGCTCATCTTACCCTTTTTATCAGGCGTACCATAGCCGCCAAGCAGAGGATCTGCCTTGGTAAAGACAATGTCTTCCTTGCTGCTTTTGGTATTAAATCGACCTCGCAGACGTGTCACCACATAACTTTTAGTGTTGTGCCTCGTCGAGGAGAGAGCCTTTCTAGCCATGTTATAATGTAGAGTAAAACTCAGCGTGGACGTCTTCGCCAAACCACGTTTCAAGAACTTTCTGGTTTGCGTTTCAAGACAACCTTGCAATGTGAGGATGTCTTTCTTGTCGAACTCACCAGAGAATTTGCCCTCATCGCATGTAACCTCCCATGTATTTCCAGTTTTTTTGGTTCGCTTTGCAGCGCAGCCAACGTGTCCTTCATGCTCCTGCTCTGGCTTCATCTTGAAGGTGTTTGTATCAAAACAACTCCGCGTCTTACCCTTCAGATAACGTATAAGCGTGCGGTTCATGGAGTTGTATGAATCCGTGTTATCATTCCCTCTAAATTCCTGAATTTCAAGAGAATCTAACACATATTTTGACACATCTCCTTCATAAGCAAGAGCCAACAACACGTCTTTTGACACGGTGCCACGATCCGATACACAGGGGTCACACTTTTGCCAGAACGCCTGACCTACAAACTCGGTGATGAGCTGCGCTTCCTGCGATTTAAGCACATGGGAGAACAATGACTCGTAAAAGGAAGCAAAGCCTTTCTCAACTTTCTTGTCCACGATGAGGTTGGTGGGGATGATGCCCGTGCGATAGTTGCTCGACTCAAACCTTCCCTCATCGCTGATGATGTGAATCAACAGATCCTGTGGTCCATTGGCGTTCAACAGCCCCAACCTGACAGGCAGGCTGAACTCCTCGGACGTATACGAGAACTTCAACGGCGTCAGCACCGCCTCGCCGTCCTCAAACGTGACCTTGTCAGCGTTGATCTTCGCCACAAAGAAGTACATCCCCGTGTTGATGTACCCCTGCAATAACTCCTCTCCGCCTTCTGGCACCTTGTACTTGTGATCCTTCAACCAGGTGAGCAGACCACTGGAGTCCTTGGCCTCCAGGATCTTGATCTCATATTCGGCCACATCATATTCTTCTAACACCTTGACTTTTGACGAACGCTTCGTTGAACCCACGCCGTCTTTTATTACGGCAAAAAGATCATCGCTGCTATAGTTTATGCAGCTGAACATCTGCTCGTATTTGACCAGGCGAGGGACAGTGAAGGATGTAAGTTCATCAAGGTGTTTGGGGATTACGGTGTGGACGTGATTTTTATCAAGGACCTGAGGGACAGGGACGAGCATGGCAAAATCCTCGATGGGCCCCTTGTAGCTGTTACGCATCGTGAGCGCGGTGTGAATCCCCTCGCGAAAGAGCACGACCTGTGTGGCATCGTTCAACAACGTCTCGTCGCTCTTGTTTGATACATACATTCCGCAGAATGCGCTGGCGTGTTGTGCTGTGGCCAGGGTGATCAGCAGAGTGGTAAAAATGCTCAGGCATAGATGTGTTTTCATTGTCCCTCCATGTGGTTATGACCCTTGTGGTAGCGCTTAATCTAACCGATTTTCTCTCAGAACCATACATCCATTTTTACGATTACAACAGCCAAAGCACTGAACAAATGTACCACCACCTTAAATGATTTAAGGTGGTGGTACATCTGTTCAGTGCTTTGGCGTGCTCAGATCATGTTATAACGTGTGCTTGAAGGTAAGTTTGCCGTGAACTTTGCCTTGCGCAATCATCTGGTGTGCTTCGGAAAGCGAGCTTGGCGAGAGGGGGAGGGTGTGTTGTGTGGTGCTTTGAAGCTCTCCTCGATCGATCATTTGAGTCAGGGCGTTGAGGATGCGTCCTTGAGAGGCGATGTTGAGGGTTTGTTGGGAGGACTTGGTAAACATCAGCTCCCATGAAAATGTCGCAGCCTTACCAAAGAGCCTGTCCATTGGGAGTGGCGATTGGGTGGGGACAATCGAGACAATGCGACCAAAGGGAGCGATAACCTCTGCCATGGCGTCGAAGTTGGTGGCGGTGTCATGGCAACAAAATATCACCTGGACAGGGCCAAATTCTTTTGTTTGTTCAACGAGATCCTTGTGGTGATTGACCACATGATGTGCGCCCATTTTTCGGACCCACTCCTGTGTCTCTGGCCTGGATGCTGTGGCGATGACGGTCGCTCCAGCTCGACGAGCAAGCTGAATGGCGATGGAGCCCACACCACCCGAACCATTGATAATCAACACTGTCTCACCTGGTTTGAGTTGTGCTTGCTCAAAGAGCGCCTCCCACGCGGTCAGACCTGTCAGGGGTAAACCCGCGCTCTGCTCAGGAGAAAGTGACATCGGGGCATGACCCACGAGACGATAATCCACGGCCTGAAACTCGGCCTGACTCCCTGGTCTGTTAAGATCTCCTGCATAAAAGACACGGTCGCCTGCCTGGAATCCTTTGACGTCATCGCCAACTTCTACAACCTCACCCACGGCATCCCAACCGAGGATCTGGCCTTCACGCTGATCACGTACCATCAAGTCCACGGGATTGATGGAGGATGCAAGGACACGCACAAGTATATCTTGCGATGAGGGCGCGGGGGTATCAAGCTCGGCGTATTGAAATGATTGTGTATCTGTACTCACGACGACAGCTTTCATAGTTTTCATAGTCTTCTCCTGAAGTGATTAGATGTGTTGGTGTTGAAGAACACCATGAGGAGAACTATATTCATGAGGATAAGTTTATAAAAACGACTAATACTAACTTCACTTATGAGAAAAATTCACAAATGAGTAGCCTGGATAGACTTAGAGCCGTGGAGGTGTTGCTTGCGGTGGTGGAGGGGGGGAGCTTCTCTGCTGCGGCCAAAAAGCTTGGTTTGACACCTGGCGCGGTCAGCAAGCAGATCGCCAACCTTGAGGAGCACCTTGGGCACTGCCTGATTCATCGTACGACGCGCTCGATGTCGTTGAGCGCGGAAGGGGAGAAGTACCTTGAGCTGTGTCAACCTCTGTTGCACGGGTTTGATCAGGCCGATGCGACGATGATGAACCTCAAGACGGGTGCACTTGTGGGGAGGATCAAGATCTCGGCTCCCATTGTGTTTGGTCGTCGTGAGGTCTTGCCTCTGTTATTTGACTTCATGGAGAGGTGGCCTGATGTCGAGGTCGAGACACTGTTTGAGGATCGCTGGGTAGATCTGGTCGAGGAGCGCGTGGATCTTGTGGTGAGGTTAGCCAGGGAGCTTCCTGACTTGAATCTGGTGGGGAAGTGTCTGGGGGATTATCCATCGGTGTTGGCGGCGAGCACGAGCTATATTAACGCACGAGGTCCATTTGAGAGGATTGAGGACTTGAAGGGATGTGATGGGCTGATGTTACGTGCTCGAAGTTCGGAGTTAACCTGGAGGGTAGGGGGACAGCTTGTAAGGCCGCGACTGAAGCTGGTGATGGGTGATTTATCCTCGCTTGTGGAGGCAGTGCGGCGAGGTCTTGGCATTGCTGCGGTCCCAAAAGCGTGGATACAGCAGGAACTTAATCGTGGTAAACTTGTCGAACTATTCCCAGGCAAGCTGGAGCTTACGCGCAAGGTGTGGTTGCTCAGGAAGGAGAGCACGTACCCCACACAGCTTGTAGACAACATGGCAAGTCATCTGGAGCAAGGTCTGCGTCAGGAGTTGGGTTCTTGAACAGATTGGGTTCTCACTTTTGACGCCCTTTTTAAAAAGTCTAACACATGAAACCACACGTAAAACATCCTCTATTCATTATAATTATCACAATAATTTCAATTATTTATAGTGATACATCATACAATGGTGCGTATGCGTTCTGTGGGATGTATGTGTCCAACAAGAGCGACGAGACGTTGTTAAACGATGCCACACAGGTGGTGTTATTTCGCGAGGGGATTCACACCACGCTCACCATGCGCAACAGTTACAAGGGGCCCGTCGAGGACTTTGCCATGCTTGTGCCTGTCCCTCAGGTCCTTGACGAGCATATGGTCGAAACCGTTGATCCTGTCTTCTTTGATGCGTTAAGCTTGTACACCATACCAAGATTTGTGCAGTACAGTGAAACGTACTATTGTCGACACGTTGGTCAAGGTAAAGTTCACCTCAAGAGCAGTACATCAAAATCAAAATTTTATGACTTTGATGACATGGCTATTGATGGGGAGATGTTGAACACCAGGGTCAACGTCGTCAAAGAAATGGAAAAGGGCGAGTATGAGATCAAGATCCTGGAGGCCAAGGACTCCAGTGTTCGGCTCACCGTTTGGAGATGCAAAATATATTCAAGGATATTCGCTGGAAGATCACATGCAAAGAACCTCTACTCTCCATGAAAGATATCAAAAAACCTCAACCCAAGTTGACACAATGCATTGAAAAAGCGCTCTCCAATCATATCGTGGAGATGGACATCCTGTCCAAAGACTCACCCATCTCGAAGGTAGATATTGAGATCCACTTTACATCAAGAAAAAGATCATCAAGCACCCCCGTCGGATACCACATGATAATTACACACTGACTCGTTTGAGAGGACGATTTGCCCCATCAATGACACCTGAGGATCTTGTCTTTACCAGGTCAAGCTCATCACTGACAGGTGGTCGTGGAATGCCCTCTCTTGAAGATGACACGTTGAGCAGCTCTTATACGCTTGAAAATTCCAGGAAGCCAAACGACTTCCAGGCTCGTTACATTGCTTTGTATCGGCTGGACCGGTCCAAAGTTACCTGTCCTGAAGACTCAAAGGCAGTATTTAGATGGAGCCAGCCTATCAGAACTGGCTCCCCATACTCACTTAAAGAAACGAAGAGCTCTGATGTGGGTAAGACATGGAAGACATTGATCAAAAACCCTGATGCCAGGGGTTTAAATTTCTCAACGAAATAGATCCTTTGCCAAAAACCACTGAACAGATGTACCACCACTTTAAATGATTTAAAGTGGTGGTACATCTGTTCAGTGGTTTAAAGGTTAAGCTTTGCGTCCTTTTCGTTCTTGATGAGCTTCTTGAGCTGTTTCTTGCCAAACGTTTTGGGGGATGCCTTCTGTGACAAGGTGTTGGACGAAGCCGAAGTTTGTGGTGAGGTCCAGAACACAGATGGGTTTTTACACTTCTTTTTACGATCCTTTTTATTCAAATAATCCAGGATGATATAGCGTGCCTGAAACCTGTTTTGTTGTGTGTCATCCGAGGTATAAAACGAGGTCATCTTGCCCTTGTCATCGGGCATACCATAGCCGCCAAACAGAGGAGCCGCTTTGGTAAAAACAATGTCTTCCTTGCTGCTTTCAGCATCAAAGCGACCTCGCAGACGTGTCACCACGTAACGATTCAGATTGGGGTTGTGATGGCGCACAACCTTTTTATCTACCGTGTAGTTTAGTTCAAAGCTCAAGTCAGCATCTTTCTCAAAAGAGGACCACCCCAGAACTTCTTCTGTTTTACTTGATATACATCGTTGCAGTGCCTGAGTATCCTTCTTCCTGAACTTCTTGGAGAACGTCCCTCCTTGACAAACTACACTCCACGCCCCTTTGGAGGCATTATATTTTCCAGCACAGGGGATCATACCTTCATGGATTCGGTTGAACTTCGTTGTAGAATAACGTGGGTCAAAGCATGTCTTCAGCGTCGTCTCAAGTTGTTCACCCACGCTTTGTGTATCAAAGGTTTTGTATGCACTGGCCTTGAGTTTATTCACGTCAAGCGAGTTGACTACAAAGTCAACCTGAGATGCAAACGCATTGAACACAGCACCAGGAAGCGTCCCCTGACTGTAGACACAGGGGTCACATTTTTGCCAGAACACCTTGCCCACAAATTCGGTGATAAGCTGGGATTCTTGTGATTTGAGGACGTGGGAGAACAGCGACTCATAAAAGGAAGCAAAGCCCTTCTCAACTTTCTTGTCCACGATGAGGTTGGTGGGGATGATGCCTGTGCGATAGTTGCTCGACTCAAACCTCCCCTCATCGCTGATGATGTGAATCAACAGATCCTGCGGCCCATCGGCGTTCAACAGCCCCACCCT
>CATLTV010000258.1 GCA_950059285.1 uncultured Pseudomonadota bacterium | reverse complement strand
GATACCATTATCGAGGACATATCCGCACCATGCACTGAACGTGTAATTAACTCTGTATCTTGACCCGCCATCATACTGACGTGGACCAAAAAGTCCAAGCACTCAATCACACATCTGCTTTTTTCCGCCGAGCCATCACCGGCCAAAACACGCCCACACCACACCACACCACAAGCGCACACGCCATCAACGCCTGATTCACATTCACACCACTCACCAACGCACCCGCAGCATCATGCCTCCACCCCTCAAGCACCAGACGCCACGCGCTGTACACACAACCCACACCCAGAGCAACCCACCCCACAGGCAAGGTTCGCCTGTAAAAAAGCACAAAAAACACAATTGAAATCAGCACATTACCCACACCCAACACAAAGGCAAATGGCCACAACCAGGGCGTACCACTATCAGGCAAAAGCCCTCCAGTTAATGAGAACCAACTCCAGGCAGGTGCGCTCCCAGGGAAATAACGCCCCCCAAGATGAGACAGCCATGTAAAACTTGTAAGATATGACTGTGGCTCCAACTCCACACCAAAATCACACCCATGAAACATGCACCCAAGCCGTGCCATCCCCAGCGCAAACATACCAAGCGGCGCCAAAAAATCAGCGATCTCCTTGCGTTTTCTCATATCTAACAGCGCCATCACACACAACGCCGAACACATCGCCCCCACCAATACGCCTACAGACCCAATCCCACCCTCAGAAAAACTCCACAACACATGCACATCCACACCTGATGGACGCCGCTGATTCGCCACCACCCACCAGAGTAATCGCCCCGTAATCAGTCCACCTGCTGCACTTAAACCCACAAGAGACAACAGCTCCGCTCGAGGATACGGCGCACGAGGTAACACCAATACACCTAACAGCAACACACACAAGGCCCCTCCCTGCATCACCATATCCATACTCACCATCAACGCTCCTCTCTTTACCTTCCACACAAGCTTGCCAAGCGATATTCTTGACGGTCTTTTCATCACGCTGTTATAGTCGCGAAGCTCAGCAGAATACGCCACGAGCATATTCGATCACCTGGCTGTCATGTCCACCCTTAAACACACACATGTTTACTCAGTGTAAACACGATAAGATGGACTCATCACAGCACGCTCGTGCGCTTCAATACATCAATACGAAAACTGTAATTTCAGCAACTTAAGAACAAGTCGAACTATGGCACCTCACTTCTCAGTTACTTTCTATGGTTGCCGCGGGAGCTTCCCCGTCGCTGGTCCTCAATTTCAACGTTACGGAGGAGCGTCACCCTGTGTTGTGGTGCGCGCAGGCACTCGCACAATCATTCTGGATGCCGGAAGTGGTATAATCGCACACGGCAACGCCATGCTCGCTGAGTGCAAAAAAAATAAAGTCGCTCCCGTTGCAGATATCTTTATCACACACCTGCACCTGGATCACCTCATTGGTCTGCCCTACTTCAACCCCATTTATATGCCCCAGGCCAGCGTCAACATCTGGGGACCTCGCATGGGAAGCTACGACAGCTTTGAAGCTGCCTTGAATACATTCATTCACCCCCCATTCTTCCCTGTCCCTCTGTATGAAATGCAGTCATCCAAACAATTCACCGACATCACGGAAGCACACGCAGTGTACTACCTCAAGGGCCAGAGCCGCCCTGTGATGCTCCTGAAACATCACCCCGACACAGTCCTCCCCGATCCCGAGGACATCGAGGTTGAAGTCCACTGCATGCGCGGTTACAACCACCCCAAAAGTGGCGTATTTATCTACAAAATCATCCACGATGGAAAAACCGTCGTCTACGCCACCGACACCGAAGGTTACGTACATGGTGACCAACGTTTGACCGCTTTTGCAAAAGACGCAGACGTCCTCATCCATGACGCCATGTACACCAACAATCGCTACCTCTCCATGCCCTCCTCAACACAAGGTTATGGACACTCTACAGTGGAAATCGCCGCAGGCGTCGCTCGACGCGCAAACGTCAAAAAACTCTTCCTCTTTCACCACGACCCAGGTAGCACAGACGACGCACTTGATGCCGTCGGAGAGCTCGGCAAACAAGAGTTTGAAAACTCCGAAGTCGCTCGTGATGGCCTGACCTACGACGTCATTTAACCTCATAACGCACAAAAGCCCCCTACTCATGCGTATGCACACATGAGCAGGGGGCTTTTATCTCACCCTCAACACAGAAAAAACACTACACGACCATGGCTGATCTCAATTACAGATTCGATGATATCACCGAACAATACGCCTCTCGCCCGCTTGCTGAAGTGCGCGAATATGCCAAAAACAACACCCTCTCTGACCAACTCAGCATGGAGATTGGCTCAAACAAGGGACAGTTTTTGCGCGGACTCGCGGTAGAAAACCCCGACACCTTCTACCTCGGCATCGAAATTCGCCCCAAATGGGCTTCACAAGCCAACGAATCCTTTGAAAAAGAAGGCATCTCCAACGCACATATCCTCAGCGCTGATGCCTTCCACGCCCTCCCCATCCTTGTCGATGATGGCCAACTCAAAGAGCTCTTTGTCCTCTACCCTGACCCATGGTGGAAAGCTCGCCATCGTAAACGTCGCGTCATTCAAACAAGCAACCTTGATATGCTCGCCAAAAAAATGTCTCCTGGCGCAAAACTCTGGATTCGTACCGATGTCGGCCCCCTCGCAAATGATATGCGCGCTGACCTCAACGCTCACCCCGAGTTTGAACCCATCCCCCTCAAGGACTACCCCCTTGACCCATTCCCCTACAGCGAACGCGATACGCTCACCATTAAGAAGAGCCTCCCCGTTCAACTGCTCTATTACCAACGCGTGTAATCCTCATTTAGACAGCAAGAAACGACAGAGGGGGCGGCCAAAAATCTTCGATTTTTGGCCGCCCCCTCTGTCGTTTCTTGCTGTCTGACCTCTAAAAGGCAACCTCAAAAGAGTATAAATATCCACTATTTGAGACAATGAACCCTCGGCGTTGCTCAAACACCACAGGCACGTTAAATCCCTGTGAGGGATTCCACCTCGTCAGCAAATTACCCGTCTCAAGGTCAAGCACGCTCAACGGACCTGCTGTTGTGGACACAAATACATACGGCCCAAAGTAAGCCAGTTCCACAGGAGTATGCTGCTGAAACTTGAAGGACCAGTTCATCTGGCGCTCCTTCACATTCAAACTCACCACACGGCCTGTCGCACTCGCCACAATCAAATCCTGACCGCGCTTGATCATCCTCGTAACGCTTGGCACTGGTGCCTGCCACTGAATCGTGCCATCAAGGCGACTCACCGCAAACACACCACCTGCATACGACGAAATATAAATCAGCTCTCCCGAGACAATCGCTTGTGTATCGACATCGGTAAACTCAGTCTCGTCATTGCTCAAATCACTGGTCCAGATAGCCTCACCTGTATCGATTTGAATCGCAGCAAGCGTCCCATCTGAAAAACCACAGTACACAGCGTCACCATCCACCACAGGAACACCTGCGCCCTTGATGGTAAAGTACTCTGGTGAACGACGTTTGTACCTCCAGAGCAACTTGCCCGTGGCTGAATCGAGCGCAGACAGCGTCTCACCCGCATCCATCATGAACAGACGCCCACCCTCAACCACAATGGAACTCTCCACAGAGTTATCTGCCTGATACCTCCACAGCAGCTCACCATGATCAAGCGAGCGAGCCTCCACCACACCACTCATGCTGGCAAGGTAGATGACATCGTCCACAACCACAGGATCAGCATGGATCATCAGAGGTTTGCCATCTGCGGCGCCTCGCTCAGTAAGATACTCGCGCCATACAACCTCACCGCTCCCCGCCCTGAAACGTGTGAGATATCCATAACTTGAAGCCACAACAAGGTCATCATGCCTTGGCAAGAAGACAGGCTTTGCATACTCCTGTGGAAGATATGCCCAGCCCTCAGCATTTGTGGCTTGCGCTCTCCACTGCACCTTGAGTCTTGGAGCGGGCGCAGCCAGAACATCTTCACTCGCATCCACCTCAGGAGACGTCGCCACACCAGACGAGGCACAGCCCGTCGTGAGTGTAAGCGCCATGCTTGCACTCACAACGACCGAGCCAAATGCACGTAAAGATTTTATTAACCTGGGAGAGTTCATGGAGGCACACAGTTCTTTAGAGTGTCGCAAGACGACGCTCCACATCAAGCTTGTAAGTCGAGTTAGAGTCACCCTCAAGAAGGGAGTTGTACACAGCCTTGGCCTCATCAACCTTGCCAGCTGCCTCAAGCACCCTGCCCTTGTGATACTGAGCAAAGCCAGCAAACTCGGCGTTGGTGTCCTTGACAGTGTCAAAAGTCTTGACCGCTGCATCAACATCACCTTTGCCTGCCTGAGACATCGCCAGACCAAGACTTGCAAACAAATGCAACGCATCACCGCGCTCATCCTTCAAGACCTCTTGGTACAATGAGATGGCCTCATCATACTTACCAAGATGGTAGGCTGCGCCTGCTTTTGCATAACGCGCACTCACACCAAGGTCGTCTGAAGCATGTGTCTTGAGCGCCTTGTCAGCGTCAGTGTACACCGCGTTCCACTTCTCTTCAGAGGTCTTGTACACCACAGTAGGCTTCTTGAACTTCTCATTCTGTTCAAAGAACTTCATCATCGGAGAGTTCTCAACAGGATACTGATAAGCCTCAATCGCAGCGGTCACATCATTGGACTTACCAACCTGAGACGCCTTGACCTGCTCGTAACCAAAGTAGACCAGCAGTGGCGCTGCCAACACGAGAAAGAACAAACCCATGGCGATTGGACGGTTTTTCTCAATCCAGTTCGCTGTGTCATGAGAAAGCTTCTCAAATGCATCACGCTCGTGCTCGGGAATATCCACGACGATATCACCAAAGTTGGCGACCTCATCATACTCCTCCTGACGGATGGGCATGCCATCTTCATCAAGAAGAACAGGACCTTCCTCTTCCTCACCACCTTCAGGAGCCTGATCCAGGGATTCAAGCTCCTCTTCCGTCTTCTTTGTTCTCTTTTTTATCTTCTTTGGCATATCGCCACCCCTTTTTGCTTATTCACAGAGGTAATTTTATTTTTCACTTCAACAAGATACATACGCGACCAAACAGATTCAAAACAAGTCTCTTCGCGCA
Source organism: uncultured Pseudomonadota bacterium (assembly GCA_950059285.1). Taxonomy (GTDB): domain Bacteria; phylum Myxococcota_A; class Bradymonadia; order Bradymonadales; family Bradymonadaceae; genus CATLTV01. Next base: position 3,818 of record CATLTV010000258.1, on the reverse strand, counting down.
GCGTTGCGGACTATAGAGCCAAGCGGGCGAACATGTCAATCTTGCCGACAAAATCAGAGGTTCCTCTATCACACGTCTTTCAAACACCACATCAGAAGTTCTGATGAAAAATGCATTAAAATATGCTACACCACTCTCTCTTTTGCCTCGGACTTCAACCTCAGAGATGAGTTATCACATGCGCTGCCTACATCCACAGCCTGCCACACACCGCCACTCCAGGAGACTGTGGCTCTTCACGCTCACACTATGTTTGTGGAGCATGAGCGAGATTTTCGTGCACGAAAATCTCGCTCATGCTCTTGAAGGACAGGTCTGGGCCGCCATGGGTGGCTCCTCCCTTCAACCAGGAAAAATCTATCGACAGGTGGGTGCAGGTTCCCAACTTGGCCTGAACCTCTCCCTCAATGAACGCTGGGGCATACAGGGAGGCGCAGAGCTGTTGTGGTATAACAAAAACACCGAGGAGGAGATGGACCCCTTAACCATGGTCAACCTCTCTGTCGGCGCACGTTATAACCTCGACTACTTCAAATATATCCCCTTCCTGAGCCTGAGCCTCGTGAACTTCACCACACAACCTATCCCTTCAGGATCACCAAAAACAGGTCTCGTAACCTCCAGGTTTGGCACCCGACTTGGCATTGGTCTGTTGTGGCGGCCTCGTCGAGAATGGTCCCTTGGAGGACAACTCGACTTGACAGGCTCAGTCCCCGACTTTGGCTTAAACTCCACGCTATGGTTTCAATTCAATTATCACTGGCGGCTTTAAATCACCACTTCAACCAACAACAATACCCTAACAAAAACAAAAACTTAAAAAAGAGAAAAACCATGAACAATCTCATCAACAAAGGATCCTTGCTTGCACTCTGTACATTGTGTGCATTGCTCGCTCCACTTCACGCCATGGCTGAGGAACCTACCTCAACCACTGCTGACCCCATCACATTTGTCGAGCTTGAAAACGGCCTGGACCTCATCATCATTGAAGACCACTCCGTACCTCTGGTGACTGTCGAAATCGCCGTCAAGAATGGTGCCTACACCGAACCTGCCGAGTTCAATGGCCTCTCCCACCTTTATGAGCACATGTTCTTCAAGAGCAACGCCGTAATCCCCTCCCAGGAAGCTTACCTTCAACGTATGCGCGAGCTTGGCATCATCTTCAATGGCACCACCAGCACAGAGCGCGTGAACTACTTCTTCACACTCCCCTCCAAGAACTTTGCCGATGGACTCGAATTTATGCGTGATGCAATCATCACCCCCAAGTTCGATGAGGTCGAATTCAAGAAAGAAATCCAGGTCGTACTCGGTGAGGTCGACCGCAACGAGTCCAACCCATACTACTGGTTGGGACAGGCCATGGATGCCAAAATCTGGCACGCACACCCCACACGCAAGGACTCACTCGGTGACAGGAAAACCATCGAGACATCCACCGTTGATAAAATGAAGGTCATGAAGGAACGCTACTACGTCCCCAACAACTCTGCGCTCCTCATCGCAGGCGACATCAACGTGGATGAAGCAAAAACACTGGCTCAATCCATGTTCAAGGACTGGAAAGCAAGCGCCAAAGATCCTCACGAAACTTACAAGATCCCTGAACACCCTCCGCTCGCCAAGAGCGAAGGCGTCATCGTCAACAAACCAGTCAAAGTCCCCTACATCAACATCTCCATGCACGGCCCAAGCGTCACCAAAGACCCCGCAGCCACATTTGCAGCAGATGTCCTGAGTTACATCCTCGCTCAGCCAACTTCCAAGTTCTACAAGACCCTCGTGGAGTCAGGCATCACCTATAGCTCAAACATGAGCTACTACACACAGGCTCACACTGGCCCGATTAGCATCTCCGCACAGGTGCCTCCAGGACAGATCAAAGCCTCCATCAAAGCTCTCCTCAAGGAAGCCTACAAACTCACAGACCCCAATTACTTCTCTGATGAACAACTTGAGAGCGCCAAACAAATCCTTGCGATTCAAAGCATCTACGAGCGCGAAAAAACAAGCGCTGTCATCCACACAGTAAGCTTCTGGTGGGCTGTCGCAAGCCTCGACTATTACACATCCTATGTCGATAACCTCAAGGCTGTGACTCGCGAGGACATCTCCAAATACGTCAAGGATTACATCATCAATAAGCCCTTTATCGTAGGTGTGCTCTCATCCAAAGACGCTGCGGACATGGAAGGCCTCACAGAAGCAAGCCTGAACGCGCTCATCGCTGAGGTCGAGCAGGAGCTCAAGGCTGAACAGGCAGCGAAATAAACACATCAATCAAAACAAAATAAATTCAACAACTTAAAACAAATCATTTTATAAGAGCACATCATGATAAATCACTTCATGTCTTCAAAAAAACTCGTCATCTTTCATTGCCTCCTGTGCTTGACCCTCGCTTCACAGCTTGGCTGCAAGGGCAACAAGGAAGATAAAAACCCCGCCACAGAAACCACAACAACCAAGACCGATACAGGAGCATGGGAAACAGCCCCTGAATACAAGCCACTTCAACTCACCGAAGCCATCCCTGAAATCAAGGACCTCGGTGAATACGAAGGCGCGCATGCTTATCAAGTTGGCGAGCTGATGGTGGTTCACAAGCCTACACAGGCAAACCAGATTGTCAGCGCACAACTCTTCTTTATTGGTGGCTCTCAACGCCTCACGGCAAACACCACAGGCATCGAAAAGCTCGCGCTGAGCGTCGCTGTTGAAGGTGGAACAGAGAGCACTCCCAAGGATGAGTTCAACGCAAAACTTGACTCCATGGGCGCATCCATCGGCTCCTTTGCTGGACGCGATGACTCGGGCATCGCCATGAAGACCATCCTCCGCCACTTTGATGACACCTGGGACCTCATGGTTGAAGCCGCATTTGAGCCCGCCATGCCCACTGATGTCATTGAACTCCAGAGAAAGCAAACACTCGCTCGCATCGACTCCTTGCTCGAAAATCCTGACTCTCAGGTGAGCTTTGTCGCTACCGAGCTGATGTTCAAGGACCACCCTTACGCACATCGTCAACTGGGTACACGCGAGGTCGTCTCCGAAGTGTCTCGTGAAGAACTTCGCGCATGGCAACGCGAGCTACTCCAACCAAACCAGATGCTCCTTGTCGTCGCAGGCAATGTCCCCAAAGACAAGCTGCTTGGTAAAATTCAGAAATCCTTCGGACGCCTGACCTCCACACGCGAAGCTCTCCCTGCACTCCCCACGCTGCAAAGCAAGGAACCTGCATTTGAGTTCGTGCAACGTGACCTCCCCACAAACTACGTCTTTGGACTCTTCCAGGCCCCCAAAATCGGCGATCCCGACCATGCTGCCATGGTCCTCGCCATGGACTACCTCTCCGACAGACTCTTTGAAGAGGTCCGCACCAAACGCAACCTCACCTATGCAGTCAGCGCAGGTATTTCGGGCCAGAAAGCAAACTATGGTTACCTCTATGTAACCGCCGTCGACCCACAAACCACCATGAAGGTCATCTTTGATGAAGTTCAAAACCTCAAGGAAGCTCCCATCACAGAGCAACAACTCACTGAGACCTTGAACGTCTACATCACAAATCACTACATGAGCCAGGAGACCAACGGCAGTCAGGCCGCTGAGCTCGCCAATAGCCACATTGTCACTGGTGACTGGACCTACGAATACAAGCTCATCGACGCGCTCAAGCAGGTCAAACCTGAAGACATTCAACGTGTGAGCAAAAAATACCTCCACAACTATCACTTCGCCGTGGTTGGACCTGACGAAAGCAAAGTCCCCACCACCTTGTTTGAACAATAAGGTTCACAAGATAAACG
>CATLTV010000257.1 GCA_950059285.1 uncultured Pseudomonadota bacterium | reverse complement strand
ACAGCTTCTGTGCGCTGGACATCAACTGGGGCGCTGTCAGACGCTATTGTCAGCAGCTGGTCGGCCTCGCCCTGGCTAAGTTGGGCGGCGTGGAATATCTCGCGGAACGCGCCCTCCTGCTCGACTACGCGACCGCCAGCAGGCACGCTTTGCTGCTGGGTTTGTTTCTTCTCTTCGAACTGGAACTGTTGAGCATTGGAGGAGGAGCCCATGCCCATCTTGGCCTTGAGTGCTTCAAGTTCGGAGTCCGCACCAGAGTCAGCCTCGAGGTTTGCGAACTGATTTTCGAGGTCGTTACCCGCCATGTCATTGGCAAGTTCGGCGCTTGCTTCGGCCTCGGCCTCCATTTGCTCGATCTTTTTGCTCATGCGATCGAAGCTATCGAATGCAGAGGTATCCGAGAGGCTGGACATGGTGTTTTGAATTTTCTGCTGAGCCTCGGCGCGCTTTTTACGTGCGATAAGGAGGTTTTTCTTACGCTTGGCCTCCTCGATCTTGTTGTTCAGCATGCGAAGCGAATCGCGGAGTTTATCTGCGGCTGCTTTTTGAGCTTCCCACTGACCCTGGTACTCGGTGGAGAGCTGGTCATGCTCGGACTTCCTGCGCAGCGCTTCCTTGGCGAGGTCGTCACGACCTGCACGGACAGCCATCATCGCCTTCTTTTCCCACTCGCGAGCCATGTGAAGCTCGTTATCAAGTTGTTTCTTGAGGCGCTTTTCATCTGCGATCGCCACAGCGACCTGTTTTTTGGCTTCAATCAGCTGGTCCTTCATGTCGAGGATCAACTGATTCAAGATCTTCTCGGGATCTTCTGCCTTGCTGATTACGTCGTTAATATTTGCTTTAAGTAGCGTACCCAAACGCCCGAAAATACCCATAAAACCGTCTCCTTTTAAGCCTCTATAACCAAATGTTACTTATCACTTGAATCATACTTGATTTGAACTGGGAAACCAAACAAATGTGCGATTCACTTTATTGCAGAAAAACGCGCAGTGGCGCTCTAGTTTCCACCCATGATGGAGTCTTCAAGCTCCTTGCCAGAGAGGTCATCTCCGTCGCCAGACTCATCTGTGGGCCACAAGTTGCGAATACGCTCATAGTGTTCACGGATAGACATGGTGATCGAGTCGATGGATGCCTGAAACTCGTTGTAATCAAGGTTTTCGCTCTGGAGTGAATCGGTGATCACCACGGCATCATCCTCAAGTCCGTAAGCGCCCGCGACCATTTCGGTGGCGTTCAGAATGAGGAGCTGTGTGAAGACTTCCTGACGCTTGTCCTCGGGGATATCTGCGATCTCCATAATTTTGACGCGGAATGTCAACACAGGGGGAGTGTGCAGGATCACGATGTTATCGATGAAATCATGCTCATCATGAATCAGCCACATCCCCTCCTGGACCTGCTCAAATGTCAGCGTGGTGTCAATGAGGTACTCTTCAATTTTGTCGTTGGTAACCATAAACCTTCCTTCGTAATCACATTTAGTTCATCTGTCATGAACTCAAACCTAGCCAAGCCTGATACAGGCCCTGGCAGCATGACCAGGGTCAATGAAAGCACCAAAGCTGTTCAGGCAAAGACTTCCAAAACATCTCGTGGAGACATGCCCCCCATCCCATTCAGGATAAAGTACAGGTTCTGCACGACTTTAACGTAATGCTCTTGATAGCTCAACAGGCCACAAGGAACATACAGAAACTCATCTCAATGCGCTCGGCCACGGATGATACGGCTCCCCTACAAGATTTGTCAATGAGGTCCATGAGGACTTCCATGATTGCCGTGAGGTGTTGCGTCCAATTGCCGCAGGCAACCTATGAGATTGATCAAGTACAGACTTGAGCCAAGCCCCAAGGTCGACTAGACTTGCTGGCAGTGCGTTATAATTTCGACTATCTCACCAGATACAACTTTATTGAATGCAGAGCAGTCAGGTAGACGCCCATCATGAGCTATCATCATGATGTCAGCCACCTGACCCCACTACCTTTTTACAGAGAGTTCACGTCGTATGGAGAACACAGCATCTCAGAACACCACACTGAACAGCAACACCTCGCGCTTCTTCATCATGGTTGATGATGCCATCGAATCGGGCAACCTTGTGCAGGCGTTGCGGCTGATCCTTTCAAACTTCTCCAAGTTCCCAGACCCCGCTCCCTTGCGCGAGCGCGTCGCTCAGACGCTCGCCAAAAAGGGCAGAAAACAGGACGCGATACACATCCTGGATCTTGTCGCGCGACACTACGCAAACGCAGGCCACCCATCCCGAAGCCTCGCTGCGATCAAACAAATTGAAGCGCTTCAAGGCCCCACGCACGTCCTTGAGGATCACTTCAGCACGCTTTACTCCATCAAAAGCACCTATCTCATTGATGAGCCCAGTGATTTCAAAGAAATCCCAAACCCCGTTGAAGAGCTTGATCTCAACGCAAAAGAGCCACAGGTCAACGAGCAGGAGCTCGTCAACCTTGCCTTGGAGCGCGCAAGTCAGAATCATGGCATCCTGACCGTACCTCCGATCAATGGGTTGCCGCCCATGCCACTGTTAAGCCTCCTCCCCTTTGAAGCGCTGCGACGCGTCATCAAAGCGATGGATTACGAGCTTGTCCTTGGCGCACAGACCTTGCTCAAACCTGAAGACACTTCGGAAGAACTCATCTGGACGGTGAGCGCAAACCTCTTGATGCGTCATGAGGATGAATACTGGCGTATCCCCTCCTGTGCATTGCTTGGACTCAACGGGTTTGGCTCCGTGGCCGTGCCCAATGAGTTTATGGTTGTGTCCACACGCAGCGCAGAGATCTTGCGCCTGACCAAGGAACAAATCGAAGAGCTTGACCGCGAGCTTGGAGACTTTAACAACCGCCTCGCTACACTTCGTCGCCATGCGCTAAGTGAGCGCCTCATGAGCTCTCACCCACTGTTTACCTCCCTTGGAAACACCGAGCGCAGAGAGCTCATGGAGCAGTTTATCGGCGTGCACGTCGATGAAGGCATCATGCCAATCAAACAAAACGGCTCAAGCCCCGGGCTGTTCATCCTCCTTGATGGTCAGGCTGATGTCGTGCGCAACGATGACAACTGGGAGATCACCATCGCCACGCTTGAGCCTGGCGAGGTCTTCGGTGAGATTGGGCTTGTCTCCAACATGCCCTCTACCAGTGGTGTAGTCACAAGCTCTCCCTGTGTGCTCCTCTTCCTTGGCAAGGATCAGTTTGAGCAATACGCGCTCAAATACCCTCCTGTCGCCAAGTATGCCGCGCAGCTCGCGAGCGAACGTATCCGCGAGTCCGACGAGAGCCTGAGCGCAGAAGATCTCGTGGAGATCGATTAGGTTCTGTTGACATAGGCGGACCGAGCAGAGCGACGGCACGGAGGAATGAGGGGGAGAGAGGCAATGAAGGGCGATCGGGATCGCCTGAAGATGCCTCTCTTCTACTCTTTTCTTAGGGGCCAGCTCCGCGACGGGAGCTTAGGTCCACAGAACCTAAGGCTCCATGCATCACGATGCAGGAGCACAGCGGTGAGTAAAGATTCTGGCAGAGCGTGTCGGTGTTCTTAATATCAGACACGGATGAAAGAATGACCTCAAAAGGTCAAAAAAGATCCATTCTCTCTTTCTTTCGTGGAATATCACTCATGACCCATTTGCTCTTCTTACTGGAACATCTGGGTCTACACTGGTCAGACATGTGACCCTTGAATCATTGCCCAAAATCAACTTCAATTCGCCATAAGGAAGAATGCATATGAAGATCACTCGGCCAAGACTTATTGGAACCACACTCTTAACAGGTGCGTTGCTCTTGCCTGGCATGGCGAGCGCGCAGATGATGGACACAGCCGTCTCACCGCTGGCGCCCTGGGAAGCTTGTCTTGAAGGCGCAACTCCCTCTACACAAAACGTCGCCTACGGTGCCATGGACCATGATCCCAATCAGGATGAAATGATCCTCGATTTCGTGGATGACATGAGCGACGCTGAGGTCAAGGCATGGGCCAAGCAGCATAACCTTGAAGTCTCGCTTAACAGCCCTTCAGCAGATGCACCCAACACCTATATCGCTCGCGTTCAAGAAGGCGCCGTACCTTACATCAAGGATTGCCTCACCAAACGTGATACGGAGGGTGTCCTTGAGCTGATGGAAGAAAACTTCGAATACGCTCTCTTTGGTGAGGCTGTCTCCTCCTCAGAAGACACCACCACAAGCACCACACCAAACGATCCTCTCTATCAATTCCAGTGGCACTTTAAACAGGTGGGCGCAGAGGAAGCGTGGAAGACCTCCACAGGTAAAGACGTCGTGGTCAGCGTGATTGACACGGGTGTTGCCGTACAGGACAACGCTCAGCGTGGCATCAAGGCCGCCAAGGATCTTGCCGACACCGCCACAGTCGATGGCTATGACTTTGTAGACAAATCAAGCTTTGTCTTTGATGGCCACGGTCACGGCACACACGTCGCAGGCACTATCGCCCAGTCCACAAACAACAAATACGGCGTCGCTGGTCTTGCATACGACGCAAAGATCATGGGATTGCGCGTCCTCAACTCACGCGGGTTTGGTCAGGTCGCAGATATCGCCGACGCAGTGCGCTTCTCCGCAGATAATGGCGCAAATGTCATCAACATGAGCCTCGGCGGTCCCCTGCCAAGCCTCGTTCTCAAGCGTGCCATTGACCATGCTTACAAGAAGGGCGTAACCACAGTCGCAGCCGCAGGTAACGGTGGAAAACGAAGCCCAAGCTACCCTGCTGCATACAACCATGTCATCGCGGTTGCGGCTACACAGTATGACCGCAACACCACCTTCTATTCACAGTGGGGTGACTACGTGGACATCGCAGCTCCAGGCGGAAACACACGCGTGGATCAAAACGGAGATGGCCGCCCTGATGGTGTGCTTCAGCAAACCCTCAAGGATGGCAACGTGGGCAAGCATGACTTCGTACTCTACATGGGTACATCCATGGCCTCACCTCACGTCGCTGCTGGTGCTGCCATGGTCATCAGTCAGGGCGTCACACACCCCGACAGAGTAGAGGAAGTCCTCCAACAATCTGCTGACACCTCTACACGCGACCGCTACAACAGCGAAAAGGAATACAGAGAACGCTACGGCGCTGGCCTGATGCGCGTGGATGATGCTGTTCAAGCAGCCAACACAAATCAAGGCGTTCCACGCTCACTTGCAGGACTCTTGCTCGCCATGTTCGCCGCATTCTTTGTGCGTCGTAAAGATCAGCTCGGTGTAGCCGTCTCCAACAAGGGAACTCTGTTTGCAACCTCAACCGTGGTCGCAGGTGGACTCTTCTTCCTCCCCATGTTGTTCGGTGACTCCACCCTGATTCAGATCTTCTCAAGACCTCTTGCGGAAATGGACATCTTGCTGTTTGGCCTAAACAGCCACCAGAACCCTCTGATGGCAAGCGCGCTCATTCCTGTCGCTGCTTACGGCCTCCTCGGTGGTCGACCCAAGCTTCGTACTGTCGCATGCGGTGTCGCACTCGGTATGGCTGGCTTCCTCTTCACTGAGAGCGTCATCCTGACCTCCGATGTCCGCCTGATTCCAGGCATGGACACACTCGACAGGCTCTGGCTTGCAGGTAACGGTGTCATCAGTGCTGCCATCGGTTACTTCGGTCTGAAGCGCTACTAATCACATCTCAAACGCGTAAAAAAGAGCGGGCGGCTCGTTGAAATCAACGAGCCGCCCGCTCTTTTTTACGCGCCAGAAACCAAAAAGAAGCGGGTCAGGCGAGCATTGACTTTAAAGTCAATGCTCGCCTGACCCGCTTCTTTTTGGTCTTCACCACGTTATGCTGCGACAGACTCACGCTGCGCAACCACCTCACCCTGGTTTAACCACTGCCTGAGCTTCACAAAGTGCTGGTGAGAAATATGCGTAAACCTCAACCCCACATACTCCTCGTCCTCATAGACACAGGTCGCACTCACCCAAATCGGATCTTCGTCCTCAACCAGTGAAAGCTGCAAACGAATGCGCTTACCCTTTTGGGCCTGTACAGGTTCCAATAAACGCTGCAAACGAATCCCTCCCAGAGAGATATTTGTTGCTCTACACACGTGCATATGTCCACCCTGAACCTTGTTCAGGATAATATCACATGGAATACGCTGTTCTGTTCTGGATTCATTAGCCATCGTCTTAGACCTCCGTGTCAATAGGGACAAATAAACCATAAACTTACATGGTCTCGTTCAAACTGTCCCAGATGCATTGATTTGTCTGAGTGAACTCTTCACTCACACCGTCCTGGTACACGACTGTTGTAACACGCAGGTTCATCTTGGCAAAAAAATGCTCCCCGTACTTCAATAATTATCACTTTGAGCAGTCAAGGTTTGATTGTCACTTCAAAGTATGCACAATGAACATATTCATGGAGTGGCACTGTTGTCCACGACCCGTAAAACAGCTAGAATGACGTCGCTCAAAACATGCAGGATCGCCTGTTCATGTGCGATCTTTTTTTACCAACACATCACCCATAAACCACCCTTATTTTACCATGTCTACACAACCCATTCAGGATGCTCTTCAGGCGCTCGCCATTTTTCAACAACTTGATGACTCCGAGCGCACCTACCTCGCACAACACGCCACGCAACATACATTTGCTGCCAACGAAGTCATCATCAAGGAAGGCGATCAGGTTCAGGCCATGTACCTGATCAGGCAAGGCGTTGTACGCGTCTCCACATCCGCAATGAAACGCGAGGTTGAGCTTAAAAAACTTGGCACAGGCTCCTACTTTGGTGAGGTCAGCGTCCTGAGCGGAAAAACCGCCACCGCCACCGTCACTGCCTACGACAATGAAGTAGTCACCATTGCTGTCGCACGCGAAGCCCTCAATGAGCTTATTCAAAACAACGCCGAGTTTCGCAAAACACTCGAAGGCGTCACGCTCGCTCGTGCCAAAGACACCATCTCCAAAGTGCTCAAGTAATTACACCCACTCCCCAACTATCCTGACATCATGAACACACTCCTCAAATCAGCGCTCATGCTCTCACTTCTGTGCCTGAGCATCACCTCATGTGGACAGGATGAAACCTTCGAGCCCCCCAAAGGCGAAGGCCCCTGGATCCTCGTGGATCTCTATCACACACGTATCCAGAACCCCGAAGACTACCGACTCACCAAAACTGAGTATAACTATCAGGGCACCTACGGTTATGCGCGTGTCTTTGACCACCTTGAGGACAATGGCTACAAGTGGCGCTCCATTCGTGAGTTGGAGCTCTCCCCTGCCCGTCTCAAGGGATTTGATGTCCTGTTCATCAACCTCGTGCATGAGGAAAGACCCGACTTCAGCGAGGATGAAGTCGAGGCCATCAAAGACTTCGTCGCGCAAGGTGGCGGATTATTTGTCATTTCTGACCACACAAATGTTTACTACCACGCGCAACGCATCAATGCCTTCCTCAATCCCATGGGCATCAACGTCACCTACCACTCCGCACTGGAGCCAGGTGAGCAGTCCCTCTCTGGACTCGGCTGGATCGCCATCGAGGACTTCACCGATCACCCCACAAATTACGGCGTCGATCTGCTCGGATTTCAAACAGGTGGTCCCATGCGCTCCCTCGATCCAGCCAAAGCTCAAGGCACCGCACTTACATCCTCCAGCGCCTATGAAGACTTCTGGGATGAATCCACAGGTGCAGGCTTCTACGGTGACTGGGCACTGGACATCGACAGCGGCCTTGAGGCACGCGGTCCATTCCCCGTGGCCATGGCCGCAAACTATGGCAAAGGGCGTGTCATGGTCGTCGGCGATCAAAACATCTATGGCGACGCCTTTGTTCACTTTGGCGATAACTTCCGCCACGTCATGAACAGCTTTGAGTGGCTCGCAAAACAACGCCAGCTCTCCCCCACTCCCCTTGCAGACATCAAACCTGCAGGGTTCAATATCGGCGTCGATGCTCGCTTAAACAAGAGAGCAATCGCATCGGGAGCCAAGGATAACTACTACACTTTCTTCATTAATTTCAATCGCGACCAGGAGGTCACAGGAAGAGGCATCACCCGTCTTGATCAACAGGACGACGCACTCATCTTGCCCTCCCCCAAACAGGAGGTCTCGGCAGACGATCTTGAGGACATCGTCAATTACCTTGATGACGGCAAAAAAGTCGTCCTCACCTTTGAGCTCAATCAACTCGATCAAAACACCTATCGACCCACGCTTGACCTGCTCAAAAAACTCGCTCCAGACTTCTCAGTCCAAATCGAAGGCGGCACCACGATTCGCCTGACGGACACCTCTGAAAACATTGCCTCAACCCTTTCGGCAGCCAACTTCCAGAAGCTCACCTCACCCTCCACGCTGCAATCCTCAAGACTGGACGTCGATGGTATTGAGCTTGCCAGCGTCGATCTTCAAACCACATCAGAGTCCTCCACACGCACACCATACTTGCTAAAACTCCGCTCAGCATGGGGCGAACCATTGCTCGCCACAGCAGAGGGTGATTACACCATCGCCCGCAGCAAACGCCTTGGTGACGGAGAACTCATCATCTTTGTACAGGACGGGTTCTGGCGTAACCGCACCACGGGTGAATCCGAATCTGATCCTCCCACCGCAGAAGCAACTCAGGCCACAAACCTCCAGTACGCCCTGATCGATTACCTCAAAAAACCACTGCTCCCTTGCACATCAAACTGCAACGACCTGCCAGAGTTATCACTCCTCCCCACAGGAGATGGATTCAAAGTCCTTGTGGATCTCTACCACACACGCAAACAAAACCATGAAGACTACGCCTTAAAAAAAAACAATTATGACTACCAAGGCACACACGGTTACAGCCGTGCCTTCGCACACCTTGTTAGCCACGGATACAATGTAGCATCCACACGCACACAGCCTCTCACCACAGAAGCTCTGACTGGATTTGATGTCCTGTTCATCAACCTCGTGCATGAGGAAAGACCCGACTTCAGCGAGGATGAAGTCGAGGCCATCAA
>CATLTV010000256.1 GCA_950059285.1 uncultured Pseudomonadota bacterium | reverse complement strand
GGTCGGCGATCCTCTGCAAGGCAAGCTCTTGATGGAAGCCACGCTTGCGCTTGTGGAGGAGGGTCTGGCGCTTGCGATTCAGGATATGGGGGCGGCAGGTTTGACAAGTTCCTCGGTTGAGATGGCCTCACGAGGTGGAGCAGGTGTGCATATTGATGTGGTGCATATTCCATCGCGAGAGCCTGGCATGACTCCTTATGAGTATCTTCTCTCGGAGAGTCAGGAGCGGATGTTGGCGGTGGTACGTCCCGAGGATCTCCCGCGCGTCAAGGCGCTTGTTGGCGAGCGGTGGGAGTTGTGTTGTGAGGCCATTGGTGAGGTGACCGAGGATGGTCGGTTCAGGGTTTCACAAGGAGATGAGATTCATGTGGATTTGCCTGTAGATATGTTGACCACAAACGCGCCTGTGTATCGGCGTCCTGTAAAAGCTCCAGACACGAAGGCAAAGGCGTATGAGTTACCACGTGGTGAGGAGCGGTTATGGGCGTTAAACAGGAGTGTAAAGGAGCTTTGTCTTGATGTGTTGTCGCTCCCTTCAATATGTTCAAAAGCTGAAGTGTTTCAGCAGTTTGATTCGCATGTGGGGTTGAGGACAGTGCATGGGTCGGGTGAGGCGACCGCAGCCATCATGCGTTGTCATGAAAGTGGTGTAGCCTGGGCGATGAGCGTGGATTGTGCGTCTCATCGCGTCAAAGTCGATCCATATCTGGGGACGATATATGCAGCGTTGGAGTGTGTGCGAAACCTGACCTGTGCAGGCGCGCGACCTCTGGCATTGACCGACTGCTTGAACTTTGGAGACCCCACTGATCCCGAGGTGATGTGGCAGTTCAAGCGAGCGATCGAGGGTTTAAATGCAGTGGCGCAAGTGTTTGATGTACCTGTGATTAGTGGCAATGTGAGTCTTTATAACGCGAGTCAGGGTGAGCATATTTTCCCAACACCAACCCTGGCGATGGTGGGCGTGTATGATGATATGCCTGAGCACGTCCCCTGTGTGGAATTGGGCAAGCGAGGGAATCGTCTGGTGGTGGTGTCATCGCGTGAACATGAGCCGTCGTTGCACAGTTCAGAGCTTGTATATGGTCTGACAGGTGACCTGTGTGAAAGTTTGGATATGATTGATCTGAAAAGGGAATTGTTGTTTTATGACACCTTGCGTGATGTTGTGGACAGGCTAGCTCCTGATGGCATTCAGGACTGTTCCGAGGGCGGGATTTTTGTGGCGTTGGCCGAGATGATGTGTGGTTCCAGGGGCGAGGTTGGCGTGCGGTTGAATCGTGAACTCGATGATCGAGCTCTTGTGCGCTGGTTGTTTTCGGAGGTTTCGGGACAGGTGGTGATAAGTTGTAATGATGTATGTTTGAACGCGCTCAACGAGCTCTTTGCGCAGCGAGGGTTGCCTGTTCCCGAGGTGATTGGGGAGGTGATTGATGAGGCGCACTTTGAGGTGCCTTGTGCAGGGTTAATGCTGACGCTGGATGAGGTGTTGTCGCGGTATGAAGGCCAACTTTTCAGAGGTTAGGTGTTGTTGACATAAGCCCTGTGCCTTCTTCATCGGGTGCTATGCATATTTTGATTGGAATGTTTGTCTAGTTGTGGCATACCTGTCACAGAACAATTGTCTAAGACAATAATAGTGGCTCAGAAGTGAAGCATTCATGACACAGTTTCTCCAGGATTGGGGCGAAACTGGTTGGTATGAACTTTGCTGATGAAATGTGGTGTGTCCGTGTCTCGAGGTGAGGCGCTGGTTTACAACTCAAAAATGTGTAGCAACAGGATAATGATTATGTCAGTGAAAGCATCGCGCTCTTTCCGCAATATATGTATGGTTGGTTTGTTGTGTGGTTTTCAAATGGGATTTAGTGCTTGTACGGCTGAGGGGTCTTTTGATGATGAAGGCATCGAGGTTGATGAGCTTACCGAAGAGTTGAGCAGCGTTGAGAGAGCCTGGAGAAGCGGCACCTTTGATGGCGACCTGGGCATTCGTTTGAGCTGGGAGGGCAGTGCAGATCTTGATTTGTACGTAAAGAACCCACGCGGCGAGGTCATTTATTATGGGCGCCGCTCAGATTCACGTGGTGGTGTGTTGACCAAAAACACATGTACAGCATCACAGTGTAGTGGTCAGACAAGTGAAGAGGTGGGTTGGCTTGATCCTGCGCATGTGGGTCAGTACGAGGTGTGGGTCAAGCGTGACAACACCAAGGCAGTGAGCAACATTCGCCTCGAAGTCTCTCGTGCAGGCGCGATTGAGCAGACGTTTGAAATTGCAGACCTTGGTGATCAGCGCGGAGATAGCTCCAGCAGCGTCATCTTTGATGTCGATGAGCTTCCTGTGGAGAGCACCTTCACTGGAGAGCTTGGCTTGCAGCTTAGCTGGAGCGGCAGCGCAGACCTTGATTTGTATGTGACATCTTCATCTGGCGAGCGCATTTATTATGGCAACCGCACAGATTCCATGGGTGGAAAGCTCACCAAGAACGAGTGTTTGTTGTCTCGTTGTGACCATCGCTTTAGCGAAGAGGTGACATGGAAGGATGTATCACCACGCGGTGCATTCACCGTGGAGGTTGTGAATTACAATGGTTCATCCGCATCAAACGTAAAGCTTCGCATGCATAGCAGGGGACAGATCCTTGAGACATTCGATGTGACCGTGCCATCCACACGTCGTGGTCGCGTGGACGTGTCAGGTGTGTCTTTTGATTCTTCACCTTTGAATCCTGATGGTATTTCGTTTGTGTCTCACTCCGACAAGGAATGGGTTCGCGGCGAGGATGTGGTGTTTGAGCTTGGCGTCTCTGACGCAGCGATTGCCCGCGTTGAGCTCTCTGTAAATGGTCGCAAGGTTGGCTCTGTTGCTACATCTGGCGCGCTCAAGTTTGAGCATTCCTTTGGATTGCTCGGAGAGCAGCACGTGGATGCTGTGGGTTACGATGGCGACGGTAAAGTCGTGGCCCTCAAGAAGATCCGCCTCGTGGCGACAGACATGAGCGATGGCTTGCCTCGCCGTGGCACAGGTGCTCGCGATGTGAGCCGTGAGCTACTCGCTGCACGTATTCACTCCTTGCCTGGTATTGAGTTGTTCACCCAGCTGTTTGATTCACGTTATCGTCGTGATGAGAGCAATGGTGTATATGCGGATGCGAACAACAACATGCTTGATGCATCCAACGGCAACCGTTCCTTCACAAGCTGCTATGGCAACGGACCATGTACACGCACAATGCTTGACGAGGCCATGTTGCAGGCGATCTTGTTGATCAATCAGAAGCACGGTCTGGACTTCCGCATCTCAACCATCACGGGTGGAAGTCATAGCTCCCGTTCTCGCCATTACAGCGGCATTGCTTTTGATGTGAACCGTATTAACGGCAGCCGCTTGAGCACATCAACACGCAGCTTGAACCGTCAGGTAACAGACCTTTGTCGTGCATATGGTGCGACCGAAGTTCTCTCACCGCCAGACGCAGGTCACTCATCACACATTCACTGTGCATGGCCTCGTTAGAGCAAGTAAGCTCAGAGCCTGAAGAGATAAAACGCCAGAGAGGGGGCGGCCATTGCGCAGCAATGGCCGCCCCCTCTCTGGCGTTTTATCTCTTCAGGTTGGAATCACGATTGTTGTTCCATGAGTTGTTGTGTGAAGGAGAAGAAGAATGAGGAGCCTACTCCTTTTTCACTTTCAACTGTGAGGTCGCCACCAAGGTGTTGGGCGAGCTTGTGACACAGGTAGAGTCCAACACCTGTACCATCGGCTTTTCGTGTGAATGAGCTATCGACCTGAGTAAAGAGGTTGAAGATCTGTTCTTGTTCTTCGGAGGAGATGCCCACGCCTGTGTCTCGTATTTCGATTTGCAGCACATGTTCCTGAGAGGAGTGAAGTTCAGAGCAGATGACTGAAATTGTGCCTGAGTTTGTGAATTTAATGGCGTTGGTGAGCAGACCGATCAAGATCTGCTGCATTCTTCCTCTGTCTTGGTAGAGGGCATCATGTTCAGGTGCGATCTTATTGTAGAGCTGAAGTTCTAGCTCCTTACTCTTTATTTTGGGCTTGGTCGTGCTTTGGATTTCCGTGAGGAGTTCTTGTAGTGAGAATGTAGAGGGTTCAAGCTCGATGTGTTCGGACTCCATGCGAGTGAGGTCGAGCACATTGGACACGAGTTCAAGGAGGTGATGTCCTGATTTCTCGACTTGCTGGATATCAAGAATTGCTTCTTCCTCATCAAACATATCGGTTTCGAGGCTTTCACGAATCATTTGTGAGTAGCCAATGACAGCATTCAGAGGGGTACGAAGTTCGTGGCTCATTGTGGTGAGGAAGTGGCTCTTTGCCTGGCTTGCTTTGTCAGCGCGCTGCTTTTCATTATTGAGGGCGATATTGGCTGTGATGAGCTTTCTGTTGCTTGCGATGATGTCGCGGATGTTTTGTTGGCTGATGCGGATGCTGAAGTAAGAAAGCGTGGTAATGATAATGCTTTGTAGGTAGAACGCGGGCATCTGCATGGGGTCATACACGTAGACCTGGGAGGACACGAGCGCAGCGGCTGCGATATTGATAAATCCCAGCATGATGATGTGTTTTGGTGTGATGTGGAATGACCCGATCAAGATAGCGATACAAAAGAGCCAGACGGTTGGTCCTGTGCGACCTGCGTCGAGGATACCCACCCCCACGATGGTTGTGACAAGAAGACTGGTGCTATTGATTGCTGCGGTGAGGTGGCCTTTTCGAAGGATAAAAAAGACTGAAATCAGGCCAATAAGATAGAAGGATGCAAGCCACAAGACACGGTCTGCACGCACTGGATCGGGGTGTATGTACGCGATGACATAAAACCCAAGACAGGTTGCAGCCAGCCCAAAGATCACGTTTTTAAAGAGTTTTATGCGACGCTTTAAAAACGGGTTGTGCTCAGGGTTCTGTGCGTGCATGTGTGCTCATAAGTTCTGGTTGGATGGTGTGGGTCAATAGACCACGCAAAAGAAACTTTGCGATATCGTGAAAAGAGAGGTTTTGTTCCTCTTGTAGATATGAAAGCGACCCGATGATTCGATGCATTTAGTTTAATTCAAAAAAGTGCAGAGACAAAGGGTGATGTTCACTGTTTTTGGATATCTTTTTTACGTTTCTAGATCATGCCATCGGTGCCATCGGGCGATGAGTATTGAGCTTGAGGTTGCACTTGGGGTTGCGGCTGTGGTTGGGCCTGAGGTTGTGGTTGTTGGGTAGGCGTGTAGTGTGGTCGCGTATGCGCAGGTGGTAGAGGCGAGTGTGGGAGTTGATGTGAGGGCATACCAAGCATGCGGAGCTGCTCGGGGTAGGAGTGTGCACGTGCTCTCAGGAAAAATTGACCATTTTGATAGGTGCTGATTTTAAGGGGAGAGCGGCCCATGATGCCAAGAGGGATCATGGCGAGGAAGACGAGCAGCGAGCTGAACATGACGATCTCGGGTGTGCCAAGCAACATGGTCGCTCCAATGGAGGTCATGAGTACACCCCAACCAATCGCGGAGCCCGTGCGCACTTTTTGATGTTTATTCAGGCACTTTGGACACATGTAATAGCTTGTCTTCAAGCTCTTGCGCGTCACGAGGTAGAACAGGAAGAAGAGTAGTGGGCTGATCAAGAACGTGAACACCGTCCAGTTTGGAGCCCAGGACAGGTTGCGATTAACATAGTCTCCGCCGCGTTCTGTTGAACCACACGCCACGCAGATGGGAGGTGTGATAGCGCGCTCTCCCTCATATGCCACAAGAGAGCCAGGTTGGATGTGGATGTTGCTGCTCTGACTGTTAGGGGGTGAGTAGGGGGCCAGAGGGTGATGGTGAGTATGTTGTGGCATGTGGCTCATGTCCATGCGTCCTTGGTAGGGGAATCTTTTGATCGTCGAATCATTCAATAAAATTTGGGTCGCTTTTGGCGGTGCCTGTTCTCATAGCGTAGGCCATGCGAAGTGTAAGCACAATGTACACTTCTGCTAACAGGTATTGATAGGGGAACAATTCCGCAAGCTTCAGCTTTCTGTGCTTTGTGCGAGGTGTGTGAGCTCTGTAAGCAACGCTGCGCATGGTGTGGTGCAGTCAAGCTCTGTGCGTGGGCTTGGTGATGCGCGTGTCTGCTCATTTTCATGCACTGTCCATGTGCGATTTTTCAGACATCTTTGATCGCAGCGCTGTCTGATATGCGTCGTGATGTGTGGTTCATCTTGTGTGAAGATTGTGCGGTACTGTCCTTTTAGCGTGTGTACCAACGTGTGTAACGCCATGGGCGGCTGGTTAGTTGTGTGTGGGAGCGCAAAGATCAGTTCAAGTGCGTGTGCGATGTCTTCATCTTGAGATAAAACTAACCTCCATCCTCGTGGGCGCTCACGTGTTGTGGGTACATGTGCGAAGTCCGCGCCGATGGAATCACGTCGTAAAGAAGACCAGAGTGCAAGCGGTGAGTGAAACGTTTCAAGCTGACTGGCGTTGATGTGTTGATCTTCAATGTGTCGTAATTCAACTTCGCCCTGTGTTGTGTGGTGAATGTGTAGTTCAAGATGTTCACAAAGCAAGGTGATGTGTTTACGTTTTGGTCGTGTGTTTGTTTTGAACTGATGTGTTTCTATGAGTTTTAAGGCATGATCTACAATGAGTTGCACCATCTGGGGTTGTGTGCCTACAGGCTCAAGATACCAGATGATCTGGTCACGTTCAGGAAGTGTATATTCCTGGTTATAGGGGTGTTGCTGTGTGGGAAGTCCAAGCTCGGATGGGATGTCGGTCAGGGTGTGTTGGCCCGAGGATACAAAGTAGGGGAGGAGTATGACTCCTTTTGTGATGACATGCTTCTGGAGATCTGCAAGCGCTGGAGGTTGGTCAAGAAAGAGCGCTTCCACCATGGGTGAGTTAAACTTTACGCGCAGTTTTTCTACAAGGTCTAGGATGCTTTTTTCGCTTTGTTTATCTCGTGTTGTGCCATGTCCTGCAACCACTAACGTAAAGTCTTTCTCGGTGAGCGCGGGGTGGTTTGAGAGCGCCTGTTCTAGCGCGTCTGACAGGATACGCTCTGCAACCTGATGCAAGGAAGGATGAATGCCTACAGGAGGTGCGGTCAATATTGTGGGCTCAGTCGCTGCGCGTTGTGCACCAATCTCAAGGCATCGTGGGAGGATTGTCTTTGCAAAATAACCTTCACTCATAAGAAGTGGGACCACAAGAATGGTAGATGACGTGCAATGTGCAGGGAGCGTGTACCACTCGGGGGCTTCCTTCCAGAATGAAGGTAAGACTTGATGAAAGATGCCAAGTGCTTGAATATGTGCCGCGAGTAGATGCGTGTGGAGAGCAGCGCGAGGTTCTGTTTGTGAGCCATGTGCAGCGAGCACAAGCGTGCACTGTTTAAGCACGGAATCCGTCATGTTGATGAGGTTGTCGGTGGTGTCGTTCATGGGTGATAATAGTCGTAGCAAAAGAGGTGGGAATGGATGATCACTCGATGTGGATGCGCCTGAACCTTGATGGGGTTCATGTCCTGGTTGTTGGTGGTGGAGATGTGGCGTTCAGGAAGGTTTCGCGATTTCTCTCGGCGCAAGCACAGGTGTGCGTGATCGCTCCCATGTTATCCAAAAAATTTCAGCGTTTGAAGGGGGAGTTTGAGTGGCAGCCACGAGCGCTTGGCGCAGAGGATTGTGACGCGCTTGATGGGTATGCTTTTGTGGTGCTCGCAACAGGAGATACACAGGTAGAGCAGGCGCTTCTCAAATCCTGTAAGTCACGGGGAGTTCCTGTGCATGTGACAGGTCAGCAGTCTGAATTATCAAGTTTTTTCCTCCCCACATCGGTCAAGTTTGAGCACCTTGATGTTGCATTGTTTCTGAGGGGAGCATCGCCCTGGTTGACAAAAAAGTTACGGGATCGTCTGACGCAGTTACTCGTGCATGATGAGCCTTGGTGGTCGCAAAGTGCAGGCGTACTCAGGAGGGTGAGAGGTGAGCTGTTGCACGCTCTTGCTGACATGCCTCAGAAAGAGCGTGCGGGTCATTTGAACGCGCTTGCCGAGCATGTGTTTGAGAGCTTTAAGCATGGTGAGCGCGAGGAGGATGTGTTAGAGCAAATAGATAAGCAAAGGGACAGCTTTTGATGTTGATAGGTGCCAGTCAGGGCGTGCTCATGTATAAGGAACCCCTGAATTTGGTTGATATTAGGAGTGAGTGAGGATCAAATGACAGCCAAACTATTGTTGATTGATGATGATGACGCCTTGTTAGATATGTTGGCGATGTCCTTTGAGGACGAAGGTTTTGAAGTCTCCTGTGTAGGCGATGGTCAGCAAGGGCTCGATGAGGTGGCACGCGAATCGTTTGATGTGATTATCACGGACATCAACATGCCACGTGTGGATGGATTTACGCTGTGTCGTAAACTCAGAGAGCAGGGTAATGAGGTTCCTCTGATCTTGTTGACCTCAAGAGACTCCGAGATAGATGAGGCGCTTGGGTTAGAGCTTGGTGCGGATGACTATGTGACAAAGCCATTTAGCTCTCGTGTACTTGTGGCGAGGGTCAAGGCATTGATGCGTAGACAGGTGGCACGCAGTAAGCCAGTGGCGATGAAAGAAGCCAATGAACTCAAGATTATATGTGGTCAGCTCGAGCTTGACTCTGCTCGTCTTGAGGCGTTCTATGCAGGCAAGCTATTTCAGGTCACGTTGACCGAGTTCAGAATGCTTGAGGTCTTTGCGCGTAACCCAGGTATTGTCTACACTCGCCAGCAACTTCTGGAGCAAATTCGAGGCGATGACTCCATTGTGGCAGAGCGCATCGTGGATACATACATTCGTCGTTTAAGGCGTAAGCTTGAGGGATACGATCCCAAGTTTGATCGTATCGAGACGGTTGTGGGAGCAGGTTACCGCTGGCGTGGTGAACGTGACGACTGAGAGGCCCTCAGAGATGGCCAGGCGCAAGATTGTGACCTGGCTTGGCAGTATTCAGTTGCGCGCCATCCTCGCCTTGGCTGTGGTGGTGGTCGCACCTCTTGTCTTTGTGTGGCTGTCTGAA
>CATLTV010000255.1 GCA_950059285.1 uncultured Pseudomonadota bacterium | reverse complement strand
AACAGGCCGCCCCATCTCGCTTGTTTCACTTTAGACTTGATTCAAACCAGCGAGCGGCCCACTGTGTATTTACACAGCGGGCCGCTCGCTGGTTTATACGTTTTTTGCTCTCTGGTGATGATAGTATGTTTTTGAATTTTAAGGGTTTTGTTTTTGTTTTGTTGGCTGTTCTTCTGAGCGCGTTTTCGCTTTCTTGCGCGCGTAAGCCAATGCTCGCTGACCCAAAACCACCTCTTTATGGTGAAGCAACACAACAAGATACAACCCCCTCACTTGAGCCAGGTATCTATGCGCTCAACTCGGGGCAGAAGATCTCACCTGAGCAATTATATACGATGCTCTCCAGCGCGCGTTTTGTCATCGTGGGTGAGAGTCATGATGACGTGTTCCATCATGATGTACAGCGGCAGGTGTACGAGGGATTGTGGCACGCTGCAAAGATGCAGGGCAAATCATCGCGGGTATGGTTTGGGCTGGAAATGATTCAACTGCCTTATCAGGGCGCGCTAGACCGTTTTGTGAAGGGAGAGATTTCAGAGTCAGAGATGCTTGAGGCCGTCGAATGGGATAGCCGTTGGGGTTATTCTTCAGACTTTTACGCCCCGATGTGGACACATGCACAGCAACAGCAGACGCCCATCATTGCTCTGAACTCGCCACGTGAAATCTCACGTAAAATCAGTCAGGTTGGTATTGATGGACTTGATGCCGATGAGCGTGCGCTGCTCCCCGAGGAGCTTGATTTTGATCATGCTGCACATCGTCAGTGGTTTGAGCAGATGTTTCAGGCACATGGTGGCATGTCGATGGAAGACCGCGACATGTTTGAGCGTTTTTATCAGGCGCAGGTGAGCTGGGATGAGACGATGGCGTATCGTGCAGTAGATGCGATGAAGGCTGCGCCTGCTGAAGACCTGATGATGATCGTCGCAGGTTCGGGTCATGTGATACATGGGTGGGGGATTCCCTCAAGGATTGAGCGCAGGCTTGATACGCCTGATGCTACGTCCCGCGTGTTGACCGTAATTCCTGTGAGCTCGCCAGCGTCAGGAGAAGATTTAAAGGCACCCACGGCTGTGTCCGAGCAGCAGTTTGAGCGCTGGCAAAAACAGGGTTACGCCGATTTTATTTGGGTTCAGTAAGTCATTTGTTAATCTTGTTATTTTCGTTATTTTCGTCGTTTTTTTCGTAAAGAGGAGTGCGTGTGAGTCAGGTTGAATTAACAGGTCTGGAGTTGCCAGAGATCAAGACAGAGATTCCTGGGCCAAAGAGTGTGCAGAGCGTGGATCGTCTGGCGCGTGGGGAGTGTCCTGCGATTACAGCAAGGAGAGCAAGGCGCAAGGCCGAGACAGGCGTGGGTCAGGACCCTATTGTGTGGGCCAGAGCCAGGGGCGCAAATGTTGAGGATGTGGACGGCAACCTGTATGTGGATTTGACCTCTGCGTTTGCCGTGGCGGGTATTGGTCATACGCATCCAAAGGTTGTGGAGGCCGCACAGAAGCAGCTTGGTCGCGTGGTGCATGCGATGGGGGATGTGTATCCGAGCGATGCAAAGATTGAGTTTCTGGACAGGCTGGTGGATGTGATGCCCGAGGGGTTGTCGCAATGCATACTGGGGTTGTCGGGTGCGTCAGCCATTGAGGCCGCGTTGAAGACGGCGGTGGTACACACGGGCAAACCTGGCGTGCTCTCCTTTTTTGGTGGCTATCATGGGCTTGGTTATGGTGCGCTGTCTGTGACGGCATATCGCTCAAACTTCCGCGAGCCGTTTTTATCACAGCTCTCAGGGCATGTACGTCATGTGCCGTATCCAGATCAGTACCGTCCTCCTTTTGGCATGTCGTTGGATAGCTCACCCGAGGATATTTCGAGGAGTTGCATCACATACATTGAGCAGATTCTTGATGGTCCTGCATCGGGCGGCGAGTCGATTGGTGCGATCGTGATCGAGCCGATTCAGGGGCGAGGTGGTGAGGTTGAGCCTCCTAAAGGGTTTCTTTCGGAGCTTCGTCGTGTGTGTGATGAGCGTGGTATCGTGTTGATTTTCGACGAGATTTACACAGGTTTTGCGCGCACTGGTGATATGTTTGCGTGTGAGCACGAGGGCGTGTTGCCTGATATTATGTGTGTGGGTAAAGCACTTGGGGGGGGCGTGGCGTTGTCTGCTGCAGTGGGACGCCCGGAGGTCATGGCAAGCTGGGGCACATCGTCAGGAGAAGCTGTGCATACGTCAACCTTTCTGGGCAATCCGCTAAGTTGTGCCATGGCCAGCGCTGTGCTGGATGTGTTGCAGCAAGAGCAGTGGGTTGAGCAGGTTCGCGAGCGAGGAGACAGGCTTAAGGCTCGCCTTGAGGGGCTCGCTGAAGAGTTTCCTTCGCTGATCGGTTGTGTGCGTGGTCGCGGCTATATGTTGGGCCTTGATTTGTTGGCCGATGTCAACACGCGCAAGCCACACCCTGCGGCGGCGATCGAGTTGATGGATCGTTGTCGGCGTCAAGGTTATCTCGTGCTCCCATCCGGGGTGCATGGAAATATTCTGGCGTTGTCGCCTCCGTTCATGATTACTGATGAGCAGCTTCAAGGCTTCTTTGATGTATTATACAAAGAAGTGAAGCGACTTTACTCGAAAATTTAACGAGTTCGTGGGAGAGACGAAGGCGAGATTGGATTTTATGATTGTGTTTCGCTGTAAAATTACACTATAACTGTAATTTGGTGCGATACTCTGAGTGATAGGGGTATCACAGCGAAATTTGAGACAAAAACGTGGGCATTCGAGATGAAAAGTGCTTCCAGAAAATCAGGTGATCACGAGGTAGAGCGTTCAGCAGGAGGAGTGCTCATCAAGTACGATGAGCATGACCGCGCATCTGAGGTGTGCCTTATTCAGGTTCCCACACGAGGAGGGAACCCAAGCTGGCGATTACCCAAGGGGTGGATCGAGCCCGAGGAGACTCCCGAAGAGGCTGCGTTACGCGAGACGCGTGAGGAGACAGGGTGTCATGGCGAGATCCTGTCCACGCTCAGCGAGATCGATTACTGGTATACGCGCAGAGGTGAGCGTGGCGGCGAGCGCATTAAAATCCAGAAGATCGTTAAATTTTATATGATGCGTTACACCTCGGGGAGCATTGAGGATCACGACCATGAGGTGGAAGAGGTGCGATGGTATTCGTTCTCCGAGGCGCTCAAGGAGATCAGCTACGACGCCGAGAAGAGGGTGTTACAGGAGGCGATACATTCCTGGGATGCGCACCTTTATCGTCAAGGTTTAATGTAGAGAACATGCAAGAAAAAGAAGAGGATGGGGCAGCTGATTTATCAGCTGCCCCATCCTCTTCTTTTTCTTGCTAGAACGATAAGGCAAGCGTGCTCATGGGGAAGATATGTGGGGGAGGTGCACCAAGTCCTGCGTCGCGGTTATCAACCTCTGGCAGTGCGCCAGGGAGCATGACCAGCGTGAGCTGCAAGGCGAGTCGTTTGTAGGTGTAGCCCGCGCTAAAGTTGACGCCAAGGGGAGAGCCTTCCACGGGGCCAAGGTGTAGGTCTGTGCTGTTGTAGCGCGCGACCTCGGTAATGATGGGCTCATTGTTGTACACGGCTCCCTCGATGCCCCATATCGTACCGCGTCGGAGCGTGGAGAAGATCTCACCTTTGAGGAAGATGTTTTTGGGGGCGTAGAGTGTCATGCCGATCCAGCCAAGTAAGAACCGTCCACCTTTGGGCATGGAGATGCTGCCTTCACCAGGTTCAACACAACCACCAAAAACCAGATCGTCTCGCTCTTTACAGTTATCAATGTTTGGGGAGGTGTAGTTCATCTTGAGGGGGAGGTTTCCGAGCAGTCCTGCGCTGATGATGAAGATGTCGGAGAGTTTGTAATCGAGCTGTCCAGACAGGTGTGTGCTCAGGACTCTTGGGTCAAATGTGTAGAGCCCTTTCTGATGCTGGATACCTCCCTGCATGGCGATATCAAGGTTTCGTGAGTGATAAAGCCTGTAGCGTGCCTGTGCGAC
Source organism: uncultured Pseudomonadota bacterium (assembly GCA_950059285.1). GTDB lineage: Bacteria > Myxococcota_A > Bradymonadia > Bradymonadales > Bradymonadaceae > CATLTV01. Next base: position 5,038 of record CATLTV010000255.1, on the reverse strand, counting down.
GAGTCTTCGGTCGATGTCTCCGCCAGCATTAAATTCAAGGCTGCCAGGAGAGATGACCACGAGCGCATCGAGCATGAGGTTGTCAAGGACACGCGCCGAGAGTTGGTTCCCAAAGAGCAAGTGGTTGCGATACACAAAGCGGTGTGTTTTGGGGATATGTGCCGAGGGGAACATGGCACCTTGCACGCCGATCGGATCGACCTCATCACGTCGGTCTACAGCGGGAGCCTTGATGCGTTCACCTGGGATAGTTGTCTTGAGCGCAAATGCGTCATCGTATTTGTAGTCAGGAGCGTAGGTTTTGATGGTGGCATCTTTTTTATCTGCATCCTCCTGAGCCAGTGCCAGGGAGGGGAGCAGAGTTGCGCCAAGAATGACGAGTTTGGTGATGATGTTCACGATGTGCTCTTAAGTTGTTGAATTTATTTTGTTGTTTTCTGTTTCTTGGCTGCAATGTGCTGTGATAGGCGATCACGTTAGCGCAGTCAGTGGGAGTTTTCAATGCTTGAGTCAGCGCGTGAAGCGAGGTGTTCTTTGTATTCGCACATGTATTGATGGGGAGTTTATGCTATGTGAATAGAATGCATTGACGAGGTCCCCTGAGCACGTGTTTGGGTGGCCCTTTTGTATGTCAAATCAATGTCTTCTCAGGAGTAAATGAAGCGATGTCATACCAAATTTTGCTTGTTGATCAGAATGCAACGCTGACGCTGAATAGCTCAAGCCCAAAACATATATATCGAGTTCCAGAGGTCGGCGAGCACATCCTCGTCAAGTGGCAGAACCAGACGAAGGTGTGTGAGGTTGAGGATGTGTGGACTCATGTGAACCTGGACCAGAACCCTCCTTACCAGGGGGCTGTGCAGGTTCTTGTGCGCTGGTCTCGCGGTATGGACCCCGCGTTGTATGTGAAACGATTCAGGTAAAGACGAGTCCGTTCAGGTGGGATCGACCTTGTGAGTGATGAAGGAGTGTAAGCGTGGGCATTGAGCGTAAAGTATATGGTGTGGGGCTAGTCTGTTTTTGTGCGTTAACATTGTGCGCATCGGTGTCCTTTGCTCAGGATGGCGAGGTCAGCTCTGATGACGTGGAGGCGACCACGCCCGAGTCTGAAGGTACGCTCTCTGGTACAGAAGATCAGGGTTCCGAGCTGTCTGGCGACGAGGTTGTCGTCGATGATCCTACATCTGTTGTCGATGAGCCAGAGGTTGCGCCAGTCAAGGTGAGCCCGAAAGAGGCATCTCCTGTCATCACGCAAGAGCCTGACGTGCCGCCGCAGCCTGTGAGTGAGGAAGAGAACCTTGGTCAACGCGAGGTTGAGCCCAGTGAGGATGTTGATGACAGCAGCGCTGTCACTCGCCCAGGTTGGGGCAAGGTCGAATCACAGTTCACGTTTGGTTCTTATGGGCGAGTACGTGGCGCGACGGACTTCAGGGGAGGTCGTCCCGAGCAAGTGAACGTGGTGAGTCATGGTAGCCGCGTGGATGAATACAACTACGCGGAGCTTGAGTTTCAGCAGTTGTTCGTGCGTCGCTCTGACGAGGATTCGCAGCGCAAGGCCTATGCTCAGGTGGTGAGCACGCTGGCGTTGGGTGATAATCTATTTCATTACACGGGATCGTTTGACCAGTCGATCGCGCTGAGAAACCTTTATGCTGACATGGGTTACAAGACCAATGGTTTGACGCTCGGGTTCTGGGGCGGATCAAGGATGTATCGTGGCGATGATATTTACCTGCTTGATTTTTGGCCGCTGGATAACCTGAACACCGTGGGCGGCGGCGGTTATGCTTCGTATGATTGGACAGGCGTGGGTCGCAGTGAGGTCAAGATTCACGGTGGTAGTTCACGACTTGATGATCCATTCCAGTTGCAGGTGGTTCAGGTGCCAGGGTTTGAGTTTGGCACTCAGGATGTGGTGTATTTGAATCGCCAGCGCATCATCTCTTCTGCACGCATTCAGCAGGATGTGTGGTTGTCAGTAAGAGAGGATGGCTCACCCAAGGCTGGCGTCAAGCTTGTGGCGTATGCCGAGGATCACAAGTTGCCAGAAGGTTTACGTCGCGAGAGCGATGGCATTGGTGAGGAGCGAGTTCCTGCCGAGAAAGGTCGTAAGCTTGGGGCAGAGCTTGGTGTCTGGAAGGGAGAGGGCTTCTTCAAGGGAAGTTTTGCGAACATGTTTTATGTGCAAGCCAACGATCTTGCTGCATATGGCGAGTTTGGCGTGCCCACAGGGGTAAACCTGAACGAAACAAGTGAGGGTGCACGCTCCAGAATGTTTGCATTATCCGCTGATATCGAGACGCCTTATGCAGGTTTGCTGGTCGGCTCTTATTACAAGTATTTCCAGGATGCCGACCGCGACAGTGAAGACTTTGATGATTACTGGGAGGCAATCGCCGCAGCGAGGATGCATGTGTACGTGACGGACATGATTCATCCTGGTGTGGAGTATTCCTATCAGCTTCGTCGTCCAGCAGGGCCATCAGGCGTGACCGATCAGTATGAAGTCCCTGTGGTGTCCAAGTTTTCTGTGATGCAATCCTTCCGCTTGCAGAAGGGGATGTATAATCGCCCAGAGGTGCGCATTCTTTACACGCGCAGCAACCTCAACGCCTCGGCTGTGCGCTTGTTGCCCGGCGAAGATCCTCGCCTTGATTATCAGGACAGCAATGGCGCGCTGACCTCGCATTATCTTGGTGTGATGGTCGAGTGGTGGTTCAACAACGCCAGTTTGTTTAGACCATAAAACACCAAAGACAGGGCCCGTTCAATGTGACATTGAACGGGCCCTGTCTTTGGTGTTTTGTTTTGTGTTTAAGTGGTTTACATGACGTCAACGGCGTCGCAGTTAGAGCAATATAGCTTGCCTGTGCGTTGGTGGAGTCTCGCGCGATCGCCTTCGCAGATCTCTTCAAAGCATCCATCACATACGGTTGCCACAACGATGACCTCTTCCACAAAGCCTTCCTTGATGATCTCCTCGCCGTCGATGATCATCCCACGTGCTTTGGATTTGACGATCGCAGGTCGGAATCGTTCATGTAGTGCAGCCCATCGGTGTTGTAGTCTGGGCTCAAGTCCGTAGCGTCGAACACACTCATCAAAGAGGGCTTCTCGATAGTCAAAGAGTTCATCCGAGATGACCATCCAGTGGTGTGCATTGTAGGGGGAGAGGCCGAGGAACTGACCGCCTCCTGTGATACAGAGCCTCAGAAATGCGTATTGTTTTGCGATCGCGTGTTGTTTGGTCACGTTGTGAAAGAATGGGGAGAGTAACGGATCGGCATAGGTTCGTGTGTAGAAGTCATTCAGAATGGCTGTAAGGCCCTTGCCCTCGTCGAGGGCTTCCCAGAGCTCCATGTCAGGTTCAAGCGAATCGAGCGTGGCCTTGTCATTGGGTACAAAGGAATTTGAGTGCTCAAAAGGATCGGCTTTAATCTGCGCACGGCCGATGCCCTGAAGGGTTGCCATCACACGTGCTTTATGAACCATGAGGGGGCTGCCTGCGAGGTACACCTGTGTGCTCTCATCGGCTTCATCAAATGCCTGTGTGAGTAGATCGGTGAAGAGGGAGCCTTCCTTGTGAGGTACCTCGGTGTAGGTGAAGTTATCGTGCTTTTCGGCCAGCTCATTGAGTTTGTCTCGCAGATAGAACTCGCTGTCGTTTTGTGCGCCGTGAAAGAGGGCTACAGGCCCTTGATGACCCGAGAGCAGGGCATCGCGCGCGACACCAATCAGGGGGCTTAATCCTGTGCCTGTGCCAATGAGTCTGATGGGGGTCTGTGTGTCGTCAAGAGCGTAAGTACAGTCTCCAAGAGGGCCTTGTGCGTCCACGATGTCGCCAGGTTGGAGTGTGTTCACCAGCCAGTTGCTCAGTTTGCCATCAGGGATCACCTTGATATGAAATTCCAGGAAGTAGTCGTGCTCTGCAATACTTGCCAGAGAGTAGGAGCGTGCAATTGTCGGATCTTCGCCATGGTACAGGTTGACGAACTGGCCTGCGCGCCACTCCAGAGCGGTTTCTGACTCAAAAGATAGCTTCCATACTGTGGGAGAGCACTGCACGCGTTCGCTTAGAAATAAGCGAGTAAAGACATCATGAGGATCTGGTCTGGAGATCACCATATCTGTGTGTTGAATGCTCTTGCAGGGGAGGAAGTAACCACGCTCCAGCACGTCTGACTTGAAGTTTTTACGCGCCGATGGATCGGGCGTGCCATCAAGAGCCTTCATCATGCAGGTGTGGCATGAGCCTTTTCTACAAGAAAATGGGACATTGGCCCCTCCTCGAATCAGCGTATCAAGGATCGTCTCTTGCGGCTTGGTTTCGTAGGTCTTTCCTTCGAATACGACTTTTTTCATGGCAAATTCCAGGGTGTGAAATCGATGTGTATGTCATGTTGCTTGGCGCACCATGCTAACACATCTTGAGCGTTCTGGACAGCTTTCGAGGGATGATGTGCATGTTTTTGCGTCGCTTAAAAACGTCAGAATGGGCCTGGTGAGCGCTTGCGTTTGATGTGATGGGCATGGTTCAATATGCCGAGCTTATTTTACGTTTGAGTACAGGCGCTGGTGATTTGGCGCGTTTTATACAGGAGTCATGTGATGTTAATTGTGAATTTCAGGACACCAGGTCGTGGGGTTGTGTGGTCCTCTGTGTGTGCCCTTCTTGTGTTGTGTGGGTGCTCTTCCTCGTCTGAGGTGGGCGCTGCTGACGATATGGCCTTGGCGCACGATATGGCTGGTGTGACTGTGGGAGATATGCGTGTAAACCTCGATATGCGTGCTGACATGGACACGTCGCAACAGGATGCGGGTCTTGATATGAGTGTGGGTGCCGTAGACATGGATGCATCACACGATGCAACCATGGATATGGACCATCAAGACATGGCGCAACCCCCGGCTTCGGGTTGTATGCCAGATGTAGCTCCTGAAGGGACAGTATACTACGTTGCTGTGGATGGTGATGATAGTGCTGGCAACGGTAGCATCACCGCGCCATGGGCAACGATTACACATGCGCTCGACA
>CATLTV010000254.1 GCA_950059285.1 uncultured Pseudomonadota bacterium | reverse complement strand
TTGGTGTGAGCTGATCATGTTCTTTTGGGAGAGCTCTGGAGATGAAGATATCATCAAGAGGGGGGCATTGTTGGAGCGGTGTGGGGAGGGTGGTATGAACGGTATATGTGGGCTCTTCTTGTTTAGGCTGTGGTGGTGTGAGAAGAGCATCTGTTTGTTTTGTATGTGTGGCGGTGGTTTTTTCTTGTTTTGATTCAGTGGTTTGCGTGGGGTGTTTTTTTTGTGTTTTGAGAGGTTCGTGAGGCGTGGGGTGTTGGCAGGCCGAGAAAAACAGGAGTGCCAGCGTGATGAGATTGATGTACATGTAAGGGGTTGATTTGAGCATAAGACAGGAGGGTGCGTGATGAGAGGTTCAGGTATGCAGAGGTGGGTTTGTGCGGCGTTATGTAGTGCGAGTGTGTTGGTGTGGCTAGGCACATCCGAGCGTTCGGGTTATGCCGAGCCTCCTGGGGCTGAGGAGAAGGCATCAGATGTGAAGGTGTCTGTGCCCGAGGGTTATGTGGAGCATGCCTGTGAGGACGCGCCTGAGGGAATGTCATGCATCAAGGGTGGTCCATTTATGCGCGGCGTGGACAAAAAGGATAAGAATGCACGCCCCGCAGAAAAGATATGGCTCACGACATTTTACATGGATCAGTATGAGGTGACTAACAAAGAATACAAGGCTTGTGTCAAGGCTGGGAAGTGTCAGGAGGCAGGGCCAAGGTATCGTGGGTATCACGGTGACAAGCAGCCGATTACGGGGGTGAGTTGGTATGATGCGGTGACGTATTGCAAGGCAATGGGGAAGCATCTTCCAACGGAGGCGCAGTGGGAGAAGGCGGCGCGTGGGGATGCGGGCGAGTTGAACCCGTGGGGGGATAGTGACGCGACATGCAAGGAGGCGGTGATTATGGATGATCGTGGTCGAGCGTGTGGGGTCAAAAAGCCAGGGAGCAAACCCGAGGCAGGTCGAATTTTTGATGTGGGGAGCAAGCCTGCGTGGCGGTACGGCCTGTATGATATGGTAGGCAACGCCGAGGAGTGGGTTTTTGACTGGTACAGCGATGATTTTGAGAGCTGTGGTGCGGCGTGCAAGGGTGTGGACCCGAAGGGGCCTTGTGATGGAGAGACGACGTGTAAGGGACACAGGAAACGCGTGTTAAAGGGGGGCTCGTGGTACTGGCCCGCCTCGCACGGGACAGGGTTTCATCGAAGAGCGAATGTGCCAAGTAACAAGCCATACCATCACTTTGGTTTTCGGTGTGCAGCAAGCGTGGATGAAGCGAAGGCGCTGGTCAAGTAACCGCAAGAAAGGGAGAGGGGGCGGCCAAAAATCTTCGATTTTTGGCCGCCCCCTCTCCCTTTCTTGCTCAGTCTACCCTTGGTGTATGGGTGATATGACCAGTGAGGAGGGCATTCTCACTCACGATAGAGGTTTGTGTGTGTGTATCAAGGCCCCAGCACTGTAGTGTCAGTGTGTTTGACTGTTGATTTATCGTCGTTTTGCCTGTGATGCAGGTATGTTTTTCGCCCACATTGACGCTGTAGATTTCAGCGAGTTTGGTGGGGACAGTCAAGGGGGAGTCACCATTGATGTACAGGTTGTCTATCATGTGTGGTTCGGGCATGGCGCCTGCGAATGCGCCAGCCTGGCCGTAGGTGTTATCTCCAAAACAGACGATGCTAGCGCTACCTGAGAGCAGGGCACAGGCTGTGTTGTTGCGGATGCTAAGCTGACGGACAGGCATGTTTTGGAGGATGCGTGTTGGGGTCGTAAAGGGGGGAGTGGTTTCGTTCTCGGTGTGGAGCGCACTGGTTGCAAGTGGTGGTGTGCCAATGCAGTACAGGCCATTGTCTTCGGCGATCATGCAGGCGAAGTCATCACCGACCTGAAGGTTATGGAAGATATGGAGATCAGAGCTGCTGTTTTGTGACCATACTTTGCGCAGACCAAACTCGTCGCCCGTCAGGCCAAGACGTGCGTTGACATCACCCCAGCACCAGAGTTGTTGTTCATCAGCCACCTGAGCAAGCAGGCATCCTGTACGCTCGCCCAGTTGGAGCTCCGTGAGGGTGAAAACGACAGCTTCAACAATATCGTTTGCCTTGATTGCATGGAAGGTTTCTTCGTCAGCAATGTCGGCACCAAGGGCACCCAGGCGTGAGTCACCAAAGCAGGTTGCGATGGTGGCACTGTCATTTTGAGGTTGATCGGTCCAGACGCAGGTTACATCTTTTGATGTGGCGAGATGGATGATGTTGCTCGCTTCAGCGGGATCGAATAATTTCACTGGTTTTTGGTGGATTTCAGGTGTGCTTGGATCAAGGCCCCAGCAAAAGACATCTGCGTTTTCCTTGATGGTGCATTGCTTGTGGTGTGCAGCTACAAGGTGAGATGATTTGTAGTTAGCTCTGGCGTATCTTTGGTTGATGGGTTGTGAGTTGTCATAGGTTTGAATGGTTTGGGGGGTGTTCATACCACCCTGTCCGAAGATGGATGCGCCCCAGCACACTGGCTTGAGTTTGTTTTCGGCATCTGGATCGAGTACGGGGATGCACGTGTTCAGTTCAGAGAGTGATGGGCGAATTTTTTTGAGGTCATTTTCATCAGCAAATGTGTAGCCTTCGATCTGTGTAGGTGTGGCATTGCTTGGTGAGACCAGCGCGTTGTTGTTGTCTCCAAGTTGGCCTTTTGTTTGTGCTCCCCAACATGTGCGAGAGCCTGGTGTTGAGCCTTCTGTGCTGAATGTGCAAGTGGACTCATCGTTTACAGAGATAAGTGCGGTGTCATCAAGTGCAAAGTTGGGGAGTGGGTCAGCACCATTATAGAAGCCTGAAACGGGGATGATGCCAGCTTCTGTGGTGTCGCCAGGTGTCGGGTCTTGACCAAGTGCGCCTGAGAGGGAGCTTCCCCAGCAGCGCGTGACATATTTAAATGTGGTTACGTCTGGTTTTGCTGAAATGCTACAGCTATGTGTTTTTCCTAACGAGAGGTGTGTGAGCGCATCGTGTGGTACGTTTAGCAGGGTTGGTTTGATCAGTGTTGTGTCGCCATCCAGAGGAGCTGTTCCAGGGCGGATTTGCCCATAGGTGTTGTCTCCCCAACAGAAGATGTCTCCATCGGGCAGGGTTTTTGCGCATGTGTTGTAGGGACCTGTCCAGACACGTTCAAATGTGGTGTTCGTGTCGTCAGGCAGGTTGATTTTAGTGGGGATTGTAGATGCATTATTGCTTGCATTAATCTGTTTGTGCCTATTACTGCCCCAACAGAAGAGGAGGTTCTGGGTTGTGATACCACAGGTGTGGTCGGCGCCAGCGCTGATCTGTTTGTACTGGCGTGTTGCAGGTGTTTGAATTGGAGGGAATTCTGTGTCTGCGCTTTTATCTATTACCCAGCTTTGGGTCCACCCAAGCTGACCCAAGCTTGAGTCTCCCCAACAATACACGGTTCCTCTGATGGACAGTCCGCATGAGTGTGCTCGTCCTGTGGTGACCTGTGCCCATCGAAAATGGGTGTTTTGGTAGGATGCGAGTTCATATGAGTCAGGATAAAGAATGGTGGTTGGTGGAGTAATTTTAGTGGGGGTGAGAATGTGTGTGGGTTGATTGCTGTCTGAAGTATTTGAGCTTTGCCCGTGTGAGTTGCTTCCCCAACAGTAGATATCAAGTTCGTTTGAGAGGGCGCACACATGCTCGTGTGAGGTGTGTGGCTCAAAGAGGTAATCCGCTTCGGTTTGAACAAGTGTGACAGGTGTGGGTGACAGTGAATCTTGTGTGGTGTTGTTGCCCAGTTGTCCGTGAGTGTTTTCACCAAAGCATAGTGTGGTCTGTGAGTCGGAGTATGTGCTCTGGCATCGGTGGTGTTTGCCTGATGAGAGGGTGTTGGGGTTGATGGTCTCAACGATGATGGGATGTGTTTGTTGGTCTCTACCAGGAATGTTTATGGAGAGCGTGTAGTTGCGTGAGCCAATGTTATTATCAATAGCATCAGTGAGGGCGATTGTGGTGCCTTCAGAGGGGGTCAGGCTTATATCTACGGGTTGATAGCGGCGAGCTTGCCATTGGCTCAGAGACATGAATGGAGCAGGGTATTGTTGGACTTGTAGGAAGTCATCAAAGGCAAACTCTGCTTCATCGTGTTTGGGGAGCCTGATGATGCGTGGAATGGTGAACCTTGGATCATCCTCTACTGCTTGAAACTCACGGGTTTTGGTGAGCATGGACCCACCTGCATTGGTGGTGACTGTAATGCTCAGTGTACCTGTTTTGAGTGGTGTGATGGTTTGGTCAACCTTATCATACAGGGCATCTGTCACAGTGACTGTGAAGGGGTACGGGTTGCCATCTTCGTCAACGGCGCTCCCGCTGGTGTCGAGGACCTGGATGGGGAGGGGGGAGATGAGGTTTTGAGGGAAGGAGAGAGGAGTTTGCTCAGCATCACCAATGATAATGGTGAAGGTGTCGGACTGGTTGAGATCCTGGGTTTGATCGGGAGACATATCTGTGGTGACAGGGGGCATATCTGTGCTTGCGTCTGGTATGTCCTGACGATCATAGGGTTGTGGAGGTTCCACACAGGATGAGAGCAGTGTGATGAGGAGTGCAACGAATGGGAGTGATGTGCGTATCCTGTGAGGTATCATTAGGAGTCCATGCTGTTGATGTGTGGGTGAGACTGTCTCCGTATCATTCTAGCCAATCTTCTTATGAAAAAGAAGAGGGTTGCTCAATTCAAGATTGAGCAACCCTCTTCTTTTTATATGACGCACAGGACGTGTTTTTGCTTCATCACATTTTAGTCCGCATTTTCAAGTGCGTTGATGGCCTTGTCGTAGTCTGGTTCCTGAGCGATTTCGGGGACAAGTTCGGTGTAGACGACCTCGTGCTTGGAGTTCAGGACCACGATGGAGCGTGCAAGCAATCCTTTCATGGGTCCATCGACAAGGAGGACACCATAATCATCACCAAAGGAGTTGCGGAAGTCAGAGAGCATGACGACATCGTCGATGCCTTCTGCTGCGCAGAAACGCTTCATGGCAAAGGGGAGGTCCTTGCTGATGGTGAGGACCTTGGCGTCGCCGATGGCAGTGGCGCGCTCGTTGAACTTACGAGCGCTCATGGCGCAGATGCCCGTGTCGATACTTGGGACGATGTTGAGGATGAGTTTGTTGCCCTGGAAGTTTTCCAGTGTGACTTCTTCGAGTGATTCCGAGGTCAGCGTGAATCCCTGAGCTTTTGTGTTTGTCTCGGGAAGGTCGCCGTTGGTGTGGATGGGGTTTGATTTAAGGGTGACTTGAGCCATGGGATAGATCTCCTTGAAGTGAGGTGTGTTTCATCGTTGGGCAGATGAAGTTTGTGCACCTTCAGCGCGAGGTCAACAGGGAGGGAAGTGATTTGTTTTCAAGTGGTTGAATTGTATGCTTTTTGAGTGGTGTGTCTGATTAAGTTGTCTATTAAATGCAAGCCATCTCCAGGCCGATATTCAGGGGGACCTCAGAGCGTTGTAAGTGATTGGGGAACCAGGCCAGACATAAGGAGAAATGGCATGTTTGATTTACGATATAAGTCAGGACGATATTTAGGTTTTATAGCGGTGGCGATGATTCAGAACCTGTGCCTTTCAGCATGTATATCCGAGGAGGAGCAGGTGGGCATGACACGAGTCAGCGAGAGCACCGACAGTGATGATGTGCGCATCTATTATGGCGCAGCGGATCTGAGGGGACGCATTCAGCGAGGTGAGCTCAAGGAGCTTGTGTTGGTCCTCAATGAGCCACGCGTGGATGCGTTGAAGCTTGCGTATATCAAGGGTGTGCTGGGGGATGAGGCTGAAGTTGATGTCAGCGGTTTTGATGCGTTTCCTGTGGTGCATGTGCGTGGTGTGGCCGCAGTGGATCTCAAGAAGTTGGAGCGTATTACAAACCTTGTTGAGGTCTATGAGAACGAGAAGTTTTACAGGCATGTGAGTTCAGCCTTGCCCTTTATTCAGCAGGACTTTGCTGCACAGCGAGGTAGCATTGGTCAGGGCGTGGGAGTGGCTGTGCTTGATACAGGCGTGGACTTTACACATTCGGACTTTGGCTCGTGCGCGAGTGCAGGTGCCGCAGGATGTGCGGTGGTATATGCAGAGGATTTTGCACCTGATGATGGTGAGGATGACGCGCATGGACATGGTAGCAACGTGGCATCGATTGTGTTGAGTACAGCGCCTGGTGCGGACATTGTGGCGCTGGATGTGTTTGATGATGATGTGGCCAGCTCCACAGATATTTTGAGTGCGTTAAACTGGGTGGTTCAGAACAAGCAGACCTACAATATTGGTGTCGTGAATATGAGCCTTGGTGCAGGTCAGTTCTCAAGTTCTTGTGGAAATACAGTGTTTTCAGCGGGGCTTCAGAGCGTGCGTCAGGCGGGTATTGTGGCGGTAGCATCTGCGGGCAACGATGGGTATGTGGGGAGCATGGGTGCTCCAGCGTGTGATCCTGATGTGGTCAGCGTCGGTGCGGTGTATGACAGGAGCATTGGCGGCGTGATTTACAGCTCCTGTGCGGATGCGACCTCGGACGCAGATCAGGTTGCCTGTTTTAGTAACACGACATCCTTTATTGATTTCCTTGCTCCAGGCGTATCAGTCAGTGGTGGTGGGTACGTGATGAGTGGCACATCGCAGGCGGCACCGTTTGTGGCGGGTGCATTTGCCGTGATTCAGGAGGAGTATCCTGGTGAGAGCGTGGTGGAGCAGATCGCGAGGTTGAAGCGCTCTCCAAAGGTGATTGATAGTCGCAGCAACGAGTCGTTCTCGCGGCTTGATTTCTCGGCTGTGTTTGATGAGGGGTTGCCTGCGGGGGGGGATGAATTGCAGGTTGTGGGTACGTCGCGAGTGGCTGCAAGTGGTGGTGATGTGGTGGTGAATGTCATCACGGATGACCACTGTGAGTGGACCGCATCGCTCTCTGAGAGCTGGGGTGTGATTCAGGGTGCGGGAGGAAGTGTCTTTGGTGCAGGTCAGGTTGTCGTCCAGGTGTCTGAGAACGTTGTGGAGCAGGAGCGCTTCATGGATGTGAGCGTGGGCACAAGCTCGGTGACTGTGGGACAGGATGCAGCGGTGGCCGTCGTTGAGGAGAGCAGCTTTGCGGTGGAAGGAGACATTGTCGTGAACTGGAATCGTGTCGGGACATGGTTCAGGTTTGTGCCTGCGGTTTTCTTTGTCTCGGGCGTGGATGGTGCGGTTGTGTCAGAGGTGTGTATTGATGTGGTCACAGCGGGTGCTCCAGACAGCGATGTGTGCGTGAGTGGTTGGAAGAGTTATCAATGGTTCAAGTTTGTGATGCTTCCTGCACAGGATGGTGCGTATGAGTTGAGGATACGTTTCAAGAGCGATGCGGGTGAAGTGACCGAGGATGTTTGGGTTGAGCAGGTGGTGTTGGATCGTGTTGCGCCAGAGGATGGTGATGCGACGTTGGTTCAGTCTGGCTCCACGATGCAGCTTGACTTCACCTCTGCCTCGGATGCTGGCACGGGCGTCAGTGGGTATGCCGTGTTCATGAAGTTTGGTCAGCGCGCTCCAAGTTGCTTTGGCTTGCCTGGAGAGGTTGTGGTGTATCAGGGAGAGGCTCCCCAGCAGGTTGTTGTGGATACGGATGGTCGTGATGTGTCCTTCAGGGTGTGTGCTTATGACCATGCAGGCAACGTATCACCTGGTGTAATCGCCTCTACTTCCGATGTGTATGGGATTGATTAAGAGTGTCCTGTCGTTCAATACAAAAATAAAGGGGCGGCCTGTTGCATTCGCAACAGACCGCCCCTTTATTTTTGTATTGAACTTATGTTCAGTGTTTTGCTATGGTTGAAAAAGCCAGGGACAGTGAGGCCATGAGGAACAGGCGTGAGGTTCAAGGATGAGATGAGGTTGATGATCAAGATGTCAGGAGAGGTTTGTGGAGATCAAGAGTACAAAGCAGGTTGTGGAGGATTTTGGTTTGAAGATACTGGTGCATGGTCCTCCTGGAGCGGGCAAGACGAGGCTTTGTGCGACGACAGGTGAGCTGGAGCACACGCTCATTATCAGTGCGGAGGGGGGCTTGTTATCGATCCGCGAGTGGGACATTGATGTGGTGCAAGTGACCTCGATCCGTGAAGTCTACGAGGTGTACGAGTTTTTAAAAAAGGGTGAGCATCATTACAGGTGGGTGTGTCTGGATTCGATCTCCGAGATCGCCGAGGTGGTCTTGCAAGGTGAGAAGCTGCGTAGTCGTGACGCACGCCGCGCGTATGGAGAGATGGCAGACACTGTATTTGATCTGTTGCGAGGGTTCAGGAACTTGCCTTTTCACGTGGTGATGATCGCCAAGCAGGGCCGAGAGGAGATGGAGGGGCGGACCTTGTTTGCGCCCATGTTACCTGGTCGACAGTTGACATTAAACATTGCCTATCTCTTTGATGAGGTCTTTGCCCTGAGGGTGGAGCAGAACTCCGAAGGTGTCCTCAAGAGGGTCTTGCAGACAGGAAAGAGTCGCTCCTATGAGGCCAAAGATCGTTCGGGCAAGCTAGAAATGTATGAAGAGGCTGATCTGAGCGTGATCCGTAAGAAGATCGAAGGATCGATGGGGCAGAACGAGGAGGTTGAGCAGGAAGAGAGCGTGGTTCAGACCAGCGCCATCAATGGCAAACAAAGAATTGCCGCGAGCGCAAGTCAGGGACAACGTACGATGACGATGAATGACGCACCGCAGCACAAGTCAAGTGATACAGCCAATGAACTCCGTCGAGAGTATCTGCGTCGTCGCGTCTATGTCTTGCTCAAGGAGACTGGTCTGAAGAAGGGTGACATTCTTGATTACATTGCCGCGCGTTGTGAGCGTGATGCAGCAGGAGAGGATGTGAGCAAGGTTCCTCTTGATGTGTTTGAGTCATGGTCCAAGGAGCTTGAGACCTACAAGGAGCACGAACCACGAGCAGCACATGTGCAGGATATGATCGCGCGTTGGAAGGCATGGAAAGAGAAGCAAAAGGATGATGAGAGCGCGGCCTAACGTCATGATTATGCCATGGAACTGAAGCCATCGGGGGCGACAGG
>CATLTV010000253.1 GCA_950059285.1 uncultured Pseudomonadota bacterium | reverse complement strand
ACTACTACGACGAAGGCACACTCCCACACCTTGGCTCCCCTGGTACCCTCCACATCTGTGAGGCAGGAAGCACAAGCATCACGCACGCCCGCGAAGAAGCCTTTGGCGGCAAGTTCAACATCTACCACATCGACGAAGGACGCCTCGCAAAAATTGAGACCTACCTCTTTGAAAGCTACGAGGAAGGCTTCCAACCCTGGCGTCAACATGTACTCACCGAAGAACTCCCCAAAAACGCTTGAGTCAGAGCACTCCTTTTTTATGCCCCACACTGGATACCGCTCATGCTAAAAGAACTTGGCCAAATCGTACGTACACTCATTCCAAGCATTGTCACGCCTCCCAAACAAACCTCACAGGCTTACAGGGAGACCGTGCACACCACCTCGCGTACTACGCCACCACAACGCACCACTGAGCAAGCCAGGGAAGAAGAAGATACACCCAAGGTGTTCCCTCTCCTTCGGCTTGCTCGGGGACTTGGTCTACAACTTGACATGGAAAATCAGAGGATCTGTCGTGAACATCTCTCCGCACCATTCACATATCACTTTGATTCCATTGATAATTTAACGCATCAGGAACGAGAAGCCGCCACAGCAAATCTACTGGCAGCTCGCTTTATCCTCGACCAACAGCTCGTCGAGTGGACTCCCGAACTTGAACGCCTCCCCATCAATCAAACACCTGCGTACCAGAAAAAGGATGTCCCCTCCTCCTATGGAGAACGCCTCCCTCGACTGGTCCCCACATCCACGCGAGAACAACTTGAGCACAACCTCAAGGCACAGGGCAAAACACTGCTCCATGAACCGTTCTCCGCACACTTTGACATTATCTTCGCCCTCGAAGTAGGAAAGTACTTCCACATCATGACCGTGGAAGATGCAAAGCTCTGCAACCTTGATCGCGAACGCATCATCGCAGACGCTCGATACATGCTCTTCTACCAATCCTATAAAATCAAACCCACCAAAGAGACACACCCCTGGGGCAAGGCACGTCATTACATCACCACCGAGGGGCTCGGTGCCACACGCGCCATTCTCCTCCCCGATTTTGATATCAACGCATCACGTGAAGATGGCTTCGCCGCCATCGTCTCCAGAGACTACCTCCTTGCAGTGGAGCCAAACTCCCCCGAGGATCGTGACGCAGCAAAACAATGGTGCATCAATACTGCACAAGAAGCGCAACTCCAGGAGCGCTATCCTCACCAGTTTACCCTCATTGGACTGTCCATCGATGACGCAATCGCTGACATTGAGGACAATTCTTGACACCTATAGCAGACTTGATTGCATCCTTGATGTGAAGACATTCTTCCTGTTGTAGCCCTGCACACCCACCACCGAAAAAATTATGACACACCATAAAGACTACACACAAACACTCACCGAAGCCCTTGAATCATCACGTGTATCTGTCACTCAGATCGCCGATACACTCAACCTCTCAAGTGGCAAAGGACTCACCGCAAACAAGGTCAACATCGATCCGCTCCCACTGTTTGATCGCCTCGATCAGGAGTCCCCTCTTGATCCCACACGTATGAAACAACTCATTGGTGGTTATGTCAGCGGCGTGGTCCTCTCCATGGGTGAATCCAAGTTCTCCACCGCTGACACCGTGGAATACGAAGAGGTCGCAGGTGGCATGCTCTCCAATGTCGAGGTCGACACCTTTATCCTCGGCGTGGAAGCCGTCCTTGGTGTCAAACCCTGGTACGAACACTTCAACGAAGAGCGCGGCCTCATCCAGGTCGTCTATCTCTCCCTGAACCGTGGCACTCGCCCGCTCACACAGGATCTCGTCGAGCGTTGGGGCTCGACCACCGACAGGATCTTCAGCGCCGCACGCAGTATGCTCTTTCACAGGACACGCGATGCCCACCTCGACAGGGCAAAAGACGCATCTCACCCAGACATTCAACAGGTCAGCAAGGGCGATGGCTATGACGCTGCACGTAGCCTCGTGCTCCCCGATGTGTTCTTCATCGAATTGAATGAACCCACATTCCACTTTGCCATGCCCTCAAAAGATCTCCTCCTGTTTGTCGATGCCAGCGACAAGGACACCGAAAAACTGCAAGCACTTCACGACCTTGCAAAGACCAAATGGAGCGAGGCTGACTACCCGCTGGACCACGCAGTGTACACGTTAAAAACCACCCAGCGCCCTTACTTTGCTGAACTCAAAAAAGCAGAATAACAAAATAAATTCAGACCCTTACATACACATTAAATCTATTTAACCTTTCAACACGTTAATACATTATGAAAACATTTAAGCCCGAAGAAATCGATCCCAGCTTGCCTGAAATTGTACGCAACTTCCTCGCCAGCGGACGCAGTCTTGAAGAAATCAAGCTCCACGCCAATGGCGCATGGACACACGAGGGGATGGACTTTGAGAACAAGAAAATCATCAAGCTCTTTTCTCGTAGCATCGCCCGCACCGATGGCGGAACCTGGGTGCTCGACATCCCTCCATTTACCTACCCCATTGAGGTCGAAGACGCTGCGTTCTTCGTCGAACAGCTGGAGTCAGGAGAAGATACAATAAAGCTCCACCTCAGCGACGAAACTGAGGAGGAGCTTGATATACACTCTCTGGATTATCAGCCTGGAGGCAGACTTTACTGCAAGATCAAAAATGGCGAGTTCAAGGCAAGGTTCAAAAAATCCGCATACTACAAGCTGTTAGACAGTGCATCTGTGCGGCCTGAAGATGAGCAAATCGTGCTCAACCTCAACGGACATGAGATTGAGCTAGCAAACCTTGATTTGGAGGATTAGAGGCGTTCTTCTGAAGCTCCTCTTTCAATAACTTGTTCTGCTCCCTCTTTTGTGCAAACGCGCTCCACGCACGGATGTGTGTTCCCATGCCCAGCGCGAGAGGGAGACAGAACATGGAACCAAACATCACCATAATAAAAGGTGCGCCCAGCATGCCCGAGATATCGGTCTCTCCGCCGATGAACGCACCAATCGCGGCGAGCACGCTGCCGATGAATAACACGCCTTCGGAGACGAGAAAGCTCATCACCAGGCTGATAAAGAAGTTCTCACGAATCCTCTTACGCGCCATCACCCCACCAAGCGCATAACTTGATACATACACGCCTGTGACAAATGGAATCACAATAAACCACGATTCCTTCATCGAGGCGAGGATCGAGCCGCCATCAATCACAAAACCAGCCAGAATGGAGAGCCCAAGCGTTGCCCACAATGCAGTGAAAAAAGGCATCTTCCTGTACGCCTGCATGTCGTAGCTCTCTTCTCTCCTCTTCTGAATCTCACTCTGTTGTTGCGTTACCGCAAGCTCCTGTCCCTCATACATCATAACCTCCAGCTGTCACATCCGCGATCTCTCCATAAACGACTCGCGTTCAGGATTTATTCTAATCAACGTGTGTCTCGACAAAAAGATCTGCCCCCAATCACGCCACACACTGTCCCCTCACAAGTTATCCGCAAGAGAAGTCCTCCAAACCCTCTCAATCATGGAGTTTTTAGCAGACACCTCATCCGACAAATCAAAGAGGTGGTGCTCATCCATCTTTAGCAGTTCTCCCCACAACTGCCCCCTGGATGTGCGCACATAACTTCGGCTGCGCAACATCTCAATCTGCACGTCCCACAGCTCACTCCACCATGAAGAGGACTTTGAGTGAAACTGATGCAAACCCTCAAGATCTTTAACATCATACAAGGTAGCTCGCTTCACCAGAAGCGTTTGCCATGGCACATCCTCGTCGTGGCCAAGCTCGTTCTTCTTCTCCAGAAGGTCTGACACTCCCATAAAAAACTCGGTCGAGAACTGTACATAAGACAGCGCAAGATGACGCAGCGCAGGAAACCGTAACCGAGCAAGTAACTTCATCTGCGTGTAAGGCAACACGTGCAGTTTACTGATGTCCAAAAACTCAAGCTGTGCGCTCACATTGCTGCGCTCCAACACGTCCACAAGATCGTCCGCGCTTGACTCCTGACCACTCCCTATCCTGAGATGGGTCAGTCGCTTCCACCTTGAATCCTCCCCAAAAAGCGCGTTCATATGCGACACAGTCAAGACGTTGTCGCGCACATCAAGATGCTCCACATACTCGGCGGCAGGTGAGGTCGCCAGTTGATGCAACATCTCGGGTGAGAACCAAAACCGACTCAACGACAACCTCATTGGACGAACATTCTCCATCCAATTCAACAAGTTACCATAAAGCCCAGTAATTGTATCCTCACGTGCATCAAGCAGATGCCCCAGTCGAATGGACTTGAGCTGATGACACAAATCACTCATCAGCAACAGGTTCACATCT
Source organism: uncultured Pseudomonadota bacterium (assembly GCA_950059285.1). Lineage (GTDB taxonomy): Bacteria > Myxococcota_A > Bradymonadia > Bradymonadales > Bradymonadaceae > CATLTV01. The sequence goes on along the minus strand of CATLTV010000253.1, from coordinate 4,839 downwards.
TCCACACGAAGCAAGTCCCCAAGAAGCTCAAGCTCCTTCAAGCTCCCCCACTTCCAACGCAAAAGCTCATTGACCACAGAAGGCTTGAAGCTATGCCTCAACCTCAAAGAGACCAGCTCATCAAGATCCACCCTCCCGGCAAACTCATGCATAATGCTCGCGTCAAAAAAGCACGTATCAAGTGTCAACTCACTTAACACGCACCCCTTGGCTCGACCTGTTAACAGCATGACAATCTCATTGCGAAAACCCTTGAGCTGCTCATGATGCACAAAGCTCAATGACTCCACCCGCGAGAACATCCCCGCATGAATCAAAGGCTCGAGCTTCCTGTGATCCTCCTCGTCATACTCAAGGTGCGAAACCAGCATCCTCAACCACTCAGCATCGCCAGGAACCAGCGGCAGGATTGAAGTATGCTCAAAATTCCACTTCCCCAACATGTCACGAGTTTGAAGACCATCCACCAGGACCACATGATCAAGAGCCAGCTCGCGCCAGACTAACGGCCACTGACGCACATGCGACATCACATACGGCACAGCACGCTGCATACGATCCTGCTTCCCCCCGGGCCAGGCTCGCAACAACGCCAACACTCGCCGCCACACCCCTGGTGAGGGGGGCTCGTGCATCAAAGCTCTCAAATCTCCAAAAGATGCGCTTCTGCTCATAATCTTCTTGTGTTAATGCATTGCCACAGATACTGCACACAACTTAATCAAATCTATCGATGCTCGACAACCACAGGGTTGATGTAGCCGAAAAAAAGCGCAGCGGGGGCGGCCAAAAATCTAAGATTTTTGGCCGCCCCCGCTGCGCTTTTTTTCGGCCGCAAGTCGAGGGATGGTGGGGCCAAAATTTACTCCGTAAATTTTGGCCCCACCATCCCTCGACTTGCGCAACCTCACTTGATACCAAAGTCATCACGCGTTGAGAATGTTGGCGCGTCTTCATCGTAAGCTATTGGTTTCTTGACACTTCCAACATATGTCCCGACCGATGCGAACGCCAACGCAGAGTGGTTGTATTCTGCGGTTGCCTCGTTGGGGAACACGTAATTTACGACCTTGAGTGGCTCTCCATCACGAGTCTTGCCATCACGTGCAGCCTTGCTCCACTGCATCAGCTCCTCATTTGGCACCAGTGTTTCTGCGACCTCATAATCGCGAAAGAGCCACATGGTTTGTTTTTTCTTGTCATAATAATCTTCTTGCTTTGCCATAGCTTGCACTCCATATATCAAGGGAATCAGTTTTGATGAAACATGCTCGCCTTGTGTGATACATGCTCCTTACAACAGTGTACTATGCGACAAAGTTGAGGACCATTGCTCCACAGGCAAGCAGAGATTACAAATTAAGTATGCGTGTCCACATCAGACACACCTCATACGCAATCCAAAGCCCATCTATGCAACAAAAATCAAACCTCCCACTATTTCAAGCACATCCCATTCTTGTACAAAAACTTCCCTATCAACCGCTGGGTACGCTCCCCACACCTGTACAAAAACTTGAAGCATTGAGCACACACCTTGGTCATCACCACCTTTACATCAAGCGTGATGACCTGAGTGGCCCACTCTATGGCGGGAACAAGGTTCGTAAGCTTGAGTTCATCTTTGGTGAGGCACTCGCCAAAGGCTTCAAGGAAGTCGTTACGCTTGGCGCCATTGGAAGTCACCACGTACTTGCCACCAGTATCTACGCCCGAGAGCTTGGCCTGACACCTTACGCTCACCACTTCCCACAACCCATCTCACAACATGTGCTCAACAACCTGCTTGCGCTCTCAAGCACACACCCCTCGCTCACGCTTGTGGGACACCCCGTAGAACTCCCATTTCATCAATTCAAAAAGCAACTTATGGGCTGGCTACAAGCGCGTCAAAAGACCTACTACATCAAGGGTGGTGGCTCGTCTCTGGCGGGGATCTTTGGTTACGTCAACGCTGCACTTGAGCTTCAACAACAGATCGAAGAAGGGCTGCTCCCCTGCCCTGATGAAATCTATGTCGCCGCTGGCACCAACGGCACGTTGGCAGGTCTTATCCTTGGCGCAAAAATGGCGAAACTTTCGAGCAAAATCATCGGCGTACGTGTGGTCGACCGTGTGGTCACCAATAGCGCAAATGTGCTCGCACTTGCCAACGCAGCATCAGCCACACTGAACAATTATGGCGTACCCGCACCACTTATCACGCTCAAAGACTTTGACCTGTTGCACAATCACTTTGGCAAAGCCTATGGTCAGCCCACACATGAGGGCGATGAAGCAAGCGCGCTCCTCATGGGGCACGAATCGCTTAAACTCGACCCCACATACACAGCAAAAACGTTCTCCGCCGTCGTCAAGCGCGCTCGCCAAATTGACGACGCTAAAACGATCCTTTACTGGCACACACTCAATGGTATTGATCTGTCCGAGCGCATTCAAAACGCCGATTACACACGTGATTTACCTGAAGAATACCATACGTTTTTTGAGGATCGCGCATAACAAGCCACGCACGACACGAATAAAAACACAATGAGATAAGAGACTTAAAGAGCATTAATCATATGAACGAATCGCAGCAAAATCACCGCATCGTCTTTGTGTGTTCAGGCAATATATGCCGCTCCCCCATGGCAGCGGTCATCGCCATGAAGAAGTTCACAGAAGCCAACATTCCACATCGCATCATCTCGGCAGGCACACTTGGACTCGTCAATCGCAGAGCCGCCGAACATGCCATTAAAGCCACAGAAGAGATTGGCATCGACCTGGCAGCACACCGCTCCCAGTCAGCCAACTCGGGGATTTTAAATCTGGCCGATGTGATTGTGGTCATGAGCCCCATGCACACACGACACATTGTGAAAAACACGCCCGCCCTGCAAAGCAAGATACTCGAGCTCTGGCGACTTGCCCCCATCGACAAGTATGGAAGACTTGAGGAGATTGAGGACCCTGTCAACAAGGACCTCAACAAGTTCCGACAGTGCCGCGACCTGATCAGCGACTGTCTTGATGCCTGGATTGAACACATCAAAAGACATCAACAGTAAGAACGTGTTAACTGCTTTCAAAAATCAGGTCATGCACATCACAACACCCCAAAAAGCCGAGCGACAACTTGATACGTTGTGTTCGAGAGCAGCAGAGCTCAATACATTGTGTTCAAGCTCTGCGAGCCGTCACAACCTCACAAATGAGAGTGCGAGAGTAAGCAGGGCTTGTAGTGACCCGAGAAAATCAAGCCACGAGGGTGCTTATTTGACACTGAGTCCTGAAGTCGAGCGGACTCAAATAGTTGAGTGATTGATGAGGTCGTTCCTCGTTGTAAAATTGAATCCATGCCTCAATCTCAGTATTCATCCGCCTCGAAGGTTTCATGTTAACCCTACCCCTTTTTGGTAATGCACCCCTTGCTATTGAAACCTTCCGCTATGCGGCCAAATGGTCGATCATACGAGACGCTGTGACTGCTTATCTCGACAATCCAACTTACGTCCTTCAACCACCAACTGCGTAACTCCTATTTGATTTAAATTTTTTTAATTGAAAATTCGTACCCGTCCGGAACATCAACTTGAAACATGAAAAAATCTTCAAAGTAAACCAAACCCAGTTTTTCTAATTCATTTATCAGCTGATTTGTTGCTTCAATGCCAAAGTGAGGTCCTGCAGATAGTATTTCTTCGTTCTCGTGAAGTTCACTTTCGTTTAATACAAATTTAACAGATTTTATATCTTTTTCTCTTTTTTTGCATCTTTCCTTGTCAATCAATAAGCTAAAGAATGGAGATATTTTTATTGACTTGTTCATGTGCTTTCTCAGTTTGGATAATGAATAACAACATTGTGGACTGGTATGTCTTGTGATGTTTCCTGGATCACTATAAGGGGCTTAGACATGAGTGGTTGGGCACGCAATTGTGTGTAGAGGCAAAGCTTTACTATGAATTATTAACGACTTGGTCCTGCTTCAAGATAAACATCTAAAACTTTTCTTTGTGAATCACAGTCAACTTCAAGTTGTAGGTAGATGTTTTCATGTGGCTCTGGATAAGCATCAAACTTTTGTTGCAGAACGTCTCCTGTAACCATTTGATTTGATGCGCTTATGTTGCAAACATCAAGAGATGCGTTCAGTCTTGTGACGGAAGGCGTCAAGGTAATCAAATCACGATCGTACCAAGGAATATCTGTACGTTTCTCACAGGGGCCGACAAAGTCATGGTAAGTGCAGTGCCAGTTATCTTGCTCAGGACTGCGATGATATTCATCAATCTTCAAGCCTAATATGGCATCGACCTCATAGTCTTCTGTATAGACCGGGCACATTGTATCTGTGTTGTCACTACAAGGCTCTGCTTGAACCAGTGCAAGTTCGGTTTCGAACATGTGAAACGTCACCTTGTGAGTGTAGAGGACGTCGTTATTGCTCTTTATTTCAAGCTGCCAATAGTTCGAACGTCCCAAGGCTCTTTGGCTCAGGCTTTGTGCAGGGAGAGCGATACTCTCTTGTTCTCCCTGAGGTTCTGAGTCACCACAACCCAAGACAAACACGTATGTGGCTACAGAGATGATGGTTAGAGTTTTGAATGGTTTCATGAGCTTTCCTCTTCTTTTATATGTCTCCCACGAGTTGTTCCAGTGGTTAAGATGATTGTGTGTGCAGAGGTGACGAAGGATGAAGGAGTGAGAGCAAGTAAGAAAAACAAAGCAAGTGCCTTGTACTTCTGCTGATTTTACGACGACGATCTCGCTTCTTTAGGTTCCGTTGACATAAGCTAAAGGTATGAAAACTTGACAAAATCGGTGGTCCGAGCATGGATGTAAGTACGACCA
>CATLTV010000252.1 GCA_950059285.1 uncultured Pseudomonadota bacterium | reverse complement strand
CATCGGGCCAGTGTAACCCCATGCGATCGCCTGCTCAGGTGTGAGCACGCCTGTGCCTTCCATACGATCAAGGAAGATACGGTTTCTGCTCAGGAGCTTGTGTGTGGTGGTGTGAATGTCCACGAGACGCTCACGGACCTGCTTCCACTTGGCTTCAAAACCTTCAGGGAGATCATCCTTCACGCCGCCAATACGGCCATAGCTGACGGTCAAGCGCGCGCCTGTAACCATCTCGATAAGATCCCAGACAAGCTCGCGACCCTCAATGGCGTAGAGGAACGCGGTCATGGCGTTGAGCTCAAGAGCACCAGCGCCAAGGCAGGTGAGGTGATCGGACAGGCGAGAGATTTCGCCCATGATAACACGAATCCAGTTGCCGCGATCGGGGACCTCAACCTCAAGCAACTTTTCCACGGCCAGCGCGTAGCCAAAGTTGTTGAGAAGCGGGCTGACGTAGTTCAGGCGGTCGGTGTAGGGGAACGCCTGGGTCCAGGTCTTGTTCTCGACTTCCTTCTCAAAACCCCTGTGGAGGTAGCCCACTTCGGTGTCACACTTGATGATGGTCTCACCATCAAGTGTCAGCGTGAAGCGCACTGTGCCGTGTGTTGCGGGGTGGCTAGGTCCCATCTGCAAGATCATCGGTTCGGAGTGGATGTCCTGGTCGATGTTATCCAGGATGTGCTGTGCCATGGTATGCTCTCTATCTATGATAAACGATTGAATCTGTTTGAAAATAAAAGTGTTGTTTAGAACTTCTCACGGGAGCCAGCAGAGTTCTTGTCCTGAACAAATGACTTGAACTCCTCCACGCTGTCACGCTCACGAGCACGAAGTGCCACGCGAGGTTGGCTCGCCTGGATGGCGTAGTCCTTGCGCAGTGGGTGTCCTTCAAACTCTTCGTACATCAACACGCGGCGCAGATCAGGGTGACCTTCAAACTGGACGCCGTACATGTCCCAGACCTCGCGCTCAAGCCAGCCCGCGATGGGGTAGACCTTACTGGCGGTGGGAATGACAGGCTTGTCACCATCTACGAGCGCGCGGACAACAAGCTGGTGCTTGAGTTCGATGCTGTAGAGCACGTAGACAACCTCAAAGCGAGGGACTCGGTTGAGGTAGTCCACGCAGGTGAGGTCGCGCATGAGGTTCAGCTTGCAGTCTTTATGATCACGCAAAAAGAGCATGAGTTCTTCAATGCTCTCTGCCTTGACGATGACCGTGTCATCTCCAAGCCTGGAGTGTGAGTCGATCACTGCGTCTGCGTGGTTCTTCTTTACGAGGTCGATGAGCTTCTTGGCCATCTTGTTATCTCTCTATTGAGCCAGCGGGGCCGATCTCTCGGACAGGGTGAGAGGGCTCCTTGAATAAAGGTTGTCAATGAATGCTTGCATCACGTGAAGATGAGCAAGGACAGAGACTGTGTTGTTTTCTGTCCTTGCTCATACTCGGCGTGCTTACTGATCCTGGTCGATGCGCTGGAACATGGGCTCGATCTCTTCGATGATCCCTTCACGCTCACGTACCTTCTTCTCGTAGGCATACTTGAGCCATGGTTCCTTCTCGATCTTCTCCTGGAGGGTGACGAGTCCGTCAAGCACCTGCTCGGGACGAGGAGGGCAGCCAGGAATATACACATCCACAGGGATGATCTTGTCGATGCCCTGGACTGTGGCGTAGTTGTCGTAGAAACCACCTGTGGAGGCACACACACCAAAGGAAATGACCCACTTGGGCTCACTGACCTGCTCGTAGATCCTGCGAAGGAAAGGAGCAAGCTTGTGGTTGATTGTACCCACAACCCAGATCAGGTCAGCCTGACGTGGGCTGAATCGGGGAATCTCCGCACCAAAACGCGCGATGTCATAGCGAGACGCCGCTGTTGCCATGTACTCCATACCGCAACATGCGGTGACAAAGGGGTACTGGAACAGTGAGTTCTTACGCGCCCAGTTGACTGCGTCAGGGAGCTTGGTTGTGATGATCTTATCTTCAGGTAAGCTATATTCTAATCCCATTCGAGACCTCCTTGCTTCCACTCATAGACCAGGCCAATGGTCAGGATTGTTACGAACACCAACATCACGCCAAGGGCATAGAGTCCATGGCCGAGCATGTCATTTTGCTTCCAGGCTACAGCCCATGGAATCACGAAGATCGTTTCCAGGTCAAACAGGATAAAGCTGATGGCGAGCATGTAAAACTTGACGCTAAATCGCATCTGTTGCGGGCTACCAATTGGGTTGGAGCCAGACTCATAAGGTAACACCTTCTGTTTGGTCTTGTTCCGAGGCCCAAACTGGTTGGCCAGCGCGCTGATCGCGCCTGCCACGACAACCCCCAATACAAGGAAGATCATCAGCGCTGAATAATCGGCTATCTGCATTGCTTCTCCAGGTTTTTATCAAAACATCATACGTGGATGTATTCTCTCGTGCTTTATATATCAGATGTGTCCTGAGGGACGCCTCTGTGATGTCGTGTGCATGCAGCGCTCGTTTGGCTGCATTGTGGCCTTACACGTTTGAGATGAACTCAACGCATAAAGCGGTGCACAGATGCTCTTCACATTCATTGCATCACAAGTCAAGTTTCAGGATCACTCCAGAGGTATGATTATGTGGTGTGATCAAAGGTGTGTTTGAGTCAATCAAACGCGCGCAGCACGCCACCATCATACCTTGACGCCGGCAACTTATCAGGATGAGCGCAAAAGACAAACCAAAAATGGCCCGTTCTTTGAAAAAGAACGGGCCATTGCTGGGCTTCTTGTGTCGCAGGCCTTGAGCACTCCCGTTTTTTGATTGGAGCGCTCGTTTTCTTGCTCTACAGTTTGCGGTACACGCCAACGACGCGGCCCAAAATGGCTGTATCGCGTGCCTCATGGGCGTGCACATAAATGGGTTCCATTGTCGAGTTCGCAGGTTGCAACCTGATACGATCTCCCTCACGGTAAAGTCGCTTGACAGTCGCTTCGCCATCCACCATCGCGGCGATGATTTCGCCATCACGTGCATCGCTTTGCTTCTTCACAAAGATGTAATCGCCATCAAAGATGCCATCCTCGATCATCGAATCGCCCTTGACCACAAGCGCGAACACATCTTCCATGCCCACCTTGCCAAGCATGCCCTGACCAATCTTCAGGATCATCTCTGTGTTCTCGATCGCAGAGATAGGCTTGCCCGCTGCAATGCGACCCACCACAGGCACGCTCTGCACATCCTCATACTCATCATCCATGTTTTGCTTACGGTAGCTCTGCATCGGGATGACATTGCCTGACCTGCTCGGTGCTGAGGCTTCTTCAATCGGTGTGCCCTCGGCGGTGAGGATCGGCTTGATGGCGCGCGATTTTGCGTCCTGTCGAGAAAGATAACCCTTGCGCTCCAGTGCCTTGAGGTGATCGTTGACCCCATTGGTGGACTTGATCTCCATATGATCACCAATCTCACGAATGGTCGGGGGATACCCGTGCTCGTCAATGTGATCGATGATGAAGTCCAATACAAGGCGCTGTCTTTTGGTTAGCTTCTTTACGGTCATCTCTTTCTCCCAAAATTAATGGTGTGGATGCCATCTTCTCCTGACATCGCATGCTTATATGCTCTGATTTTTAAATTCAGTGTGGTTCTATGATTTGGATTGAAATTCAAATGCTTATCTCAATCACTCTCGTCCTACTCCTCCCATCCATCCTGGCTCCACCATGCATGTCGGTAAATCCTCTCACCATGGATATAGAAGAGTGAACGTATGTCACCCTACTGAACGTCTGTAGGGATGTCAATGTTTTCCCCTGTTTTTTTGTTCACTACTTTGTCACGCTAAAAGTGTATCCCGCCTCGATACCACAGGGCGATGACATCCATGCTCACGGCGACTGAAATATGAATCGCTACACCCATCCAGATGCTACGTGTCATTAATGATAACGTGCCAAGCGCAAGCCCCGCCAAAATAGACCCCAGCGTCTCGGGCATCGGCTTCCCAAAGTGAATCATGCAATAAGGCATCACGGCCACCAACACCGCATAAATACCAAACCGCTTCTTTAACCCGTGCACCATGAACCCACGAAAGAAAAACTCCAGACTCATGAACTGCAACATGTATGCGATCTCCCACATCACAAAGTCAAACACGCTCCTGCCTGCCTGCTTGTAAAAGGGATACATCCTCTGAAAACTATCCGTGCCTCCCACCAAAAATAAGCAAGGTAAAATGACGGCGAACATGGCTGCATACCACCACGCATGACCTAATATCCCCTCCACGCGAAACCCATAGTCGCGAATTCGCTCCCTGGTCACAAACTTGATGTACAACACAGGTCCCACCACATAACAAAGACTCGTCGCCAAAGACCAGTACCACAACTTCGCCAGTCGCCCATACTCCTTGTCTTTGAAAATCGCGCTTGCCCACTCGCCCGCGTCCTTGCCAAACATGCTGACAATCTCCACAAACGTCTTGTAATGCCCCGATGAACCATAATACTCTTGCACGCTCAACATCACGCTCGCGCAGATGATGACACCCACAACCCCCCAGTCGATCACCTTTCCTTTGTTCTCGTCTCTGTACCTTTGCGTGTCGTCCTCAACGGCTCGCACGTTGTGCTGGAACTTCTCCCACGCTTGCTCGATCCTTTGCCTCATGACTTCCTCATCAAAAACTCCCGTCACAACACTTCGCATGCTATCGCGAGCCTTCTTGTCGTCTGGGTATATAAATAACGATCGTATTCAGATCATAACTTGGGCTTTCGCTTGCTCTCATGTGTTCTACTTTCTATCATGCCCTTTGTGCAACACATCCTTGAAAATGTAAGCTGCGCACTGTCCACTTTTCCTCCTCCCTCAAGGCCTATTCTATGAGTGACTTAGCTGACTCTCCAAAAAAAGTAGAGACCTATCGTAACCTCGCGGCACAACACTCCGCGCAGGAACCCAAGCATGTCTCGGTCCTTCCTCCTGAACTCGCCAACCAGATCGCTGCTGGTGAGGTCGTGGAGCGCCCCGCATCTGTGGTCAAGGAGCTCGTTGAAAATAGCCTCGATGCTGGTGCCAAGCGTGTTGAGGTCACTATTGAAAATGGTGGGCGAGATCTTATCCGTGTGGAAGATGACGGCTGCGGCATGTTTCGCGAGGACGCGCTTCGCGCTCTTGAACGTCACGCCACATCAAAGATCTCCTGTGTGGAGGATCTCTTCTCCATTGGCACACTTGGTTTTCGCGGTGAGGCCGTGCCTTCCATTGGATCTGTGTCTGTCATGGAACTCAAGACCAAGCCTCATGGTGAGATCGAGGGCACCCGTATTCAAGTCAGCGGTGGTCACCTCGATGTCGTTGAAGATGTCGGTATGGCCGCTGGCACAAGTATTCAGGTCTCCCAGCTTTTCTACAACACACCCGCTCGCCTGAAGTTCCTGAAAACGCCCGCCACTGAGTCGCGCTACATCACGCAAATGATCGTGCGCATGGCGTTGAGTCGCCCCGATGTTCGTTTTCGTCTTCGACGCGATAACAAAACGGTGCTCGACCTCCCCGAGGTCGAGGGGCTCAAGGAACGCATCCTCGCTGTGATGGGGCGCGATGTGTACGATAACCTGTTCCCAACCTATGAGTTTCCTGCGGTCAATGGGGTCGTGGCTCGTGGCTACTATTCAAAGCCATCGTTCAAGCAACGCACTCCTGGAAACATCTACACCTTTGTCAATGGCCGCTTTATTCAGGACAACACCGTGCGTGCCGCGATCAAGGGTGCTTACGGTACGCTCATGGAATCAGGTCGCTATCCCAGCGTGATCCTCTTCCTTGAGGTTCCATATGACCTTGTGGATATCAACGCTCACCCTGCAAAAATCGAGGTGCGCTTCCATGATACAAACTCCATCTATCGCGCTGTGTATCACGCCATCGCTGATGCGCTCGCGGATGCCCCATGGGTCAAGCGCGAGGCGCGCACGTATCAACTCAATCGCATGGGCACATCAAGTTATGAGCCTGCTGCCTCCACGCCTTCCAGTGGAGGTAGTGATCATGCCCGTCCCACACAGCGTTATTCATCTCCTGCGCCTGTCTTGCAGGTGCAGACAGGCGAGAGCTTGAGGCAACAGGATTTCTCCACAAGACTGACGCCGAATCGTGTTGATTTTCGAGAGCAGGGTGGGCAAGGATCGCTCAACCCTGTCGCCGAGCGCGCTCCTGTACAGCAAGGTTTTAAGGCGTCGTCAGGGATGTCTCCTCTGTTGGAGCCTGCCCAGTCAAGAGATTCTTCCGATTCCGTAGATGCTGTGGATGATATTGAAATAGCAGAGGAATCGTCGGGTTATTTTTCCTCGCTTCGTGTCATCGGCCAGTTCAAGCGCCAGTATATTGTTTGCGAAGATGCGACTAGCCTTGTGGTCATTGATCAACACGCTGCACATGAACGTATTGGTTTTGAGCGCCTCAAGAAGATCTTCCAGACAGACCACAAGGAAAACCAACCCTTGCTCTTTCCCAAGCGCCTGGAGCTTGATGCGATCAAGGCTGCAACGCTTGGTGAGAACCTCGACTTCTTTGACCGTGCAGGCTTTGAAATCGAGCACTTTGGTGGTCAGACCTATGTGCTCAAGAGCGTGCCTGCGATCTTTGCCAAGGGTAATATCGACAGGTTGGTGCTTGATGCTGTGGAAGATCTTGCTCATCACGGTCGCACCGATCGCATGGATGAGGCGATGGAAGCGATCCTGAGTCGTATGGCATGTCACTCCGTGGTACGTGGTCCCACGTCGCTCACCAACGATGAGTGTTATGCGCTGTTTAAGCAGATGGATGAGATTGATTTTGCTGCCAATTGCCCGCACGGTCGCCCCGTCTATTTCCGTATGTCGCTTGATGAGATTGAAATCTCTTTCGAACGCAAATAACTTACACCACCAGGTTTTAGCTATGGAGATTCATGCTCCAACACCCGAAGAACTCGCCACACTCCCTCGTGTGATCATCCTCGCTGGCCCCACCGCTGTGGGTAAGACCGCGCTCTCTCTTGCGCTCGCAAAATCACTCAATGCCGAACTTATCAATATGGACAGTGTTCAGATTTATAAGGGGCTGGATATTGGTTCCGCCAAGGCTTCTCTTGAGGAGCGCGCAGAGGTGCCGCACCACCTGATCGATGTGCTTGAGCCCAATGAGGATCATAATGTGGGTGACTTCAAGGACAGGGCGCTTGAGGTGATCGCGGATATTCACAGCCGACAAAAACATGCGATTGTGGTTGGCGGTACTGGGTTGTATTTGCGCGTGCTTGTGCATGGGCTGCTTGAGTCTCCGCCACCAGATGCCACAATTCGTGCGCGTCACAAGGAGATCGCTGCTGAACCCGATGGCATTGAACGCCTCTATGCGATGCTTCAAGAGGTAGATGTCGAGCTCTCGCAGACCATTCATCACAATGACTTTGTGAGGATCTCGCGGGGGCTTGAGATCTTTGAGCAAACAGGCGTGCCGTTGAGCCAACAGCAACGTGAACACAAGTTCAAGTTGCCTCACCTTAACGCACTCAAGATCGCGCTCTGGCGACCTCGACAGCAGCTCTACGATCGTATCAACGCACGTGTGGATATGATGATGGATGCAGGCTTTGTTGAGGAGTGTAAGGCGTTGTACGCGCAGTATCCTCTGGATTCCAATGTCTTCTCTAGCCTTGGTTACAGGCAGATGAAGGATCATCTCTACGAGTCTGTGCCGCTTGATATTACTGTGGAGCAGATTCAGCAAAAGACACGGCGCTACGCCAAGCAACAGTTGAGTTGGCTTCGCTCCGAGCCTGATGTTTACTGGTTGAGGGCACCTGTGCTTGATGAGGATGGTACCATTCCGGAGGCACTCTTACATGACCTCAGAGGGTTTCTTGAGCAGGGCTCTGAACCTGTGGCTGCGTGGGCATCGCCCCACAAGGATCAACAGGTTTGACTGCTCCCTTACGGTCGCACATGTAGGACGTGATGTGTTGCATCAGCATTGACGCTTGATGGACGATGTCGCAAGATGTGCCGCGTGTTGCCGTCCTTTTTTATGCACCATATACAGGAGCCAAAACGATCATGTCTCATCAGTCACTTGTACCCGAATATATCGCCTCCATTAAACCTTACGTCCCAGGGAAGCCGATCGAAGAGCTTGAGCGCGAGCTTGGTATCTCAAACTCGATCAAACTTGCCAGTAATGAGAACCCACTTGGCCCATCCCCCAAGGCGATTGAGGCGATCACTGCAAACGCAAATCAAGTGCACTACTATCCTGATGGTGCCGCGTTCAAGCTCAAGGCTGCATGTGCAGAGTATGTTGGCGCAACCTCCGATGAGATCGCCACGGGCAATGGCTCCAATGAATTGCTTACATTGATTGCCCGCACCTTCTGCACACCGGGCGATCACGCCGTGATCAGCGATTACTCTTTCATTGCCTATCGCATTATCATGCAGGCTGAGGGGATGGAATGGACCTCCACCGCGATGAAGGGTGATTATCAGGTTGATGTCGATGCGATGCTCGCTGCGATCACACCTGAGACAAAGCTGCTCTTTGTGGCCAACCCCAACAACCCCACAGGCTCATACATCCCTCGACAGGATCTTGAGCGCTTGCTCACACAAACACCCGAACATATCGTGGTCGTGATTGATGAAGCCTACCATGAGTATGTGCAGGCCGAGGATTATGCCTCTGCGGTGACGTTGCGTGACCTGCGAGAGAACCTCTTGATTACACGTACCTTCTCCAAGGCTTTTGGTCTGGGTGGTATGCGTATCGGTTTTGCCGTTGGACCCGCCGAGTTGATTGGTTATATCAATCGCGTGCGTGAACCTTTTAACTGCAACCTGCTTGGGCAGGTTGCAGCTGTCGCTGCACTCACTGACTCCGACTTTATTGCACGCTCTGTCGAGGTAAACGAGAAGGGAAGGGCGCTCGTCGAAGAGAGGCTCCAACAGCTTGCGGAGCAAGGCGTGACCTGGACGAAAAGCCAGACAAACTTCCTGCTTATTCATACACCACATCCTGCCACTGAGCTTTACAACAGTCTGCTTCAACTTGGCGTGATTGTGCGTCCCATGGCAGGCTATGGGTTGACAAAATCACTGCGTGTGACGCTTGGCACCGAAGAGCAATGCGAGCGCTTTATCGATGCATTTACAAAGGTTCTTGCTCAGCATTGACAGAGGCGCGGGG
>CATLTV010000251.1 GCA_950059285.1 uncultured Pseudomonadota bacterium | reverse complement strand
CCCGCGCCTCTTGCTTTTTGTGCGTGCACAATTACTTCAGGTGAATCTCAGCGTGTTTGACGACGCGTTGCCATGAGCCGCCTTCGATGGCGGCTCGTCGAGCGCGTCCGCTTGCCTTGATTGTTTTGCGTGAACTGACTGGCCAGAGTTTACGAATTTGAATCAGCGTCATGGAAAGTTCCACCTGAGCTTCCACATTGCGTAGCACACTGCGCCAGCGAATCTGTGGGCATTGAGACAACTCATTCAAATTTTTCTCCACAAAACCCTGTGGTCTACGATGTATGGATTCAAGGCAGATACGCATAAGAGTTAACCTTCAGCTCAGAGACTGGGTGGTGTATGTCTCTACAACGCTTCATCGACACAATGTGCGTGGTGCATAAGAAAAAAGGATGCGCCTGCTGACATGTCAGCAGGCGCATCCTGGAACTGTGTGAAGTATAGTGGGGCTTGTATTTAGTTTGATTTGGATGCTCTTTCGGATTCTCGTGCACATACAATACACATCGTGACAAAGGGGAGCGCTTCCAGTCTACGCAGCGAGATTTTCTCACCGCACTCTATGCACTCGCCATAGTGTCCATGGTCCATGCGTGAGAGCGCAGCTTCGATCTGTTCCAGGTTGCTCATGCTGACGTCTTCAATATTGGCGAGCACCTCGTCGTTTTCAAGCTCCTGAGCCTGCTCTGACCAGTCCGCATCAAGTGGTGCATCCGCCTGTCTCAGGTCGGCACGGATGGCGCTAACTCGCCTGTGCAATGCTTTGTGTTGTTGTTCCAGTTGTTCGCGAATTTCTTTGTAGTCTTCCATGGTCATTTCCTCCACACATGACGGGCACGCATGATGTGCGTCGTCTTTATCATCAATACAGTGCAAATTTCAGGGTCACGCGAAGTCGTCGCAGTGTGTGGGCGAATAAATGGGGCACGCCCAGCGAAACGATTCGCGTGGATGGGGCACAAGGAGCAGGTGGCCCATGGGGCACCCATCAGAGTTACCTCTGAAGGAGGGCCACCTGCTCCTCATTTCTTCAAGAGTGCTTGACTCACATGTGTGACCACATCAGTCGTACAGCTCGCGAAGGTGGTTGATGAGGTCGGTGCTGGTCACCATGCCCATGCAGTTTCCATCATCATCAACGACTGGGAGCGCGTGGAAAGTACCCTGTCCGAGCAATTCGGCGGCATCGCGCACGGTGTGCTTGTGGGTCAAGGTAATCAGGGAGCGCGTCATCACATCTTCAATCTTGAACTCGTGGTCAAGGTAAGCATCAAATGCTCTGTCATCTCCGCCGTATGCGGTGAAGGTCATCTTCAGCATGTCCGTGGCGCTGACGAGGCCCACGAGCTTCTTGCCGCTGAGCACAGGAATGTGGTGAGTCTTCTGGTCAGCCAGAAGCTGCCTGACCTTGCTCAACTTCTGGTCCACATGGACGGGGTTGAGCTTCTCAATGTTTTGCATGACGTGATCAATAGGTTCGTTCTTTTTCATGGTTGCTCCTTCCTGTGAGGTTAACGCTTGCGCTGTGCAAGTCTTGTGTTTTCATGACGTTGCGCCTTTTTCTTGCTGTCATGAACGTGACGTTAAATACATATTACAAGCCACGTGCCAACTTTCTTGTGTTGGGCGTTTTGTTTTGTTTTTCAGTGCTTTAGTTGTGTTTTTGGTGTGTTCTATTGTCTGTTGAATCGTGCAAATGTTGCGCAGACGAAAAGGATGCGTGCATCAGGCCCTTCCATGTTCACAAGATGGCGCGATCCATGTATGGTGATCACCTGTTGATAGGCAGGTAATTGCCTTGATTTCCTGCATCGTTGGACACGACCTCATGAACACCACATCATCGCACACTTTTTGGGGGGCGTACTTTGTTGTGCAGACACTTCTCTGTGCGTTGTGGTGGTTTGCGATCCTTTCATCAGACCAGATGGCAGCTTACTTTGCGCCAGATCAGGCTCATGCTGTGTCGTATCTTCGCATGTTCTGGCTCGCGGATTTGATCTGTGTGGTGGGCGGGAGCGCGTTATGTGCGATGACAATTTTTGCGCGTCATCGCTTGATACAGCAGGCGTTGTGGTGGACCTCTGGAGCCATTACGTTTGCCTCATTGTATTGTGTGGCTCTGTGGCTAGACACGCAGCAGGCTGGCCTCTGTGTGGCGTTGATGGTGCCTGCGACGTTGATGACGGTGTGCGCAGCACAACTTCTCACAGATTCATGAGGATGATATGCACGAGGATTCGACAGGTCCCTGGTATCTCAAGGGATTCAGGAAGGCTCGGCAAGCATCGGTTGGCTGGAATGTGTTCAAGACACTCGTACACACCACGATTTTTTGGTCCATTTTTCTGTATCTTATCCCCTGGCAAATGGCTGCGCTTGAGCGCATGCTTGGCATTCCCGAGCTGCAATTTGCAGGCAAGTCCGTGGTGGCTGTCGTGGGGTTTGTCAGCGCAGGAATGCTAGGGTTGTGGAGTGGTTTGACGATGGCGATCATTGGCAAAGGGACACCATTGCCTCTGGATCATCCCAACACGCTCGTGGTCAAAGGACCTTACCGCTATGTGCGTAATCCGATGGCGATTGCAGGTCTGACTCAGGGACTCTTTGCGGGCATGTTCTTTGGGAGTTGGTTTGCGCTGCCTTACATCATTGCAGGTGGTGTGCTCTGGAATTACCTCGCGCGTCCTCCCGAGGAGCATCATCTTGAGCTGGACTTTGGTGCGCCGTATGTGCACTACAAGAATCATGTATCGTGCTGGATTCCAAGATTTTCTCCATATGTGGAGCCAAAAAGATAGGCGAGGGGGCGAGCAAAAAATCTTCGATTTTTTGCTCGCCCCCTCGCCTATCTTTTTGGGGATCAATACAGCATATAAAATGCGTGTCTTATCCTTGCTCTGTGGTGTAGCTCAGCGCCTGACGACACTGTTCTTCAATCTCGTGCGTCTGTGTCTTACTAAGACTCAAGATTTCAGCCACGCGCTCAAGTAGTTCGCGCTCGCTGGGTTCCTCGCCGCGCTGACCAAGCAGTGCAACAGCATAACCTGACATGTACACGCCGCTGCGCTCATTCTCATCAAGGGTGCTCTCCTTCAAGCGTGCAAGCAAGAGCTCCACGCCATGCTCCTGCTCAAGGATGGCGAAGCTCTTCTCGACAATAAGCTCTGCGACCTCTTCCTTGACCTTCACAAAGTCCTGGATATTGGCGAGCACCACGTTGTACTCGTCGGGCGTGACTTCGCCATCTGCACAGGAGACAGCGGCCATGACGTCCACCATGCTCTGGTGTGCAGGCTCAAGTTTTTCGGGGGCTGTGGGGACGTAGCGCGAAAAAAAGTTAAAAAATCCCATCTTTTATTCTCCTCAATGTGTGTACTACCTGTTCACCCTGTGTGGTGGACAGCCTGTGATAGTTATGGTCAAGAGAGTCAGAACTCTGCTCCCTACAGGTGTTGCATCACTCTTGCTCTTACCTTAAAACAACGCTTTCTACACCCTGTTAACGTTTAAAAAAGTTCAAAACTCCCAAAACTTCAAAAACGAACCATGACATATCCCATTCTATACTCTTTCCGTCGCTGTCCATACGCCATCCGTGCTCGTCTGGCGCTCGCATACCACGCCATTGATGTGGAGCTACGCGAGGTGTTTCTGAAGGACAAGCCAGCACACATGTTGGAGTTGTCTCCAAAAGGAAGCGTGCCAGTGCTGTATACATCGTCACAGCACGTGGTGGATGAGAGCCTCGATATCATGCGATGGGCCGAGCAACATGGTGCATCAGGACGCCCCTCACTGATCACGCATGATGTCGACCTGCAAGAGCACTTGATCGCGCGCAATGATACGACGTTCAAGCACTGGCTTGATCGTTACAAGTATCATGTGCGTCACACGGAGCATCCTCGGGAGCACTATCAGGCGAAGGTACTTGAGATCTTGCAAGAGCTTGATGCATTACTTGAGGAGCGCGATTTTTTGGTGTGTGATGTGCCACAACTTGCTGATCTTGCACTGTTTCCTTTTGTGCGTCAGTGTGCCTTCTCTGATCAGAAGTGGTTCTTTGAACATCCTCAGTTGCCACATCTTCAGGCATGGCTCAACTCTTGGCTTGAGCATCCCTTGTTCAAGCACATTATGCGCAAGTTTGAGCCGTGGAGCCCCGAGGATGAGCCGTTTATTTTTCACATGCCCAAATCCTGAAACTTTGCTACAAGGCTAACACTGGCACAGCAGCATAACATCAACACGAATCGATGATTTGATGATTCACGATTTATCAAGGAGACCTGCATGTTTAAAATCAAAACCTTCACCACAGTAGCTATCATGTGTGCTCTCGTTCTGACCGCATGTGATAAGAAAGCTGACGATGCGCCTCAGAAAGAAGAGGCTCAGACACCACCATCCATCAGCGCCGAGCCATCTACCGAGCCAGCCAAGGATGAGTCCGCTGCTGAGGAAGAGAAAAAAGACGAGGTTGATCCCAAGGAGGTCGAAAAGGCTGAGGAAGATATCGAGCACGAGGTCGATCCTTCCGCCACAGAAGGTCTTGAAGACATCGACTTCTCGGGCAAGATCCTCACCTCTGACGATCAGCTCAAAGACATCTACAAGGGTGAGGTCAAGAAGAGCGTGAGCTGGAAAGACAAATATGGCCAGCAGGTCTTCTTGATGACCTTTGAAGAGCAGAAAAATGGTGGCGGCCTCATCAAGGCTGTGCTCGCTAATCAGGAGGGCGACGGCTCCTGGAGCGTAACTCGTGAGTTCAAGGAACTTGTCTCAAGCTGTGAATTTGACCTCGTCATGACACCCAAGCTTGATCAGGCGTGGAGCCTGACCGACCTGAACAAGGATGGCCTCGGTGAGGTGACCTTTGGTTGGGTTGCAGACTGTACCTCGGATGTAAGCCCACTGACCTTCAAGATGATGATGGCTGACGGTGATAAAAAGTATGCCATTCGCGGAAACACCAAGGTGAACGTGGGTAAAGATGGCGATGGAAAGACCGTGTACCAAGGCGGCGAGCAAAAGGTTGATCCTGCCTTTGACAAGGCCCCAGAAGGATTCCTTGCACATGCCAAGAAAGCATGGGACGCGAATGTAGTTCAGTATCCCTGATAAAAGCGCTTTAACGTGAAGCAAGAGGAAGGGGCGAATATCCGACTTAAAAGTCGGATATTCGCTCCTTCCTCTTGCTATATGTGTGCAAGTGTCAAGGTTCGCGAGTCATTCTATCGGGTTCACATATTTGTAATGCGTATGAGCGATGGCTAGAATAAAGACGTGCTTCTTGGTTGCATTGCATGTGAAAACCTGATTAGGTGGGAGCTGGAAAAGCACACATTATCATATAAAGTTCAAGAGTTTTAGGAGTATATAATGAACACGTTTCCTCAACGTAAGTGGCTTCTTGTAGGTATGTTTGGAGCGTCCGTTCTGTCGCTCTCTGCATGTGCAGGCGACGAGGTCACCACACAATCCGTCAACAGTACATCGGGTCAGGACATGGGAACAGGTCTTGATGACATGACACGTGATGTCGATGAGACCTGTACTCTTGGAAGCTGTGCGTCTGGGTTTTCCTGTCTGATGGAGGTCTGTGTTCCTGATGCAGATGGTGACAAGATCCCTGACAGTGAAGATAACTGTATGCTCGTCAGCAACCCCGATCAGACGGACTCTGATGGTGATGGTATTGGTGACCTCTGCGAGCGCGAAGATCCTATCAGTGATCTTGATAGCGACGGTTATGAGGATGACGTGGATAACTGTCCCAACATTTCAAACCCTGATCAGGCAGATGCCGATGGCGATGGTATTGGTGATGCCTGCGACGAGGATCAGGATCGTGATGGTGACAATGTCCCTGATGATGATGATAACTGCCCTGATGTCGCAAACTCGGGTCAGACCGACAGCGATGGTGATGGTATCGGTGATGCCTGTGATAACGATGCAGACAACGATGGCTTTGACGATGACCAGGACAACTGTCCGCTCGTGGCAAGTTCAGATCAGACCGACAGTGACGGCGATGGCATCGGTGATATCTGCGATGACAGCGACGGCGACGGCATCTTTGATGACATGGACAACTGTCCCACAATCTCAAACCCTGCACAGGAAGACACCGACGGCGATGGGCTTGGTGATGTCTGTGATGACGATGATGATAACGATGGCATCAAGGACGACGGTGATAACTCGGGCTCTGACACGGACAATCCCTGTGAGGAAGGCGAGACACAGAACTGCGATGATAACTGCCGCTTGAATGAAAACCCTGATCAGGCTGATGCCGATCAGGACGGCGAAGGCGATGTGTGTGACCCTGACAACACACGATTGACGGACAAGCCTTTTGATAACATGTGTGTCTTTGCAAGGGCTGCTGGTCCGTTCACGCCCACGCTTGAGTGGAGCCTCTCCATTGCATCCAACGACCCTTATCCTGATCGTAACCAGGTGATGATGACTCCTGTCGTCGTCAACTTGAACGACGATAACCTTGATGGTGTGGTCGATACACGCGACATCCCTGATATTATTTACACAACCTTCCAGACGAACCAAAACGCCAATAACTGGGACGAGTTACGCTACGGCGTGTTGCGTGCTGCTTCGGGCGATGGCTCGGGTCTTCTCTGGAGCGTAGGCTTCAATGAGCTTGGTCTTGGTAACAATGGTGGTGTGCAGCCTGCGGGTAGCATCGCTGTGGGTGACATTGATAATGACGGTTCTCCCGAGGTGGTCACAGGACTCTGGGATGACTTCAGCGAGACAGGTGGACTTGTCGCCATCAACCACGACGGCACCGTCGCCTGGAAGAGCACCGCCACAGACGGTACTCGCCTGGTTCCTCGCCAGTTCGACTACTGGTGGGGCGGCCCCTCACTGGCTGACCTTGATGGTGATGGCAATGTCGAAATCGTGGTGGGCGCGCGCGTGTTCGATGCGCAAGGAAACTTGCTCTGGGATGGTGCTGATGCTGCGGGCCTGACTGGTGATGCAGGGCAGGGCACAAACCCCGTCAGTTCAACGAACAATGACCCATTCTACACGGGTATGTTGAGCGTCGTGGCCGATCTTGATCGCGTACAAAATGCTCAGGGTAGGTTTACTCAGGAGGTCGTGACAGGTCGTACGGCATACAACAGCGATGGTTCCCTGAAGTGGGAAGCAGACGCTACGCTCAGAGATGGTTTCCCTGCTGTGGCCGACTTTAACAACGATAACCTCCCCGAGGTTGTGGTGTCTTCACGTGGTACAGTGCGTATTCACAATGGTCAAAACGGCGCGGTGATCTGGAGCGTATCTGCGCCTTCCACCTCGGGTCGTCTTGGTGCGCCAACGATCGCAGATATGGATGGTGATGGTTCACTTGAAATTGGTGTCGCAGGTAAGAATGAGTACGTCGTGTTCAACGTGGATTTGAGCGTGAGCGCACCCACCTATGAAGGAGCAAAGCTCTGGGGCAAGGCGACACAGGATAACTCCAGTAACATGACAGGTTCCTCGGTGTTTGACTTCGAGGGCGATGGCAAGGCCGAGATTGTGTACAACGATGAGCAATACTTGCGCGTGTACGATGGTGCCACGGGTAACGTGCTCTTTGAGCAGCCCAACACCTCATTTACCGCACTTGAGTATCCAATCATTGCTGATGTGGACAACGATGGTGAAGCCGAAATTGTCGTGGGTACGAATGACTTTGAGTGTGGAGACAAGTTGTCCTGTGCTCCTGGATTCTCTGGAATCCGCGTGTATGGTGCGGCAGGAAACGCCTGGGTTGCGACACGTAGGGTCTGGAATCAACACGCCTATCATATTGGAAACGTGGATGAACTTGGTGCGATCCCTGCACAGGAAACACCAAGCTGGTTGGATCACAACACCTACAGGCTCAACGCGCTCACAAGTTTGCCTGCGACGGCTGCTCCAGACCTTCTCTCCGAGGATGTCTCCGTGGAGAGCGATGGTTGCAACGGTGTGACCTTGCGCGCCTGGATCACAAACTCTGGTGCGGTGTTGGTGGGTGCAGGTCTTCCCGTCAGCTTCTACGCACGCAATGGCGCACAACGCGTCTATCTTGGCGAAGCGTCCACACGTCTTGGGCTTGAGCCAGGGGACTCCGAGCGAGTCAGCCTTACCGTGTCATTGCCTTCAGGCGGTCCATGGCAGATTGAGGTTGTGGCTGATGATGTGCAGGGCTCTGGCGTGGGGACACGTAACGAGTGCGATGAGTCCAACAACATCGCAACCTTTAACAGTGGCTTGACCTGTCCTTGATATTTGAGGTGAGCCATCAGGCTCATCAGGAGAGATGAAAAAGCGCCACTTCACACGTGTGAAGTGGCGCTTTTTCATCTCTCCTGATGCATCGTTATTTGACGTCTTGCTGAAGTTGTCATAGGTTGCCAGATGTTGCACAAGCCATGAGGGCTGATTTTGTGAGAACACACATGAGGCTAGCTGGTGTCATCTGAGGTGATGCTTTGAGCATGTGTCGTGTGGTTTGAGTCCTCGAAATGGCATGTTAATTATGATTGTGAAGGAGAGTAGTAGAAGATGATTACCTGTCCAAACTGTGGCAAAGAAAACGCTGATGAGTCAGTGCACTGTGGTTTTTGTGGTCACCAGCTTCAAGAGGGTGGCAAGAAGACGATGTTCGGTATGGCCGCGCTCGATAGTGACGCGATCAAGGCCGCTGCTCAGGCTGCCAAGGACGCTGCATCACAGGCTGCTCAGCAGACTGACGAAGCCAGTGCGTTTGCCAAGACCGAGATGATGCCTTCTATTCAAAATGGCGAAGAGCCAGCTGCTCCCAAGGCTCCCGAGAAAGATCCTTTCGCCGACGACTTTGCTGCGCTTGAGGCTCAGTACGGCAATGATTCATCTTTTGATCCTCCTGCTCCCGCTGCTGCGCCCTCCGCATCCTTGCCTGGCCTGGATACACCTGCGGGCGCTCCCATTGGTTCACCTGCACCTCAGCAGCCTGCAAGCTCTGGCCCTGCGATGGGCGGACCTGCTGCTCAGGGCGCGGCTGGTGGTCCCATGGTGCAGTCTTCCAATAGTGGTGCTGTGCAGAAGAAAAGTAACAAGGGTCTCATTATAGCCGTTGTGGCCTTCATCGCCCTCGCCATGCTTGGTTGTGCCATCACTGTTGCGGTGCTTGCCTTTATGTAGTGCTCAATACAGATAGAACGACACAGGCGG
>CATLTV010000250.1 GCA_950059285.1 uncultured Pseudomonadota bacterium | reverse complement strand
TCATATGCCTTGGTATAGCTCATCGCGTTTGAGCGTGAACTTCTACCCATGGCAGACTGACTCATGAGCACAACATCTTCAAAGACATCCAACCCCTCAAGGCTGTCTACCACACCTGCATCTACACCGCCCTGCCCCATCAGACGACGCCAACCATTGTACAGCGTGGTGTGCATGAGCGTCGATTTACCCGAACCACTCACACCCGTCACAACGCACATCTTGTTGTATGGGAACGTCACTTCAAGGTTATCCAGGTTGTGCTCGCGTGCACCTACAATTTTAATGCCTTTCTTGAGGTCAATATCGTCCTTTACCCCCTTTGCACTCAGATGCAAACGCTCTCTTAACGCCACAGCGGTCAGAGTATCCTGTGCAGTGAACTCATCCATCGGACCATCAAAAACAAGCTCTCCGCCTTGCTCTCCACTCAGTGGACCAACCTCGATAATGTGGTCTGCACCCTCAATAATTTCAGGGTCATGCTCGACGACAACAACGGTGTTCCCAAGGTCACGAAGATCTCTGAGCACATTCAATAACTTCTGCGAGTCCACAGCGTGCAAACCTGCGGTAGGTTCATCAAGTACATACAATGTGTCGGTCAACGCGCGACCAAGGCTAGCTGTCAGGTGAATGCGCTGCATCTCACCACCAGAGAGTGTACGTGACTGACGCTCAAGCGTCAGATAACCAAGCCCCACAGTCGTCAGGTAGTCAAGCCTATGCTTAATTTCATCAATCAATACCTGCACTTGGGCGAGCTCAAAATCTCCCCATTGTGTGGACTCAAAAAACTCAAGTAGTTCTTCAAGTCTCATCATCCACAGGTCTGAAATGGTTTTGTCGTGTACAAGGACTTGCCTTGCATCTTCACCAAGTTTTCCACCCAGACAGTCAGGACAATCATCGTAACCACGATAACGTGCCAGCAACACACGTACATGCGTCTTGTATTGTTTTTGCTCCAGATTGGAGAAGAACTTACGCACACCCATCCAGCCATGCCCACCTTCCTTGATGATGCGTTGTTGGTCGCGTGTCAGACGGCGAAACGGTACATCAATGGCGATGCCCTGCTTCATGCACATCCTCAACATCCCATCCTTGGTGCGCGCATACTTCTTGGTTTCAAAGGGAGCAATCGCGCCACCGCGCAACGACAGGTTGGAGTTGGGGATGACCTTCTTGAAATCTAGTCCCACAGTCTTACCAAAACCAGTACATGTCGGACACGCACCAAGTGAGCTGTTGAAGCTAAACAGCGCAGGCTGAGGTTCTGTTGCATCCTGACCACAGTGACTACAACGAAACGCCTGATCAAACACCCTTGGCTCTTCCTCCGACTTGTGTCGAAACACAAACGCACGTCCTCGCCCAAGAGAGAAACACTTCTCAAGCGCCTCGGACAAACGCATATGTTCCCCTTCTCGCACAACCACACGGTCCACAATCACGGGAAACTCCGAGCGATCAAGCACACTCTCAATGTCGATCTCTTCAATCTCGACGAGTTGATGCTCAATATACAATCTGCGGTAGCCATCCTGCACAAGTTGTTTAAGGACAGCGGCACGATGTTCAGGGTCCTCGGCTTCAACCTGTGCCACGAGGATCAGGCGAGCACCCTCGTCGTAGTCGTGAAAGAGCGCCTTGAGGGCGCTGGCTACGCTGTCGCGTTTGACCACATGTTGACATGATTTGCAGTAGGTGATGCCCTGGTGCGTAAACAAAAGCTGCAAGTGATCGTCGATCTCGGTCACAGTGCCCACCGTGGAGCGCGCGTTGTTCACCTCATTATGCTGCTTCAGAGCAATCGCAGGCTGAATGTTCTTCACAAAGTCGACAGGAGGACGCTCAAGCTGTTGCAAGAACTGACGTGCGTATGTGGAGAGAGATTCGGTGTACCTGCGTTGGCCCTCTGCATAGAGCGTATCAAACGCAAGACTTGATTTCCCCGACCCACTTAACCCCGTCACCACGGTCAACTTCCCCTGAGGAAAGTTACAATCAATGCCCTTGAGGTTGTGCGTATGCACGCCTCGAAGCTCAATTTGAGAGATTTCTTCATGATGATGATGTTCTGATAAACCCTTACTGTCAAAAGAGTTTGCTGTCGTTCCTGTGCTCATGGTCACCTTAAAGTGTCAATTGAAATTGCTCTGCGAGCGTATTGATACGAGCTGTCCACTCGCTTAAACCAGATTCACTGGCCAGATCTCTCGCATCGCTTAAATATGCTCTGGCCATGGTCCATTGACCAAAACCAAGCGCAATGCGTGCACGTAACCAATCCATCTTCACCTGACGAACTGGCTCCATATTTTGGGGGAGTTCAACGCTTGCGCGGTCGAGATAATAACGAGCCTGCACCACATCAAGTTGTTGCAACATAAGCTCGGTCTTTAAACGTACGTAGTCCGCAGGATACTCCTGACCAAGTTCATATAACAACGGTTTCAGCAGCTCCAGTGACTCAGATGCACCAACAAGGTCATGAAGTTCAATCTGCTTCTCAACCACAGCCACACCAGCCTGCGCCTTGGCCTCTCCATCGACCGTCTTGTCGTAGCTTTTTTGCAAGCGCACGAGCGCCTTGTCTTGTGTCTCAGCAGGCACAACAAAACCAAGCAACATTTGCCTGCGCCTTTGCTCTCGCACCACGGGGGATTGAATCAACATCTCAATCCCTCTCTTTCGCTCAGCTTGTGTCTTTTGAGAGAGCGCCAACAGCACCCTGGCACGGTACACATCCTTGTGTTCGGACTTGAGTTTAACGCAGCGCTCAAGCTCCACTTTACCTTGCGTAAACTCGCCTGACGCCACGAACAATAATCCTTCCTGACAGGATACCGTCGCCATCTTCTGCGATGGAGACAACCCTGAGAGAAGCAAGGAGAGGAGCACTGCACCTGCGCCCTTGGCATCTCCACGCAAATAGCGCACCTCGGAGAGTGCCTGAGCCACTGTGATGGGGGCAGAAAACTCATCAACCGAGAATAAACGTTGCTCCAGCCGCTCAAGTTGTCGTGCCCAGAGCTCTTCAAGACGCTGTTCAATATCTTCTGACTGCGAACTTGATTGAGCATAACGGAGCAACAGCAACAAGGCTTTTGCGCGCGATTCAGCTGCGCTGGCGGAAGGATCATCTGCGAGCGTTTTGTCCACGCTGCTGGCAAGCGTCACCACCTGTGCAAGATTACCCTTTTTCTCCTGCGCCTGAGCACGCAACAGCTCTGACTGAGCAAGAATACGTTTCCCCTCCAGGGTCGCCACCAGCGAAGATGGCATCCCTGCTTCGACCCTGGAGATGGCCTCCTGAAGCTCTCTGGACTGCACCTGATTGGCCTCGTTCAAGCTGACCTGAAATGCATAAAGCAACACATCAAGAGCATCGACAGCCTCAAGCTTCTTGACCCGCTCGTAGGCAATGCTCCAGTCCACCTTGGCTGCGCTACTTGAGCCACGCATGGAATGAATCAATGCTCTGTCAAAGGTCACTCGCGCAAGATCCTTGGGAGCATCCTTGGCCACTCGAGAGGTTGCTTGCTCCACAGCAGCGAGCGCCTCAACGAGCTGCCCTGACTGGCGAAGCAACACCGCTTGTTCAAGGGCTGCTTGCATTGCGGCCTGACGCTGTCCCTGCGCATGAGCAACCTTGAAAGCCTCCTCATACAAAGGCAACATCAGCGGCTCCTGCCCTCTCACGGCAAGCTCCTGTGCAAACTCAACCAACACCGTGGCGCGCTCATTTGCATCAACCCTGTTGATGTAATCAAACATCTTACTGATATGGGCTTGTTGCGCGTCACTCTCTCCTCTGGAGTTTGCGACAGCAGCAAGATAAAGCTCAATATAAGCAGACAGAACAAAATCATTTTTTGAGGTCGACTCCTGGCGCTCCTCAAGCAACCTCACAAGACGATCCTGTGAAGACTCAACACCCTCGGAGGAATCCCCAAGCAAATGCCCATACCCCTGCTCAACCCAACGCCTTACAAGTGAATCATCAGGTCGGTACTTGGCCATCATCACCTGACACTGACCACCACGATCGTCATAACCTTGCGCACATGCGCTCGCATAAGCTTGCTCGACCGTCGCCCCAAGGAGACTTGCATCAAACACAGCAGAGTAACGCTCAAGGGAAGCGCCAACTTGCGCCAGTTCGTTGGGCTTTAATTGACCACCAAGCAAGATCAACGCACTTGCAGATACAGCCTCACCCCAACCATCGCGCTGAAGCAATGATGTGCGATACACTTCAATGACATCGGTGAGCTTGACGCTTCCAGGTTTCAACTTGTGAGACACAAGCGCAGTCATGGCACGGGCCCTGTTTATACCCACCTTGTGACCAATTTCCTGCATCCTCATGCCGCCATAGCGCACCGACTCGGCAGCGTCCTTGACCATCTCATCCCCACCTTCAAGCAGGTAATACGCGGCAAGTTCAAGCTCCATCTGAGCGCATGAAAACAGGTCATTGGCGTAATAATACCTACTGCGTGAACGCTTACCTTCAGACAGAGCAGTCTGAACATCAGCATTGCGTGCAGCAAACACACTCATGAGCTCTTCTGCTCTTGCCGCAGCAATCGCATCATTGACACCGCTCCCTCTGTATAATTTTGACGCATTTTGAAAAGCCCATACAGACTTGGCTGTATTGTGCTCTAAACCATGCGATATACCAATAAGCTCCACATTGCGCGCAACTCCAAGATTACGTCCGCCTTGAAAGAACGCGTCACGTGCACCCACGGCCATCGCTATCGCCTCATGCGTTGCACCAGAGAATACAAACGACCTGGATAAGTACGTGAACACGGGCGCAGGCAGCGTCTTGCCATACTTCTCTTTTTCCTCAAGATATACGAGCTGAGCAAAGCCTGCTGTGCCAAGCAACTCTGCTCTCCTGAGCTGTGCAACCTTCTCGCTCCCTTCCACACGAAACGGCACATCCTCCAGTACAGTGTAAGCCTTCAACGCATGACCATGACGCACACTATCGAGCGCCTTGATGCCCTTTAACAAATCCTGTTGGGACTTAAACTCAAGTGGTACTTCAACTATCCCTGGAACAAGCCCAACGCCGCCTGATATCTGCTCATCGTAACGGTCCACGGCGAGCAATGTCATGGATGAGCGATCCTTATCTTTCCATGTGATCGCGTCAACGCCGAGCTCAAGCGCAGCGAGCCTTAGTTCATGCGTACTTTTTTTGAGCAAGGCTGGATCAAGTTTGACTGGAGTAAACTCAACCCCATCAACCACAGAAGGTTTGCTGGTGCTGCCAAGTTGAACGACACCCACCTTGTACGGATTTTGCGCCAATGCATCGTCTCGAATGCCATCAATGACAAGCATGTAGCGCCCATCATCAAGCTTGTGCTCCACACTCACGGTGGTCACATCTTCATAGACCCCTGATGATTGAATGCGTTGTGATATTGGAAGCGCTGGGTCCATACTCCATACGCTGAGCACGCTGCCTTGCGCAGGTGCCTGACCTGTCCACGTCACGCCTGTCACGGCACCACCCTTGATGGTCATATAACCTGGGGCGTTGCCCTTGATGCTCCCCTGCTCCATCGCAAAAAAAGCATCCTCATTGAGGAGTTCAACCTGAGTGTCTGTCGCACCCGCTGCATCATACAACCAGCTCATCTCCACTGCATGCATGGGCACGACCTTGTGGGCACGCCCATCAATGCTCTCAACAACCTGGAAG
Source organism: uncultured Pseudomonadota bacterium (assembly GCA_950059285.1). Classification (GTDB taxonomy): domain Bacteria; phylum Myxococcota_A; class Bradymonadia; order Bradymonadales; family Bradymonadaceae; genus CATLTV01. Next base: position 3,551 of record CATLTV010000250.1, on the reverse strand, counting down.
ATGGCTTCCTTTTCATTGCTCATAACACGCACAAAGGCTGGAGGTGTGCTCACCTCAGCCTCTGGTACGATAACAACCCACTCAAATGATGCATTACGTAAGAATGTGGCCTGCGAGACCTTCATCTCATCCGCGCTCAATCCTGTGCCAAGGATGTGTGTCCTCACACAACCTGATGCAAACGTGCTTAGACACGCTATCACACACATGAACTGGACAATTTTGACTCGCTTCATCCCTACGTCTCCTTTAGCTCATACTCTGGACACTCTTGTGTATGAGCAATTCCACCGCCTTAAACAAAGGCGTTGCTTGCGCACATTAACTGAACATTTGAGCAATGTCACCCCCTATCTGTAGGAAGGATTTACTCCTCGTCAACAGAAGCACTCACCGCCTGTTTCGTTGTATTTCCATCCACAGGAGGAAGCGCCCCTTCTCGGCCAGGCTCATCCAACAAGTGACAGGCCACAAAGTGACCAGGCTCACTCTCTTTGAGTTGAGGGCATTCCTTCTTGCAACGATCCCATGCAAACGGACAACGTGTGTGGAACACACATCCTGATGGAGGATTCAATGGACTTGGTACATCGCCCTCCAGCACAATACGCTCACGCGTCGCTTCGATCTCGGGATCTGGAATGGGCACCGCTGAAATCAACGCACGTGTATACGGGTGCGTTGGCCTGTCATACATGGCTTCGCCTGTTGCAAGCTCGACCATGTTGCCAAGGTACATCACCGCGATCCTGTCCGAAATATGACGCACAGCCGCCAAATCGTGAGCGATAAACAGGTAAGTCAGACCAAACTCGCGCTGCAAATCCTCCAACAAGTTCATAATCTGCGCCTGAATCGACACATCCAGAGCACTGATAGGCTCATCGCATACGATGAACTTTGGATTGCATGTTAACGCCCTCGCAATACCAATACGCTGACGCTGACCACCCGAAAACTCATGTGGATAACGACGCACAAAGCGAGGATCAAGACCCACAATCTCCATGAGCTCCTGCACGCGTGAAAGCAGTGCATTACCCGTGGCCATTTTGTGCACCTTGAGCGGCTCACCAATAATATCTCCAACCGTCATCCTCGGGTTGAGCGAGGCATAAGGATCCTGAAAGATCATCTGCAAGTCCTTGCGCCTTGAGTGCAAGGTCGCCTTGTCCAGCTTACACAGGTCTTCTCCCCTGAAGATAACCTCACCCTCAGTAGGCGTATAAAGCTGCAAAATAGCGCGACCTGTGGTGGACTTGCCACAACCTGACTCGCCCACAAGACCAAGAGTCTCACCTTCCAACACATCAAAAGTCAGACCATCCACAGCCTTGACCCTTGCCACTTCACGACGCACAAAAGCCCCCTTGTAGATAGGGAAGTGCATCTTGAGCCCCTTAATTTGCAATAAAGGCTTTGCTTCACTCATATTCATTACCTCCTTATCCTCTGGTTAAACTGTTGCATCATCGCTGACATCTATGCTTCCGCCCGCCTTGATCTTGGCCTCAACCGCATCCATGTGCTCGGGGGTCGCATGTGTACCAAGGTTTGCAGCATGAACCTCCTTGGCTCGCCAACAATACACGCGATGCCCATCTGCAAACTCCACAGGCTCGGGAAATGCTTCTCGGCATTTATCCTGTGCCCAGTGACAACGATCCGCAAAAGGACAACCAGGGATAGGTTTGGCCACATTTGGAGGACGCCCTTCAATTGGAATCAATCGGGAGTGCTTACCCTTGTCCAGACGTGGCACACTACGCAACAAACCCACGGTGTATGGGTGCGATGGACGGTGGAACAACTCCTGCGATGGAGCCTCCTCCATCACGCGCCCTGCATACATCACGATGATGCGGTCTGCCATTCCAGCAACCACACCAAGATCGTGCGTGATCAAAATCACACTTGTGCCAAAATCTTCGCGCAAGCCCTTCATCAACTCAAGAATCTGAGCCTGAATCGTCACATCAAGCGCTGTGGTTGGCTCATCGGCAATCAACAGTTCGGGACGGCAAAGCAACGCCATGGCGATCATCACGCGCTGCCTCATCCCACCAGAGAACTGGTGTGGATACTGATCAAAACGCTCACGAGGACCAGGAATACCCACCTTCTCAAGCATCTTAATCGCTTCTTCGCGAGCCTCTTCCTTGCTCATCCCCTGGTGTGTCATCAGCGGCTCTGTCAGCTGCTTTGAGATCCTGAGAAATGGGTTCAAGCTCGTCATCGGGTCCTGCCAGATCATCGAGATACGGTTACCTCGAATCTTGCGCATCTCCTTCTTCTTGAGCTTGAGCAAATCCTGTCCCTTGAACAGAATCTCCCCTCCCGCGATAAAACCAGGAGGTTGTGGAATCAGCCCCAACACTGTGATCTGCGTGATCGACTTGCCAGAACCACTCTCACCCACAATCCCCAAACACTCACCCTTCTTCAGGCCATACGAGACCCCATCAACCGCACGGACGACGCCCTCATCAGTTTTGAAGTAGGTCTTCAAACCTTTGATATCAAGGAGTTTTTCTTCGCTCAAAATCTCACCCTATCTCAGTTCAACTAGCGCACCCCATTTACAGGGCGCACTATCTGTTCAATGTTCTCTACTTAAATTCGTTCGTCCTGCTCAGTCTTTACGCAACTGAGGATCGAGCGCGTCACGCAAACCATCACCAAGGAAGTTCATGCTCAACAAGGTCACTGCCAGTGCAAGACCTGGAGCCATCAACATCCATGGAGCAAGCTCCATGTTCTGGCGCCCTTCACTGGCGAGCGCTCCCCAGGAGGTTAATGGAGCCTGAACACCAAGACCAAGGAAGGAGAGGAATGCTTCCTCCAACATCACCGCAGGCACAGTCAGCGTGGAGTACACGATGATTGGACCAAGCGCGTTGGGAATCAGGTGCCTGAAAATAATCGCAACGTTTGATGTACCAATACAGTGTGCCGCCTCCACAAACTCACGCTTCTTCAAGCTAATAACCTGACCACGTACAATACGTGCCATCGTCAACCACTGAATCGCACCAAGCGCCATGAACAACAACACAAGGCTTCGTGTCTCAAACACGGAGATCAACAAAATCACCAAGAACATAAACGGGAGGCCATACATGATGTCCACAATACGCATCATCAAGTTATCAACCTTACCACCCACATAACCTGCGGTCGCACCCCAGCTCACACCGATAAGGAAGGACACCAACGTCGCAATCAATCCCACAGACAATGAGATCCTCGCGCCATACACCAGTCGAGTCAGAAGATCGCGACCAAGCTGGTCTGTACCAATGATGTTCGTCTGTGGCGCAGGCAAGCCCTTGTACTCATCAGGAGTAAGTTCGCCGTCCTCATTGCTATCAAACGGCTCCATCAATCGCCTGACCTCGGCGAGGCTGACAATCTCGACGACCTTACCAGCCTCCTCAAGTGTCATTTCCTTATCCTCACCTGCATCACAGGCAAAAATCGCAGGATGCTCAATCGGTGCGATAGACATCTTGGCCATCGACCATTTCATGCAGTCCGTGGAGAACTCGGTG
>CATLTV010000249.1 GCA_950059285.1 uncultured Pseudomonadota bacterium | reverse complement strand
CCGTACCAAGCTTGTCCGACAAACTCTTGATCACCACGATAATCTGATAATCTTGCTCGACATTTGCATTACCACACAATCGAATCAGCCATCCGTTTTCCAAATCTAGCCTGTCCAACACACCTGCACGATCCAGTGTGGTGATGGAGTCCAACACACGCCTTCGCTGCTTTGCTCCGTGAGGGATCATCTTCACATTCTCCCTCAAAAACTTGTGTTCAAAGATCACGCCAAGCTCATCCGATGTCAGGTGCTCTCCCATTAACAAAGTGCTGAGATCCCTCCAATACATCGTCAACACTACCCTTTTGATCTGCGGCCAAAAGGTATTCACTCGCTTCACTCCTACCTTGTTCACAATTTGCCGTGTCACCTCCACAGCACGCGCACCAAGGTTCGACAAACCTGACACCCTGATACCCTGAACCCCCACCACCAACGACGCGCTGGCTTCACAACGTGCTCGCACAAGCTCATCGTCCTGCTCGCTCCACAGCCGCCTGACCTCCTCCCACATGATCGCACCGATCAGCTCACACCCCCACGCATCTACATCTCCCTGTTCAGACACCAACCTCCAGAACGCCCCGCAACTTGGCACATTCAACTCCGCACCTGAACCAAGCTCATCCCTCCATCGTGACAGCTCACCTCTCAACACGCTGGCCAATTGATACACCAGACGCCTCCCTCTCACATCACCCCCATCCCCCCAGGACCACACACTCGTCCATTCAGCATCCATATCCAGGGCTCTGCAACCTGCCAAAAACCTCTCACCTACCTCCTCCAGGCTCGCGTGCTCGGACAACTCCACCCTGAGCGGCTCCAGCGCATAGTGAATCAACCGCCACGCATCCTCCACGCCCAACACCGCAGCCACACGCCATATCGATAAATATGACCACCTCCGAACCTCTTCACTCCCCCCAATACTCTTCATAACCTCAAGGTTCTGCCAGGTCAGGCCTAGCTGACTGAGCGCGAGAAGCTGCGCCCTGCTCTCCACCACCGCACCTACCTGATACGCCTCGGAAGACACACCCACCGACCCCAGATGACAATAGCCTGCCAACGCTTCAATCGCATTCACAAGACGCTCTTCAGTCAATACACCCGACGTGATAAGCGCCTGCGCCTTCACCACAGCATCCTTGAGCGCGCCCCTGTCTTCCTCCTCTACAGCCTCAAATACATACAACAAAAAAGGCAGCACATGTTCCCCTCCAGGAATATGTGCTGCCTGATAACATTGATTTAACTTATTGTATAAAAAGACCATTTCTTCATAGCGCGTAGACATATCCTGTCCTCGCCATGCCTTCAGAGCCCCCTCTCCACTCTGAATCACCTTCTCCAGATCTGGCCACTTTTCAATACAGGCAAGCTGATACGACCACTTACCAAGACGACCTGCACCAAGCTTCAACACCTGCTGCGCATGCAGAGCCCTCTCCATCCATAACTTCGCGTCAATATGCCAGAAGCTCTCGGGACCATTCGTGCCCAACAAGAGCTTCACCAACTCACTGTCAAGCACATCTCCTCGCTGCACCTTGCTGTACAAATAAGGACGCAACACACCCTGCTCATCCCTGATACCCACAAGTACGCCTCGCATACGCTCAAGACTCTTCAAATGTCGCGCAGCTTCCTCTACAAGCCCCTGTACTCGCACAGCATACCTCTCTAATACTCGGGTTGTTATCCTCCCCTCACCAACTTGAACGCTTCACCTATTATTCCATCTCGCCAGCTTCATCAGCGCCACAAGCTCCTCGCCGCGCTTGCTCGTCTTTGCACGCTCATGCACATTCTCCTCAAACTCTGACCATGCATCGTCATGAGCACACTCGGGTAACACCGCAAACAGCTTCTTGATCGTGCGCACACTCAAACAATGCTCCCATGACTGCGCCGCAAAACAGAGCTCTTCAAGTGCATCAAAGTGCTCCGAGTCATCCTCACCAAATCGTTTCACAATCATCTCAAACATATCCCGCGCACACGCGCCAAAACCTTCGCGTTCTCCTCCCATGATGGCCAAGAAATCATAAAACAACAGCATATCAGACATGTGAGAAGTATCCGCCAACGCCATCACAAATTGACGCGCGATCCATGTCAAACGCTCATCACCTCGCCAAAACAACAACGCAAACTCTGTACCTCGCTCTAACAACGCCCCATTTCCAAAATCACATCCAAATTCGGCCACATACCGCGTCGCCATCCCCTTCCAGTCATCACACCTGGAGAGCCAGAACAACACATCCTCCAGATACACAATCGGCCTGTAAATAAGACTCCTTGACCAATCCCTGGTCGCCAGCTTGTATCTGTCCTCATCTGTCAGCTCATCTGCACGATCCTTGAACAACACCCACCAGTAAAAGTGAGGTGAGGCGTTGCCATCACCAAAATACCGCTCAATACACGCCTGCACCACCTCACGGTCACCATGGTAAATCGTACGCATCGTCTCAAGCGCCCATGTCTCGTCTTTAACATGAGGCTCCTCCTTGGTAAGAGCGCTCAACACTTCCCTGTGATCATTGGGATTCTCCACCCAACACGAACCTGCCAGCGTCTCAAGCTCGCTCTCCAAATCGTCATGCGCCAGCGCTGCCAACGCCTGAAACGCTTTCATTACTTTTGGATGACGAATCTGATTCAGACCATCGCGCTGACATTCCTCACGGGTACGCTCAAGCTCGCGCACGACATCACGTCGAGCCTTACGAAACATCACCTCCTCGGTTGCCTCCCCAGAAAGCCCGGCACGAACCTCAAGTAAAGCCCTGCCAGCAAACAATTTTTCGGCAGAACAAATCAACTGCTCAATCTGCTCATCCTCAAGTTCTTGTGCTGACAACGCATACAACATCTCCCTCTGAACATCCGTGGGTAAGAACGATGTCCTGCGCGCTGACCATCTGGTCCACAACACCTGCCTGATCCTGGAATGACACACCTCACGCGCAAGCCCAAGCAACACCGTCAACATGTGTGGATTCTTTTCGTGCAGAACAGCATCGCTCAACAAGGACACATCAGCGCCATGTCTGACCCATGACAACTTCAGGAGCTTCACCATCAATACAAGCTCATCTTCAACATCCTGTGTGTAATGTGAATAATGCGATGACCACCTGTAACCATAGTTCAATGAATGTCGACATATGCTCAACAACACATCAAACGCCAACACACCAAACATCACAGCAGGTCTCAAGGGTGGTGTATAATCAATCTCCTCACACCAGGACTCACGCATATCAAGCTCATGCGTAAATGCATGTAACTGCACACCAAGCTCTCTGATTTGGTCCTCATCAAGAGCAATCGCGTGCATCAATGGCGATAGACCATCCCATCGCTCTCCCCCACCCGAAAGCACGTCAATAAACCATCGCACGCGCTCAAGAGGATGAAAGCCTCGCGCGTTCAACATTGCACTTCTAAGATCTTCATAATAGGCACGTTTTTTAAGTAATAGTTCAAGCCCACGAACCTGTTCTTTACCACCTTCCACGCATAACTTCGCAAGCGCATAACGACTCCATGGATGCCGTTGTCGCCACGCCAACGCACGCAACAACTGCCAGTCCTCCTGCTCACACGCACTCCAGTACACATGCTCAAGTTGAGCGTTTAAATACGTTGGCCAGCCTGGAATATCCCCCACAAACGCGGTCAATGAACTACGTACCGAGCTCCAACTCTCCACGCCATCAAGAAAAAATGAGCCATCATCCCCACTGTTCTCAATGAGCTGTTCGGGCGAACCTGCATTGCCCATGGTCAATTGACAACGCCCCGCAAAATCCATAATCGCACTGTCCACCAATGGGACAAGCTCATACGAATTCCACCGCGATTCAGCCACATACAACGGATATCCCACCAACTCGCCGCGCTCTTTTTCAATCGCGATTAACTTCCTCGCGATCACCTTCCCCGCTCCATCCTTCACAAACACAACATGCTTGTTGACCTCCAGGTTATGGCCAAGCGCGCTCATAGCATGCTCACCATGCTCCAGTGATAAACAGGTCCCAAACAACGTTCCCATTTGTGCAGCCATCAACAGGTCCGACTCGGTGTATATCGTCAGCTCATCCTCACCCACATGAACGCGCTCATGAAACCCAGCCAACCAGCACTCAAGCGCAGGTTGCGACATCACACAACGCCTCAACCACGCCTGATTCCCCTTCAAATCCAGCACATTAACCCCACCCAAGACCACTCTCAAAAACAGAGCAAATAAATCAGGGTTAAAGTCATCTCTCTCGGAAGCCAGAAGTAATGTGCGCAGCTCCTTGCTCAACACACTCCTGTCATGACGCACGCCTGTCATCTCCTCCAGAATAACTAGCCACGCCTCATCCATCACATGCTCAAGACTACGCTTCATCAAGCTATCGAGACTTGACTTCAACAAGTTACGCGCTCTGCGCAACCTGCTCTCTCTCGCCCCCTCGCTCTCACCATTTTTAAGCCGAATAAGCCTGACCTGTAGCTTCTCCTGTAAGGGTATATCCAGCTCAGGATTTGCAAGTTTCTCCTCAAGCACGCTCACCTGAGCTAACCTCGATGCCTCATCTTGCTCCACGAGCTTTAAAATATTTCGCGATAACGCAAGGGGCTCACCAAGCAAATCCTGATGATAGAAATAACGCGCCACGAGAAGCTTAACATCATCACCACCACCAAACAAACCCACGTATCCCGCTGCCATAGCTGCATATTTCAACACGCACCCAGCTTCATCTGCCCACGCTGCAAACGCCCTCCCCACAGCCGAAGAGTCCACATCTACTGTGGAGTACAATGTCGTCAGGTGATCGTTCAATACGCCTGACCCAAACTTACCAGCAAGACTTTTGATGACCACAATCAACTGATATCCATGGTGTGCTCCATCCTTGTGAAGCAACCGCACAAGACTCTCTGGCTCAAGTTCAAGTGTGCTCAACAAGCCCGCATCATCCAACAAGGACACTGCATCCAACACGCGCCGACGCTGCTTGGCAGACTCAGGAATATCCGCCTTGATAAACCGATGCCGAAACATAATCTCAAGCTCTCTTTCGGTCACATGTTCGCATGTCAGCAGATCAGCAATGGTCGCCCAGTGAACCTTCGACACTGCATCTTTGATCTGACGCCAAAAGAGGTTTACACGCTCATAACCCACCCGCTTAACAATGCGGTGCACTGCATCAATCGCGCTCTCCTTCAATCGTGCAATACCAGGCACATTCAGATGACGCACACCCACGACCACGTCACAGCTGGCCTTACAACGCCAAAGCGCACTCTTCTCCACATCGCACTCACTCCACACATGCAAGCACGCCTCCCACATGAGCATCCCCATGAACTCGTTCCCAAGCTCATCACCACTCCCATGCTCCGATACCAACCTCCAAAACGCCCCGTGTGTTGGCCATTGAATACAATGACTTACGCCTGCTGACTCTTGCCATTGCTCAAGCTCACGCTCAAGCACATGAGCCAGCTGAGACACCTGACGTTTTCCTGTAAGACCCTCTCGTAACCCCTCATAGTCAGGCCACACCTGCCCGATCGGAACACCTGAATCAAGCGCTCTACAGTCCAACAAGAACCTGTCTCCCAGCGCCTGCAACATGGCGCTCTCAGAAGCGGTCAACCTCAACGGCTCCAACACACACTGAATAAACCGCCACGCATCATCCTGCCCAAGTAACGCAGCAATCCCCCAGATCGACAAATAAGCCCATGTACGCGACTCATCACGACGACCAATCGTGCGTAAGATTTCAAGATTTTTCAGGCTCACACCAAGCTGACAGAGCGCCAAAAGCTGCTCCCAACTCTCCGCACGTAAACCCACCTGATATGCCTCGGGAGCTTTTCCCAAGGAACCAAGCTGGCAATACCCCGCAAGTGCCTCAAGTACATCAATCAGGGAAGGATCACGTAATACGTCAGCATGCACAAGCGCCTGTGACTCAAGCACAGCACATTTGAGCGCCTCCCTGTCTTCCACTTCCACAGCATCAAAGACGTACATTAAAAAAGGCAGCACATGCTCCCCGTGCGGGAGATTTGCCACCTGATAACATTGATTCAACCTGTTGTATAATCTCGTCATTTCTTCATGGCGCACAGACATATCCTGTCCTCGCCATGCTCTTAATGCACCCTCACCGCTCTGAATGACCTTCTCAAGCTCTGGCAACTTCTCAATGCATGTCAACTGATACGACCAGGTCCCAAGACGACCTGCATCAAGCGCCAACACCTGTCGAGGCTGCAACAGGTTCTGCATCCAGAGCCTGGCATCGACATGCCAGAAGTCTCTGGATAAATGATCTTCCGACAGCAGGCGCACAAGGTCTTCATGCAGAAATTCTCCGTACTCCACCTTACTAAACAAAAAGGGACGCACGCCATGCTGCTCACCCTCTCGAAATCCAATGAGCACTCCTTGCATACGCTCAAGACTCTTCAAGTGTCTCGCAGCCTCCTCGGCAAGTCTCTGTAATCGCATGGTACACCTTTTTGATACGGGTTCATCATATGCTCACCCCAACTTGAACATGCCTCGCCTTATTCCATCAGAGCGCATTTACTAACACATCAAGTGACTCGGCCATATCCACATCACCACGCTGAACGAGCTCATCCTTGAGCGTCTGGGCGATCACCCCCAAAGCATACGGTGGCACATCACGACCATGCAAACTCTCCTGAATGGTCTGTACACACGCCTCCAACTCGACGAAGCGATCCTGCATAATATCAAGATACACCCCCACGAGCGTCTTGAGGGCTCGCGCACCTGGATCTCGCACTTTGTGCTCAGGAGAACCCAACCACTTTGCGCCCGCCACAAGGTCACCGCTTAACACCTCTAAACTGGCAAGATGAACTCGGGCCGCATCTGCATAACTTGATCCCACCGCCTCAAAGATCGCCTTGGCCCTCGACCATAACACCCTCGACAACTCATAATCTCCCCTCACCAACGCAAGCTCACCCTGACCACCAATTGCAAACGCCATCGCCTTCCTGTCGCCCACATCCTCGGCAACCCTCCAGGCACGCTCAAACCGCTCCATCGCGCGTTCAAACTCGCCCTTCTGCAAGGCAACCTCGGCAAGGTTGCCAAAACAACGCGGAAGCAACACAAAGAAGTCTGATCTACTCGCTAATTCAACAGCTTGAACAAGAGACTCCTCAGCCTCATCAAGTCGCTTCAACCCACGCAAAGCCACCGCGATTGAAAGCAAACAGCGCGCTGCACCTTCACGATCATTCACACGATCATAACACTCACGCGCACGCTCCAGATGACACAAACTCTCTTCCAGTCCTGTTGAAAACCTCGCCACCAACCCTCGCCAGCGCCAACATTCTCCCAACACTTCCTGCCAGTTGTAGCGCAACGCCAGCGCCTCTAACCTCTTGACCTCAAGCTCAAGCACATCCGATGCACCACTGGTACTCCACGCCAACCACACGCGCTGCACGCGTGCTCGCGCCACATGTAAACTCTCATCACCAAGGCCAAGTTCACGAGTCAACACCTCGTATTGCAACAAGATTTCGCTGGCACGCTCATATTGCCCGGAGACCTGATCGTGATAGGCCGCATCGATCAACGGTGAGAGCGCCTCCTCCTTGCGCTCAGCAAGGATAAGATGTGCTGCGACGCGCTCGGCGTGTCCCATTGCGTGCTCACCGTACAATGTAAATAACATCTCCACGCAAAGTTCATGCAGACGCCTGGCACGACCAGCCTCCTGTGCAACCCTCTCCACACTCTCACGCAACATCCCATGCACCAGCGCCCAACCTGTCGCCGTTTGCCTCGCCAAACCTTGTGAAATCAACAGCCCAACAAGATTTCCTGGCACCACAACCTGCGCCAAAAGACACACCGTCTCCCACTCATAATGATCAACCTCCTGGCCAAGAAGCGCGGCAAGCTCAAGCGCTGCACGTGCCGAACGCGCCTCCTCACCCGTGAAGTGCTCCGCCCACAACCTCGCGATCCTCTGACGCCACAAGGCGTGCAAATCGTCAGGCAGCTCCACGCTCGCGCCATCAACAAGCTCATAACCATTTGCAGAACCTTGCAAAACACCACGTTCAACCCAGTCACCAATGAGCTGCACTGCAAACAATGGATTGCCCAGTGTGCGCTGTGCGATCCTCCCCACAAGCTCATCATCAAGCCCAAGCAATGTACTGATCAACACCTTGTGCTCTTCCAGTGAGAGCGCCTCAACCTCAAGTTGCTCAACTCGTGCATTGAGCATCAGTTGATCCAGATGCCCTGCCTCGGCGACTCGCTCACCAAGCACATCGTCTCGCACAGTCAGGACAAACAAAACCTCCATGCGCTCATCGTGCTGACGTAATAAATGCCTCAAAAATCGCAGCGTGCTCGCGCCCCACTGGGCATCATCAATCCAGACCACCACCGCACGACGAGAGGACAGCAACCTGAAATAATTCAACAACACCGCCCACATGCCGCGCTCATCAGGAATGACGCGCTGTCCGCCATCCTCATCAGAGCCACCAAGCAACGCAGCAAGCGCGCTCGCCTCCTGCTCAAGTACCTCAGACGGCTCCTGTGGAGCGCTGTACTTCAGGACATCCAGAATACGCGCCTCGCGCTCTCTTCTGTTTAACCCCATACAACGCGCATGATTGGCAATCATGCGCAACAAACCATCCACGGGAGATGTCACAGGCGAGTGAATCGCGCGCATCGCAAGCGCACATCCCTCCTCCTGAGCACGCACGGCGAGCCACTCGACGAGACGGCTCTTCCCAACACCCGATGCGCCTCGGACGAGGAGGACGCGTGGACCAGATAGATGTGCCTTGGACAACTCGGACCACAAGACATCACGATGTCTTGTCCTTCCCACCATCGGAATCTCACGCAACCCGTAGAGACCAAGACCTGCACCACGCAACATACGCCGCCCTTCAGAGTCACCTCTGCGCCAATCCCTTGGCCATGGAGGCCGCACGACGGGGAGCTCCGACGTGGATCGCAGCTCTTGCATTGAGAGCATCGCCTGACCCGAAGACACATCACCGACGTGCACACTTTGCACCGTCTCGGCGTCCACATCACACAGATCCAAATCAGGGGGCAACTGTTTTTCTAGCGCATACATTGTCCATGTTTTTCCGAGAGATACATCAACAGCACCACCGAGGTTATCTGCGATATCATCCCATAATCATCAGCTAATCGTCAGGGTTATTTAGGCAAGGCTTCAGGCTGATGGCGGACCTCCCGCCTATGATCAGGCCGACATTGCTCAACCG
>CATLTV010000248.1 GCA_950059285.1 uncultured Pseudomonadota bacterium | reverse complement strand
GGTCGTACTTACATCCATGCTCGGACCACCGATTTTGTCAAGTTTTCATACCTTTAGCTTATGTCAACAGAACCTAAAGACGTTAAAAGAACTGGCCCGCGCCAAAGCTCAAACGACTTGGCTCTCCTGGTGTGAGCGGAAAGGCATAATCAGCGCGCATGATTAAACCATAGATCTTGGGAGAGATGATGCGTATGCCACCACCCACACTCAATGCATCCACACGATCAATGGTCACGCTGCGCTCTCCCACAGCCCCCGCATCCACAAAACCCACGCCCTGTAACACAACCCATCGCGTGGCAAGTGGAGCCACACGATACTCCGCATTCACACTCCACGCCGTTCGTCCCCTGAAGCGTGAATCGCGATAACCTCGCACGCGATTCAATCCACCCATGTAGTTAAGATACTGAATATAGTCTGTATTTGTCATTCCGAGCTGAGCTCTCATGGCGAGGTTGCCTCGCCATTTTAACTTCTTATAATAGCGTGCAGTCACATCAAAGTCAGAGAACGTCTGGGTTGCTCCCCAGACCTTGTTTGTATGCCCCACAGCACCAAAAACCCTCCAACCATCCACATAAAAATCATCGCTATTCAACCTGCCAAGAGCCATGTTCCACCTGAGCATGTACACTCTTGAATCTTCGGGCAAACCACCGAAGTTTTGCACCTGAAGCAAGGTGCTCTCCTCATCAATAAAACGGCTGGAGAAGTTGTCGTGAGCAAGCTCCAACGATGCTCCGACACGCAGCCACCTGAGCATCTCTCGATTCACATGTAACGTGGCAAGTGAACGTTCAAGCGTAAACCCACCCTCCACATCACCCGCCTCCGTGTACACACGACGCTGACGCAAAGCGCGACGAAGATCCACGCCCATACGTGTGTACGTGTCCATGAACCTGTTTTGAACAAACCACACCATAAATGAATTTGCCGCTCCCCCCGAACGCCAAAAGCTGTCGCTCTCCCCCAGACGAGAATACTGAAAACCTGCCTCAAGGTATCGGCCAAATAGGTTGACATCAAAGAGACCTGCCGAACCACTGGTCAGACCACCGCCCTGCACAAAACTCCCAAAAGGAAGAAGTGTCCAGCGCTCATCCACCTTGATCTTGAGCACTCTGGATGGCCGTTTGGGATTGAGCTCACGTGGCATACTCCCATCAGGCAAAGGCACCTTGTGTGAGACAAGCTCGAAGTCTGCATGACGAAAGATACCAAGGTTTCTTAAACGTTGCATGCTCTCTTGAATCTGCTCCAGAGATGCATAGTCCCCCTCATCAAACAATAACTCGCGGGTAACCACATGCCGCTTGGTGCGAAGTAACCCTGTCACAAGAATCGCATCGATCTTGACGACCTGACAGCTCTCCGCAAAAGGTGCGGCAAGACACACATCCTCTGCGCCTTGCTTGACCTCAGCCAACGCCACCGATGATCCCATGACAAGACATAGAACAAGAACCAGGCATGTCACCACACCATATCGTAACCTTAATATGCTCAAATCAATCGTCCTCACCCGTCTCAAAACCATACTTTGCAACCTTGCGAATCAAATTGCGACGGCTGACACCAAGCTCTTTTGCTGTATGCGTCTTGTTAAAATCATTGCGCTTCAAGCTCTCAAGAATCATCTGACGCTCCAGAAGCTCCACGGCCTCGGGAAGCTCCATATCCGTCAACTCCTGAAACTGAGGTGTGACCTCAACCCCCGAAATCGATGGAGACAGAGCACTCACACCAAGCTCCTGTTGATCACCTGATAAAATCATCATGCGCTCAACCTCGTTCTCCAACTCACGCACATTACCTGGCCACTCATAGGCACTCATAAGCTCCAACGCCTCTTGCGAAAATTGCTTCGGAGCAAGCCCATGACGCCTCGCCGCCTTGAGCATAAAGTGTTGTGCCAGAACGGGAATATCCACACGGCGGTCACGCAAAGGAGGCACATCAATAGTGATGACATTGATACGGAAAAAGAGATCTTCCCTGAACTTCTTGTCTCGCACCATCTGCTTCAAGTCGCGGTTTGTAGCCAGAATCAAACGCACATCCACCTTACGATAACTGCTATCGCCCACGGGCAAAAACGATCCCTCCTGCACTACACGCAACATCTTGGCCTGAAGCACAATGTCCATCTCGCCAATTTCATCAAGAAAGAAACTCCCCTGATCAGCGCTCTCAAACAATCCCTTGCGATCGCGATGCGCCCCGGAGAACGCCCCCTTCTTGTGACCAAACAACTCACTCTCAATCAACTCGGCGGGAATCGCTGCACAGTTCTGTACCATATACGGTTGATCACGACGATAACTCAAACGGTGCAACGCCTGTGCAACGAGCTCTTTACCTGTACCATTCTCCCCCAAAATCAAAATCGTTGAATTGGTCCTGGCCACACGCTCGATCAAATCAAACATCTGCACCATCGCACGGCTCTTACCAATCATGCCACAGAAGCTTCCCTCCGTTGAAACCATCTGCTGATGTGTTGTCGATGCGTGCTTCTCTTGAAGTTGATCTTCTATGATTTTTGCAAGTAGCTCCGCATGAGCAGTCATTTGCTTCAATTGATCGCGATCAAGATGTGAAAGACCATCAATCCTTGACTGCACATCCTCGTCCTCAACCCCCGTCGCAACAAGAGACTTCCTCAACTGCCCATAAGACGTCACAAGCTCGCTTTGCACCACAAACCCAGAGGCGTACACCTGAGCCACACAACGACGCACGCCATCAACATCAACAAACAATGGGATCAACAGAGCCGAAAAACCAGCATGGCATGAAGTCAAACGTGTCGTCAGCTTCACATCTCCAGATGTGCTCTGAGCCCACTTGCGTTGCGATGCATTACACCCGAGAAAGCGACTCTCATCCCCCTCTTGTTTCACTGGATTCACCATGAAGTGTGAACAGAGCGCGTTCGGCTCGCGTTGCTTGATTCCCGCAAGAGGTAAGGTGTCACCATCGTCAAAAACAACGCCCAACCACACAGGCCATCGCTTGACGATGGCCTCACTTGCGACACGGACCGCCCTGTCCACCACAACTTCGTCAAAAACCTGTCTCATTCACACATATCCATAGCTTCAGTGTATCCATACATTACGCACCCAACTCAAAGATGACCTTACAACACACCATCCTACACATGCCGCAAGCTTGAACTCAAGAATCAAACAAATCACACCAAGCAAAACCTGACAAATCATGATAGAACTGTGCGCGATATCCCAAAGTTGAGCATCTTGAAGATTTTCAAATCAAGACCAAAACAATTGATAGAACAATCACTTAAAAGGAGAACCAATGAACACCTCTGCTATGCAACCTGCTCCTCAAGGCGGTGGCTGTGGACCTGTGGTTGTGTTTATGATCGCAACACTTACCTTTGTCCTTGGACTGCTGATCGGTGTCGGTGGCCTGTTTGGATTCCTGAAGACAGACCCTTCTAACCTCTCCACCCTCGGCGTTGAAGTCCCCAAGGCCGAGGTCATCACCAAAACGGTTGAAAAGGAATGTCCCCCCTGTGAAGCGGCCAAGGCCAACTCACCTGCAAACAACTCCCCCTCAACCTATGCGCTTGTCTACCCCATCGAGGAGACACTCCGCATCGAAGGTAAAATCGATCGCGGCCTCCTGAAAGAATACGTCATCAAACGACGCCTCGAACTTCAACAGTGCTACCAGAACGCGCTCGATAAAGACCCCACCGTCAAAGGTGAAGCAACCCTTCAGTTCACAATCTCCAACAAAGGCAACATCATCGCGGCGGTCACCCGTCAGGACACCGTCAAAAACGATGAGCTCAAAAGCTGCCTCGTAGATACCGTGAAAAAATGGAACTTCAAGGAAGCCAAAATCAAGTCCAAGACCGTGGTCATCAAACTTGATATCCTCTTTACCCCCATCGGCGCTGGCGGTCCTTAATTCTATTGCTAATTTTTGATCTAATTACGATCAAAACAACCCTAGCAACGCAATCTTCCTGAGCTAGTTTTGTCTGGCGAGTTGGCACAAGCCAACTCGCCAGACAAGATCTCAACGCTGTTGCAACACGCAACACTCAGGAAGAGACGCGCTCATATGATCCCATCATTACACGGCGCCCACTTTATCACGGATGGTACGCACTCATGAAAATCCTCCATACATCAGATTGGCACCTCGGCGTCAGCGCCGATCAAGCTCCTCGACGCGAAGAACACAAGAAATTTATCGACTGGATCATTGACTACATCAATGAACACAACATCGAAGTCCTTGTTCACGCTGGCGATACATTCCACCATATGCAGCCCTCCGCCAGAGCGCTCACCCTCTATTATGAGTTCCTTGCGCGCTGCTCCACGGAAACCAAACTGAAGCAAATGATCGTCACAGGCGGAAACCACGACTCCCCCTCTCGCATCGATGCACCATCCTCCATTCTTGAAGCGTTGAACATTCACGTGATTGGTGGTCTGCTCGGTGATGAATCTACTTGGGACCGCTGCCTTTGCCCTGTTTATGCCGATGATGGACACGTTGAAGCTGTCATCCTTGCAGTGCCCTACATCCACGAATCGCGCCTTGGCGTGCATAGTATTGGGCTCACTCCTCGCGAGGTTCGTGACTCCATGATCGACAAATTCAGTCATCTTTACAGTAAGATGGCTGACCTCGCAGAGAAGGCATATCCCGATGTACCTCTGATCGCAACAGGGCACCTCACCTGCTACCCCGACGGCGTCGGGGAGGTTGAAGGAGCATACTACACACCCATCCACCTGATTGAATCACTTGGCAGCTTGCCACCCAAAATCTTTGATCCTCGCTACAGTTATGTTGCGCTGGGACACATTCACCAGAAGATCGAAATTCCTGCTGCGAACGCCTGGTATCCAGGATCACCCGTGCCCACTGATGTCACCGAGGCTCGCACTCCACGCCATATTCTTGTTGTGGATGTCGATCCCGAAAAACCTCGTGCGTTTGCCCAGGTCACCGAGGTTGAAGTGCCCAACTGGCGCTCTGTATTTGAAATCTCAGGCTCCATCGATGAAATTTTTGAAAAGACAAAAATCCTCGAATGGGATCAAGACCTTATCCCATACCTTTATCTCAACGCCGAGGTTGAGGCTCCCATGCCTGATGCCATGCAGCGCCTTGATGAGGTCCTTGATACATTCGACAAGGGCAAACGTCCTCGTGTGGTACGTTACAAAGAAACACTCACAAGCCTGACCAACCTCACTGGTGAAGATCCCTCTATATTCAAGCACATTCCGCTCAACGACCTCTCTCCTGCCGAGGTCTTTGAACGCATGTACGTCCTCAAACACGGTCAGCCTCCTACCGACTCGATCATGACCGCTTTTGCAACGCTGCTTGTCGATGATGATGAGCGCGAAGATGACAATACAGCAGCTTGAATATCCCCCCTTCCCAACAGCTCTTAACTTACGGCACGTACGATGAAACTCCATAAAGTCACCGTTTTTAACTTAAACTCGCTCTACGGCGAGCATACCATTGACTTTGATAACGACCTGAAACGCGCTCCCCTGTTTTTGATCATGGGTCCCACTGGCGCAGGTAAATCCACCATCCTTGACGCCATCTGTGTCTCGCTCTTTGGGCGCACCCCTCGCTTGACTCGCGCGACAGGAAAGCCCGACATGGACGCACGTCACCTGATGTCTTATGGCACAGGTCGTTGTCGCGCCGAGGTTGTCTTTAGCCTCAAGGATGCAGAAGGCGAACGACATACCTGGCGAGCTGTCTGGGAGTGCCGACGAGCACGCGATAAGGCGTCTGGAAACCTTCAGGATGCGGTGCGAAGCCTCTATAAAGTCATCGATGATGAAACCGAAGAACTCATCGTCAGCGATAACCGCATCAAGTATTTTGAACCCCATTTTGAAGAGATTCTTGGCGGCATGACCGTTGAGGACTTCCAACGCAGCATCCTCCTTGCGCAGGGTGAATTTGCCGCCTTCCTCAAGGCTGATGAACAGGTCAAGGCATCCATCCTTGAACGCCTGACAAGCACAGATGAATACAAGCTTATCGGTCAACGCGCCGCCAAGAAGCGGCGCGAGGTCGCCACCAAGCTCAAGGAACTTGGTGCTCGCCTTGATGGACTATCACTCCTCACCGATGAAGAAGAAAAAGAGCTTAAACAAAGCCACGCCGAGCAGGAAAAAACCGTCGACTCCAGTCGTACGCTCGCACAACAGGCTCGTCAGGCTCGCGACTGGGTTCAGCGCTACGACCTCCTTCAGGAAACACTTGCCTCGTCCAAAACCCAGGTTGAACAAGCTCAACTGACTCTTGAAGAACACAAGGAACAACTCGACGCGCTTCATGAGGACCGACGCTGTCGCGACGCACAACCACTGTTGATGCGCGTTCAGGACATGACCACACGCCATCAAGAACTCACTGCAATTACACCTGAGCTGACACAGTCCAAACTTCAACATGTGCAAAACCTTGAGCAACAGAACAAAATCGCTCAGGAAGCTGACACAAAACTCAGCCAGTATCGCAAGGAACTTGAAAGGCTTAAACCCGAGATCACCAAGGCACGTAGCGTCAAACAACGCATTGAACTCACACAAAAAGAGCTCAAACGTGCTCAGGACACACACAGCGAAGTCGAACAAAAACTCAAAACAACCTCCGAAGATCTCACTCTGGCCAGCGCACACGCTGAACAACTTGCCACGCAAAAACAAACACACACCGACACACTTGCCTCACTAAACTGGACCACAGAAAGCTCTCAAAAACTTGCCACATTCAAAAATAATATCAGCAAGTTAGAAGACCTAACCCAGACCTTAAAAGTGCGCAGTGAACGGCATCAATCCTCTCTTGAGAAGTTAAACCAGAGCAAGGAGAAAAAAACCTCTCTTCAAGCAGAACTTGAAGAACAAAAAACGCAGTTCGAGCCCCAGCAACAGGCTCTCAACAAGGCTCAAAACCTTCTTGAACACCTCATCAAAGGTCATGACAGCGCAGAAAACTACCAGCGCGCCCTTGAGACATCTCAACATGATGCCAGTACACTCATCAGCAAAACAGATGACGCGCTCAAACTTCATACCGAACTTGTCAACATCAGCCAGGATCTGTCTGACAACACGCGCGACCTCTCCGCACACAAAAGCACCCTCGACGCAAAAACCGAGGAACGCACCGAACTTGGCACACAAAAAGTAACGCTCGACACTCAGATTCAGGAAAAACAAGCCAGCGTCTCACGTCTGGAACGCTCCCTTGTGTTGTTTGAGCATCGTCATGATCTCGACGAAGACCACCCCTGCCCCCTTTGTGGAAGCCAGAGTCATCCTTATCTTGAAGAGCCTCCCAATCAGGAGCTTGAAGAGGCCCTCAGAGAGGAGTTTTCCGCCGCACAAAAAGGGCTTCTTGAGCTACAGGCTGCGCTCAAAAACCTTCAACAAGAGATGCACAAACTTGACCTGGCCATCGCCAGTGAAAAGACCTCCATCACACACCTTGAAACACGTCACAAGGAACTTGAAGAAGACGCATCCGTCACCCTTCAGTCCATCAATGCGCTCCTCAAGGAGATGGATCTAAAGCTGCTCACTCAGGACGAAACAGCGCTCACCACAGGGCGAGATGAACTTGTGGCTTTGCGTACAAACACGCTCAACACACAGACAAAATCCACAGAAAAACTTGAAGAGCTTCAATCACATATTAAAGCTCACAAAATCGCAGCAGATGCTCTACAAGAGGCCTCCAACAACACCTCAAAACTTGAACATGCTATCGAGCGCCAAGACTCTGAAATTACCCTGCGTGAAGAAGAACTCCAGGATCGCTTCAACGAACTACAATCCATCCTCACCAAATATCATGAACAAGAAGGCGTCCTGAATGACACCCTCGACGCGCTCTCATACAAACACTCTGGAAGTCAGAAACTCTCTCTTGAAGACTACAAGAGCGCTGAAGAAGAGTTCTCCAAGCTTGCCTCACACTACAATGAGTTAACGCAAACACTTCAATCGATTGATCGGGATATTCAACAAGCTGCATCAAAAACACAGAAGCTCAATGATGATCTCGAACGCTATCAAGCTCGTGCCAAGGAACTTGCCGAGGAGATAGAGCAACGCAGCCACGACATTGATACTGCGATCAAGGAGCAACACACATTGCTTGATGGGCAAAACCCTGATGAGGTGGAATCCAAACTTGAACGCCAGATCAAGCAAACTGATGCAGCGCTTAAGATGGCGACGGACCTTCAGTCTCAGGCACGCAACGAGTTTGAACGCGCACGTGCCATGCATGAGGCGCACATTGCACAAATTCAAAAGCTTGAGCAGGACACAAAAGAAGCCAAGCAAGAACTTGAACATGCACTCCATGAACTTGGACTCAAAGAACCATCCGAACTGGCATCCAGACTGCTTGAGCCTGAGCAACGTTCACACTACGAAGAGCTTCATGACAAGCTCAACCGCACACTTGATAACGCCACGCGTGACCGTGATCGCTATCAACAAGACCTCGAAAAACACAACACACAAAAACCTGAAATCAAAGAGCTTTTCGAACTCACACTGGCAGAATGGTCCGATAAGCTTCACGCACAGGAGCAAGAGCTTGAGGCCCATATTGGTGAATTTGGCGCGCTCAGTGAAAAGCTCGACACGCAGGAGCTCGCCAAGAAGCGCGCTGCCGAATACAAAGATGAACTGACCTCACTTCGTGAAGAATCAAACATCTGGGAGACCATTTACAGACTCATCGGTATCAAGGATGGTGGCAGCTTCAAACATTTTGCGCAGACGCTCAACCTTCAAGAGCTTGTGGATCGTGCAAACGTACGCCTCAAACGACTCTCACCGCGTTACCAGCTTGCTGTGGCCAGCGGTGATCAGGGAGAGCCTCGCCTTGACTTCTCCATACGCGACCATCATCAGGCAGATACTGAGCGTCCTCTCACAACGCTCTCAGGCGGTGAGACTTTCCTCGTCTCCCTCGCGCTGGCATTGGCACTTTCAGACTTCCGCCGTGTGGATATGCCCGTTGAAACACTCCTGCTTGATGAAGGGTTTGGTACGCTTGATCAGGAAACACTTGATGTTGCAATGATGACCCTGCGACAGCTTCAACAAGAAAATGTTCAGCAAATTGGTATCATTAGCCACGTTGAAGGACTCAAGGAACGCGTGGACACACGCATCATTGTCGAAAAGATTGGTAACGGACGAAGCGTCATCAAGGTCGATGCTGCGCTGTAAAGCGTTAGGTTCTGTTGACCTGAGCTCCCGTCGCGGAGCTTGCCCCGAAGAAAAGAGGAGAAGAGAAGCATCTTCAGGCGATCCCGATCGCCCTTCATT
>CATLTV010000247.1 GCA_950059285.1 uncultured Pseudomonadota bacterium | reverse complement strand
ACATCAGCCGCGCATGACTCGGCCTCAAGCCATCTCCTCACTCCCCTGTACTGCACCTCTTGCCTGACGCGCTGCACTGACATGTTCAACATGTCACCACACCATGCTGACATCCCCTTTACAAAACTTGCGCCATGCATCCTCCCCACCACATAACCCAGCACCTCACATAAACCCTCAACCTTCCCCTCTGACACCCTGGCCCAGTCCTCAAATCCCACACATCCAGACCTGTACTCCTGCACCAACGCATGCTCATGCACATCCTCAATATAAACCATTGGTGCATACACATCCCATACATCTGCCCCCTGGATATGGTTTAAATCACGCAACACCTCTAACAAAAAATCGCTATTCCTCAATGCATTAAGAGCCCTCACCTCAAACACAAGACGCTGCGGCGATAACTGAACCTCCCCCACACTTGACACCTGCTCATCCGCAATCTTCAAGATCAAGTCACCACACGCGCTCTCCACACGCCAGACATGATTGATCATGCCACCAGAAAGGCGGTGCAATGCCGACACTTCACCACATTGCAGTCCTCGCTGCTCGCACCACTGACGCACAAGACCACGCGCCTGTAATAACGTGCCAGAAGCCTCAAAACCTCTTAACTGAGCTAGCAAACGCATCATTCAAACCGATATATATGATTTGCAAACTGAACCCCCTTCAATTCCCTGAACACCTCAAATAACACCCTGTCAGTAGCCTGACGCGACAACTCCAAAGAACGCGTCACCTCCTGCTCGCCCTTGATATCAGGACGAGGCGAGTTGTTATTTTGTGTGGTAGCTCCAGATGAATACTTGTGGCCCACGACCAGGCCACAACATGCTATCTCCAGCTCGTTGGCCAACACAACCTCGGGCCCAAAAGTCAACGAGTTGACCTGTGCCCCAACCTGCGCCCAGAACCTGTTCTCCGCACGCGTCTTGGTCCTTGGTCCGCCCACATACGCAAAGACAACGCCCTCACGAGCCATCTCCACACCTGCCCTCGCAGATATCTCCCCAAGTTGCGCGCTCAACGCACCTGATAACAGCCCCTCTTCCAACACCAGATGCCCCTGACCTCCCTGAGGTTCTACAAACATGGTGCACGCGCTACCATCAGGTAACTTGTTGTCAGGCATAAGAATATCGTCCACCCACAACAATGTATTCAACGGCACCTTTCGATCGAGTACACCGACCGAGCTTGTCACCACGAGGCTCTTACACCCCACCATGGACAGCGCCTTGATATGTGCACGATAAGGGATCTGATTGGGTAAATACGTGTGTGTTATTCCATGGCGAAAGAGTACATACACCACGCGCTCCTTGATGGCATGCACTCTATACAGTTCAACGTCGCCAAAAGGTGTGGATACCACCTCAAGCTCAAGCTCCCAGCGGTCCACATACGTCTCATTGTACGATGACCCCAGAATACACCCCAACACATCATGGTTCATCGCACGTTACTCCTCAGCGGGCACACAATCATTGTCCACATAACCGTCACAATCATTGTCTAACCCATCACACACCGAATTGCTCTCGCTGAGCTTGTACTCGGGTGGCGGAGAACAGGAGTCATTCACTCGACGTCCACGACTACACACCCCTCTGACGACATCACCATAGTTGCATGCACAGCCCTCGTCGATCTCACCATCACAATCGTTATCGACCCCATCACCAGCATAAGGATCAGATGCACAGTCGTCCTCCTGATCCACATAGTTATCAGGAGCACCACATGTCATGGAGCCGCCATCATCCACGATTTGACCGTGCGCACAGACACCCACAAGCAAGCCCTTGAAGTTGCATGTCTGACACCCCTCATCAACCTGACCATTGCAGTCGTTGTCATATCCATCACAGGAAGATTCTACCATCTGATAGAGCACAGGTGGTGTACATACGCCTGTCTCGACAAAGGTGCCAAGCGCACAGACGCCCGCAGAGCTTCCGTCCACATCACAGCGACATCCCTCATCGACCTGACCATCACAGTCATTATCAAGACCATCACACTGGCCACGCTCATCCTCCACAAAGTCGCGCGGAATCGCACACACCTGCTCTGTTTGAGAGACCGTACCATCAACACAGACGCCTCGCATAAAACCACGGTAATCGCAGCCACACCCCTCATCGACAATGCCATCGCAATCGTTATCAATACGATCTCCGAGCAAGGGGTTCAACGCACAATCATCCTCAACCTCGGCACAGGGCTCATAACCCTCGATCAAGATACAACCCGTACCAAGCCCTGACGCCATCATCGCCAACGCCAATAACTTTACACTCTTCTTGAACACGTCTCCTCGCACCTTTGTCTTGGGAAATGTCATAAACACATTGCACTCGCTTACACCTCACCATACCATCATCCGCCAACAGAGCACACCAAGGAAACTCACTTTCAAACACCTCGAACAGCCATGAAAACAACCCAATCCACACAGCAGCTTGAAGCCCTCCTCCACATCATCTCCACCGTGGACACTCAGCTTGAAGAAGCCATTCTTTACAAGTGGCCCGTCAAGAAAACGCTCGACATGCTACTCCCCAAGGCGCTAAATCTCCTTGAAGCTCAGGCAATTATGGTGCGTACCTTTGATGAAACCTCCGAGCAGGTCGACTTTATTGCCCCCACACAGACGCCTCTTTCAAGCCTCCTCTCCCCCGATGAGATCGACGCGCTCTGTGATACGATCCAGACCCAAAACACGGCCCTTCTACACCTCGACCAACACCTCGTGCTTGGCTACCGCCTTGATGTCTCCACCACTTATCTTGGCGCTGTGGTCCTCGTGTATCACGATAAAGACGCATCAAGTGATGATGTCCACCACCTTGAAAAACGCCTCCTCTACTGGAGTGAGGCCCTTGATAACTACCTTGCCGCCGTCGCAGATGCTCGCCGCAAACATACCGCACTTCAACAACTCTCCGATGCGTTGCGCACTCCCATCCTTGACAGAGGCATTGATGACGCCATCACCACGCTAAAGAACTACCTCCCCTTCTCCGACCTGATCCTCACCCTGAAATACGAGGCAAACCTCGATCTTGATACCATCAACTACCGTATTATTACCGCCGACCAGACCGTTCACTCAAGCGCATCCTCATCACCCCGCTCGGACCAACACCAGCAAGCCATCCTCAACACCTTTGATGGCACACATGATGAGCTCGTAAAATTTTATAACCTCAACGCATCTCGCACCACCATCAACATCCTCGATGCTCACGATCAGGCCATCGTCGGACATATCAGCATTCACGCCGAACATCACCACCTCACCCCCTTTGCGCTCGACCTCCTGGACCGCTTCGCAGACTACATCCGACAGCGAATCGTTGACTTCAACAAGGAATGGAAACACCTCGCCAGAAACTTCCCTCTCGCCACGGTGCGCAGACTCCTCCAACATGAGGACTACAACCAACGCTTCCTCTCCGCACGCGAACGCAACGTCACCATCATGTACTGCGACATCTCGGGATTCACCAAACTGAGCGAGCAAATCCTCAAAGAACCCGCCCTTATCGGCAAACTCATCGATATCTGGAGCAGCCAGGTCGTCGAGTTCATCTGGGATTCGGGTGGTGTCTTTGACAAGATGGTCGGTGACTGCATCATTGGTTTGTGGGGACCGCCCTTCTATGAGCGCTCCCCCGAGGAAGACTGTGCCGCTGCACTTGATGCCTCACAAAAAATTCAAACCTACACCAACAACCTACTCTCCCACCCCGAGCTTCCCGAACTCCACGGCAAGGACATTGAAATCGGTGTCGCCACTGGCCTCAATCACTGCTCCCTCTTTGTCGGCACATTTGGCCCCGATGACAACTTCACAGGATTTAGCTCTGGCATGAACAACACCGCTCGCCTTCAAGGCGTCGCAACCCGCAATGAAATCCTCTGCATGGACTCCTTCGTCCACACCCTCAACACCCCCGAACGCTTTGGCGATGAACTCCTCGCTCAGGTCAAGAACGTGGAGCATCCCATCAAGTACAGGAAAATACTTTAAAAACAAGCACCACACATCAATGTGTGGCACAGAAAATGTGTAAAACACACAACATGTATACTATTCAAAAATAAGACAAAACAAAGGAAAACAGCATGCCCAACGTCTTTGGTGATTTTAATCTGTCTGGTTTTTGGGAAAATGCTGAGGAAGACAATATCAGCAGACCTGCAACTCAAGAAATGATTCAAAACATTGAATTGAGGACAGGCCGCAAGCTGCCTTCATCATATATCGAATTGGTAATGCACCAGAATGGTGGAACTCCAACGAACACGGTGTTTAGAACAACAGAACCGACCTCATGGGCCGAAGACCACATAGCCATCACTGCCATTCTTGGGGTCGATGATAACAGTCCATATGCGATTGATAACGACTTATGGGTTACTGAATGGGGCTATCCTGATCTCGGAATCTATATTTGCGACTGCCCTTCTGGCGGCCATGATATGATCTGCCTGGACTATCGAAAGTGCGGTCCATCAGGTGAACCAGAAGTCGTACACATTGATCAGGAACTTGACTACAAGGTGACGCATCTTGCAGATAACTTCGAATCATTCGTGCGTGGATTAATCCATGAAGATGAAGTTGAATAATATGTTCACCTGCTTGACTCAAAGGTCTTCGACTGCTTGAAAAGCAAGTGCGCTGAGAAAGGGTGCATCAGGTTGGCTCAGATAAAAGCCGTGGCTACTCTCAAGGTGAGTCTGCGCGTAATTGTGAAAGCATGCTTGAATGCGACTGGCGTAAGATGAAGGGTCGACGCCCAACCACTGAGCGCCTCGAGTGCACCCCAGCAGAAAAGCGTGCCACGTTGCGGCATCACCTCCACCCATCCACATCGGCGGCCGCCGTATGACACTTCGCCAAATCGCCAGCTCAGACGAACCACCTATTTGAGGCTCCATATCGTGATAAAGAATGAAGACCCCTGCGGAATAAGGAGAGGCTCGATAAACAGGCCCTAATTCATCGCGCAAGGCGTCTTGTTCGAGAATAGATTGAAGTCTTCGAATCCATGTGTCCGAGAAAACATGCTCGACATCAGCATGAGCACGATTGATTTCAGTTATCACGTTTCGATGAGCATGGAGACGTAGCGAACCGTGTAGATTCCATTCCGAGACGTCTCTTGATGAATAACAAAGAGCTACCTGCACGCCTTTGAGCAGTGCGACAAGCTCGCCGAAAGAGCCCTTTGTCAGCCAGTCCGAAGGGTCGCTTAACACCTCATAAACCAAGCACTCGCTCAACTCCATGGCTCCTCCTTCTTTTCTTTGCCATCTCAAAAGAGCCTAAATCATCATATATCAAAACACTTAAACAGGCACAGTCATTCTCGAACCTCTCACAATACGACATTCTGCACCGAGCGGGTGAACAACTCGCTCAACCAGACTCGCCACGATCTCCAGGTCTATGGTAGGATAAAGTTCATCACTTCGATAACCGCGCTAACACGCGATGGGCTCGCAGGTTAGCTCAATACGGTTCTTAGACCACGTATCAAAACCAGCTCTAAAAATTAGCTTCCAAATCAAACGAACCTCTTACTCCACACCAATACATTTACATTCAATGCACCCGTCCCCAGAAAACTCAAAGCTCAAATCACTTCTCACGCGTAGTCGAGTCACCATCCTCTTATTGCTCACTCTTGGTGTGATGCTAGCCGTACAAATGGTAATGTCACCCGTCCCCACAACAGAAGACATCTTCATCAGATCTGTGCTCTGGATAAGTGTCATCCTTGCCTGGTCAAGCTGGCTTTGGCGAGCTTATGGCAATCTCAACGAAGTCTTCGACCTTGACACAAAACGCTCCAAAAAGATGGCAGTTTTGCATCACTTCATACCACTGCTTAACATCGTGAAGCCTTATGAAGTTTTCGTAGAACTGTGGAGTCTTAGTGCATCCCCACCAAAACATACGCATCGCGCTTTACTTCGTACATGGTGGGGAGGATGGTTACTGTGTTGGATCTACTATCGACGTAATACAGAGCTATCCAGGGCCATGCCAGATACAATAAGCCAAACAGCACTCACCATTTTGGATATATGTTTTCTACCTGCAATCTGTGTGCTTGCTGCCTATGTGATCTGGTCGATTACACTGTTTCAACTAGAGCGCGGACAACTTCAACAAGTCCATGACATACTAGAGTAATTCCGAATAAAGCTCACACTTTAACATGACAATTCGCAGCACCAAACTCGCCACGCCCCCAACTTTATGATACACAAGGATTAATAACTTACTTGAAGTGCGCTAACCTACAAATGGGCCACAAGTGAGCAAAAACAATAATCCTGGGTGAGGAAGACGTCGATGAGAACACTTTACTGGATAATCTTTCTGGCAACTCTGGGGTGTGCTCAGGTGGTCGATGTACCTGAGGCTCAAGCCTGTGACCCATTTTTCTGGGATGGCAGAGACGCTCACGTCGCAGCAACACCGTCTTTTTCAAGCCCAGACAATTGCCTCCAAGAAGACCGGGAAGTAAATCCAGGCAAAGAACTTGAATCCTTTACGTTCATCAATGAATGCGAGGAAGATGTTCAACTTCAGGTAAAAGACTGCACGAAGCGTTCGTGCACCCTCACGTTAGAAACTGGAGAGAGTTACACCATATACAATCCGCTCAAAGCAAACATTGAGACACCGTCTACTGTCGCTCGTTCAGAACGTATTGTGATTCTCTGGTCGACCTCTACCCAGAATGGACGCGTGAGCTATTCAAGCTCTTATGAACCACCTCCTGAAGGTCATCACAATGGAGGTTGCCTTTCTCCTGGTGAAGGGTGTGGTGGATGCTCGTCAACGACCCAACAACCCTTGCCAATAAACCTTCTGGGGGTGTTCATCACTGGATGCTTTTATGTATACAGAAGGAAAGAACAACCGCTGTAGCGACTTACATGAGCTGTTCTAAATTCTGCTGAAACATTTCAGCCAAAACCCTTGTTCACTATCCAGTGAGTTGATTTTAAAACCAGCGCCTGAAACCTGTCACAGTTAATAGCACTGAACCACCTCACAGTAAGACCTCAGAAACAAGCACAGAAAAGCATTTATTTTCAGCAACATACCAAGCATCAAAACAAACTTACCATACCAGCACTCAGATGCCGCCTCTCAAATAAATGTGGCTCAGCACGATAAAAGATAAAGTTCGATTACTATCAACCAGTACCAACACTCAATGGGGAGGAACCTGTTTTGAATATCAAAAGAACGACACTCATTTGCTTGCTCGCAGCAGCGTTTGACCATCAACTTTCCGATACAAAAGCCTACACCTGCGCTCCAAGAAAGAGGGACGCCCTTTTTGGGCTCTATCACAACACACCAAACATTCATCCAGCACAATCCCCCTCTTACCTCCAAAGCTCCGAAAAAGAACGCTTTTAACTCAGCTTGGTTTAAATTCTTGTAATTGAAGGTCAAACTTCTGATGAGGATGATATGAAAAAATACTGCGTGCTTGCCCTGTCTTTATTGTTCCTATGTCACTGCGATGCCGCCCCTGGAGAACCCTGCGGAAACGATACTGGAGGTTTATTAGGTCCCCACGGAAGTACAGATTGCAGAAGAGGAGTGTGTGCCAGCGATCCCGTGTCACACGATCTAATCTGCTTTGATGAAGTCGCACTGGGAGAGGCGTGTGAAGTAAACGCTCAATGCAGAGGCGAAGCAAACAACCCAGATGTCTCATGTAATATGGGCACCTGCCAGCCAATAAAATCAGAAGGTGGCACGTGTGAATACAGTAGTGACTGTGAGTCGACGCTCTGGTGCCATCAATCGGTTTGTACACCTCCCCAACCAGAGGGAATGCCCTGCGGATACTGTCAAGATGGACTTAAATGCCTGGACTCCATATGTCGACCAGTTAAGCAACTTGGCGAAATATGCAAGGAATTTGACGAATGCAAAGACTCTTATTGTTTCAAGAGCAGTGAAGATGAAGCTCAGGGTGTTTGTGAAGCACCTCGGAAAGAAGGTGACGCGTGCCAAGAGCTCTCAATTTGTGAGCATGGATTAGTCTGTAACAATGGACTCTGTTTACCACCTCAGGAACTTGGGGGACCATGCATTGTCAACGAACCAGATTCATGCCTGAGATATCTTAACTGCTTTCCTACAGTTGATGTCACACTCCCCCTCAGCCAGGACGACCTTGCGCTCGCCAAGTCTCAGCCAGGACATTGTTCACTCAAGGGAAGGGATAATGAGCCCTGTGATTCTGAACACGCTATTGAGTGTGAATATGGTTGGAGGTGTGATGCAGACCTGAGTACATGTCAGCGCCTGTAGCCCCCTAACATCTTGTGACGCAAGCATTGGCTTTAACCACGTGATGCTTTCGTCTCGCCCGAATGTGCAGCGCTGCAATCTGTGGACTCGTGGCATATCTTACAGCAATGTCAAAATCATCCTGAAACCTACGAAACTCACTTATGAGATATGTTATGCTCAAACACCTCAAGGCAACATGGCTGTGGAACAACAAATATCACGTGTTAGTTATGTCCCTCATGCTGCTTCCTTCTGCTATCCTTTTTGGTTATTTCAGCCTCATCACACTCGCTCTCTACTGCGTGTCTCTTTGGAAATGGCACAAAACCTTCGCTGATACTCAAATTAAGATCATCTACGCCATGTTTGCTCCCTGGATAATACCCATTCTTATGGGTCTTCCTGTTGGAATGGTACATTACTTTTTTCAAGAGCCTCGTATTTCCGTTTCTGCACACAATCTCTCCGAAAAAAGTCTGGATCCAGACTACCGATTATATGGCAAACCAGGAAACTGCCTTATCCTTGACAGAATAGATTTTGCCATGATGTTTGTCATGGTAGGCGCAGACCTTGGATCAATGATGTGTAGCAAAATCCTTCCTGGTTATCATGGTACATATCAAGGGCCTTACCCTTCCTTGAAACAATCAATACATCTTTTAGAATCAGGTCATATATATAGTTATGACGATTATATAAAAGATCCAGATTCGTTACCACTCGATATGAGAGAAGAAACATTCAAAGCTATCTTGTCATACAGTGAGTTTCCCATGATGGCTTATAAAGAAAATCTGGTTGGATATACGCCTTCACAACTCCAGGTTTCACATGAGTCTACACTTAAAACAAATGCAATAAAATGGGCACCGTGTGGACAGTACTGCCTGGTCATCAGGCCCATCAAGTTGTTGTCCTCCAAGAGTACTTATATCCCAGATAATTCAATTCTTCTTATGGACACAAAAACATCCATTGTTTTTGCACGATACAAGCATGATTCAGATCCAGTGATTCTAAATAAACTTGTTCCGTTGAATTAGGTCACAAGCTTACAGCGGAGTGAGCAGCAGCTTGCTTGTTGAATCACGGTACTTATCTTAGGGAGCTGGCTACCACTTGTTTCAAGGAGTTCACGCCATGTCAGCACCTCTTTCTCTGGATCTGCGCCAACGCGCCACACA
>CATLTV010000246.1 GCA_950059285.1 uncultured Pseudomonadota bacterium | reverse complement strand
CTGAAGTACACGCAAGAGCTTGACCTGGACCTGCGGCGAGAGCTCGCCGATTTCGTCGAGGAAGAGGGTGCCTTGGTGAGCGGCCTCAAAGCGTCCTGTTCGGCGCTGGCTAGCACCTGTGAACGCGCCTTTTTCGTAACCAAAGAGTTCGCTCTCGAGGATGCTCTCGGGGAGGGCCGCGCAGTTGACGGTGAGGAAGGGTGCGTTGCTACGTTCGCTGTGTTGCTGGATGAGTTTGGCGATGAGCTCCTTGCCCGTGCCGCTTTCTCCCGTGAGGAGGACGGTTGTATTGGACCGCGCGACCTGTCTTGCAAGCGAGGTGATTTTGCGGAGCGCGGAGGATTGGCCCACAAGAGGGGTTTCGTTTTGCTGGTTGGTGATTTTTGTGATGGTGGCTTTGAGGGCCTTATTTTCAGCGATGAGAGCCTGTCGTTCGAGGGCCTTGCTGGCGGATTTCAGGATCGCGTCACGTTTGATGGGTTTGGTGATGAAGTCATAGGCGCCTTCTTTCATACCCTGTACGGCGCGTTCCACGGTGCCAAACGCGGTCATGAGGATGACCTCGGTATCGGGGGACAGTTTTTTTGTCAGCGCGAGCAGGTCCATGCCATCGACCTGACCAGGCATCATGAGATCGGTGATCAGGAGATGGATATGTTGTTTGCGCAGGATGTCGAGGGCTTCCTGGCCGTCCTTTGCGCAGGAGACGTGGTATTTTTGGCGAGTGAAGAGGCGCTCAAGGGTCTTGAGGTGAGCATGCTCGTCGTCAACAATAAGGAGGTGAGGCGTGTGGATATTTTGCATAAAATGGTGGGTGTTGATTCAGGAAGAGTGGGGATGAGTGTATAGATGATTTTAATGGACCTGTCATGTACACATGGGACATATTGACGGATACAGTAGTTGCACGATAAGACTAGACGTGAGAACCTTGCGTAGCTCTTCAGGGTAACAATGCAATATGGGTGATTTATTCATCGAACATGTGTGTGACGTGAGGGGTTCAGTGTAAAGTCCTCGTATGTTTTTCAAGTCGTTTGAGTTATCATGTACACCGAGATCTCGTGAGAAGGATTGAGGGGTAAGACCGAGTAAAGTTTTTGTTGAGCATTTAGAGCCATGGCCAAGCTGTCTTATAGAGATGCACAGGGGGTGTTGTGTGAATGTCCTCTGGGAGAGCGCGCGAGTCTTGGGCGTCATCCGAATCAGACCATTCAACTGTTGGATCGCGTCGTATCCAAGGAGCATGCGGTAGTTCATCACATGAAGGATGGAACGTTCCTGCTCAAGGATGGAGGTTCGCGAAACGGCACGTATGTCAATGGCGAGCTGGTCAAGGGGGCGATACGTCTCAAGAACGGTGATAAGATCACCATTGGGTCCACGGACTTGTTCTTTCATGATGAGCCAAAGACGCAGCCTCTTGGAATGGGGCGAGTGACGATCCATGCAGATGGTATGGATACGCACATTCGTAGTCGTCTGGCGAGCGTGGAGGATGAGCGTTTCATGCCAGAGGTCAAGATTCTGGATGTGGGTTCGTTGCGACGTGATTATGAAAAGCTTCGTATTTCACATGAGTTGAACCAGTCTATTGGTCTGGAGATGGATCTCCAGGTCTTGCTGGAGAAGATCCTTGAGAAGGCGTTCGAGATTTTCCCTGCCGATCGTGGTGTGATCTTGTTGCGTCGAGGGTATGGCGGGGCGTTGGTCGAGTCCTCCTCAGAGGGGAGCATGGATGACCTGTTGCCCTTGATTGTGCGCTCACGTCAGGGCGATGCAGATGTGGACAACGTGAGGATCTCACAGACAATTATCAATGAAATCCTTGAGGGGCGTCAGGCGGTGTTGTCGAGTGATGCGATGATGGACTCTCGTTTTAACAAGAGTCACTCCATTGTTCTTGAGCAGATTCGCAGCACCATGAGTGTGCCACTGCTCCATGACGACTACGTGTTGGGGATTATCCACCTTGACTCCAAGATCGCGCGTGGCGCGTTCACCGAGAAGGACTTGCAGATCTTGACAGGGTTTGCGCGTCAGGCAGCGATGATGATTGAGCACAACCGCTTGCTTGAAAAGATGAGAGAGGAGATCCGTGCCCGTGAGCACCTTGATCGCTTGCTCTCGCCTCAGCTCGTGGAAGAGGTCTTGAGTGGTCGACTTGAACTCAAGAAAGGCGGCGAATTGCGTCGTGGTACGGTGATGTTCGCGGATATTCGTGGCTTTACCACGCTCTCTGAGCGACTGGCTCCACAGGAAGTGGTGGGGTTGTTGAACGAATACTTTGAGTACATGGTGGATATTATCTTCCAGTACAACGGCACTCTGGATAAGTTTATCGGCGACGAGATTATGGCCGTGTGGGGTGCGCCTCTGACCACAGAGCGCGACACTTTTTATGCTGTGAAGGCTGCAATTGAGATGCAAAGTATGTTGCACTCGTACAATCAGGAACGCACCGCCAATGGCGAGATGACCGTCAATATTGGTATCGGTCTGAACACAGGTGAGGTGGTCGCAGGTTACATGGGCTCCACACGCAGTATGAACTATACTGTGATGGGTGATACCGTGAACACCGCAGCACGATTCTGTTCCACAGCGGGTCCTGGTGAGATTTTGATCGGTGAGAACACCTTTGCTGAGGTGGGTCATCTTTTTGAAACAGAGTTGCTTCCTCCCACCAAGCTGAAGGGGAAGCATGAGCACGTCGATATTTACAGGGTCACAGGTTTAAAGTAGCCCCCATTTTATTGAGGAGGACTGCCCACGATGGCGCAGCCAAGATATCAAGTTATCGAACGCATTGACGCAGGGGGGATGGCCGAGGTCTTCAAGGCCGAGTCCACCAGCATGCAGGGTTTTCAGAAGCTCGTGGCGATCAAGCGCGTGCTCCCTAGCTTGACCAAGAATGAGCGCTTCGTGCGCATGTTTCTTGATGAGGCCAAGGTCAGCCTGCACTTGAACCACACCAACTGCGTGCAGGTCTTCGATCTTGGTATTGCCGACGGCACATACTTCATTGTGATGGAGTACATCAACGGTACAGACCTCAAGAAAGTGCTCGAGCAGCTCGCTCGTGATGGTGCGTTTATGCCCGTTGAGCAAGCTGTGTACATGGCCATCGAAATCTGTAAGGGGTTATCACACGCACACAACAAGCTTGATCTCAATGGTCAGCCCCTTGACATTGTTCACCGTGATATCAGCCCCCCAAACGTGTTGTTATCTCGAGAAGGTGAGGTCAAGATCACCGACTTTGGTCTGGCCAAGGCTCAGTCTCAGGTTGAAACCACTGATCCTGGCGTGGTGAAGGGCAAGTTTGGATACCTCTCTCCTGAAGCCGCACATGGTGAAGCTGTTGACCTTCGTACCGACGTATTTGCAGTAGGTATCTTGCTCTGGGAGATGCTCGTGGGTAAGCGTCTCTTCCTTGGTAGGAGCGACTACGACACATTAAAGCTCGTTCAGGATGCGCGCATCCCTTCCTTGCAAGAGTACCGCTCCGATGTGCCACATCAGCTCGCGCAGATCGTTGAGAAGGCCCTTGCCAAGGACATCAACTACCGTTACCAGGACTGTAAATCGCTTGCCTCTGATCTCGCCGAGTTCCTCTTCTCCTGGGGCCGATCTGTGACAAGTTACGATGTGGCGATACTCGTACAGGATGTGATGGCCGTGCGTTCGGGCAAGGCTCAACGTGTGGATGATGCGCGCATCAATGAAGTCGTTCAGCGTGAGATTAACAAGCTCAAGACCCTTGAGCAGATTGATAACCTCGACTTGTATCTGGCGACCACGTACACCTCCACATCAAGCTACGATGACCTCCCCGCAATGCCTCTTGGTAGCCTCGAAGATCCTGCATCCTGGGCGATGGATCTTGATATGGGGACGGATGATGATGATGTTCCGTTCATGCCCGCCGCAGGCTCAACTGCGGATACCTGGGCCAAGGCAGATATCTCTCAGATTATGAAGGCCGAGTCCATTCCACAGGCGCTCGATTCGGATGAGGACGACACCGACATGCTCTCGCGTCAGGAGATGGTCGCACAACAACAACAGATGGTAGCGGCCGAGCAACAGGCCATGGCTTCAGCACATCATGCTGCCGCATCAGCCGAGCACTATCAGCAACAACAACCTCAACCCAACTACTCACAACAACAGCAACATCAACAGCAACAACAACCTGCTCAGCAAGGCATCACCCAGAGCGCGTTTCCTGCCATGGGTCAAAGTGCAGCCAGTACAGCCTCTTCTGGTCAGAAGGTTGCTGCTGATGCTAACGAGTCCAACAAGACCATGCTCATGGCTGTCGCTGCGCTCTTGCTCCTCGTCGTAGCTGCGCTTGGTGTTGGGCTGTTTATGTTCATTTAGAACGCAATAAAGAAAGAGCACAAGCAGACAAAAGAAGGGCGCGCTCGTTTACGAGCGCGCCCTTCTTTTGTCTGCTTGTGCTCTTGTTTCTAGTAGAGCTTCGCCAGGCCAATACCGATGTTGTCGCCGCCACCGCCTCTGTTTGCCAGCAAGATGAGCTCAAGCGCTGCGAGGTCGGGGTTGGGTTCGGATAGGAGCGTGGCAAGGGTGTTGTCTTCGCTGGAGGTGTTGTTGACGCCAGCAAAGTCAAGGAGTCCATCTGTCGCCAGTAAGAGCGTGTCGCCTGAGATGATCGGGAAACGGAAGATGTCTGGTTGTGGTGAGATGGGGTAGAGCTGCTCATGCTCGACATAGAATGTACCCAGACAGCGTGCGAGCGCTTCACTATGTGGAAGTGAGAGGGCGTTGTCTGCGGGCACACCATCAAGGATGCTCAAAGTCCAGAGGTTGTGATCGATGGTGATTTGCTCAAAGGATGTGCCACGTTGCAGGTAGGCGCGGCTATCTCCAAGGGAGCCGAGTGTGACAAGGCCGTTGTGAATGACTGCAATGAGCGTGGTTGTGCCCATAACCTCATGGGGGTTTCCATGGAAGGGGAGGAAGTGGTCGTTGACGTGAGCGACGATCCTCTGGTTGGCCTCATCAAGGAGAGAGTAGATGATCTCAAACTCGTCGATGTCCTGGTTTGCAGTGTAAAGGGCGAGTATCTCGGGCCAGCGTTCGGTCGCAACATCTGTGATGTACTGGCTTGCGAGATCACCAGAGCCATAGCTGGCAGTGGAGACGCCATCTGCGACGACAAGCAAGGCAAACTTCTGGTCAGTGCTTGTGGCACCAAAGACGTTGTCCTGATTGACAGGGTTGCGAAGTCGTTTACCGATACCGATGTGGCGCTCCACGGAGAGCTGCACGTGAGGGACTTCACCATGTTGAAGGCAGGCGATGCGTGCTTCAATCAATTCACAGGCGCGTTCAAACGCTTCTCGCATGGCGGCGAAGTCAACGAAACGCTCCTGGATGTCGGCGCGTGTCGCTCTGTTGATGACAG
The DNA here is from genome assembly GCA_950059285.1 of uncultured Pseudomonadota bacterium. Lineage (GTDB taxonomy): Bacteria > Myxococcota_A > Bradymonadia > Bradymonadales > Bradymonadaceae > CATLTV01. Next base: position 4,175 of record CATLTV010000246.1, on the reverse strand, counting down.
ACTGGAAGCCAATGGGGAAGTCGGGGCGGAAGTGCCGTGATGGGACCGCCGGGGTGTGACGCGTGTAGATTGATGTGGGTGGGAGTTGTCCGCTTGTGAGGTAGTAGAGGATCATTCCCATTGAGAAGATGTCGTAGCCAGGAGCAAGAGGGACCTGTGTACGGCCAAACATTTCGGTTGGGGAGAATCCCATGACCACAGGGAGCTCGCTGTACTGTCCATCAGTTTGATAGAAGCGCGCGCCCCCATCGAGGAGCGCACGACTGACTCTTCCCTTGGCGATGGGGGCTACCTGCGCAAGTTGTGTGGTTTCGCGCATGGCGGGGAAGTTGGGGTTTGTACCTGTAGATGGAGGTGTCAAATCCTGAATGGTGTCAGGGAGTTCAATGACGGACTCCTGAGGGACCTCTCCGACAGTAGGGGCATCATCGGCGACGGGGAGCTCTTCTGCGGGCTCGTCCTGTTTAATGGATGATGGCTCTTCTTGCTCGGATTGTTCCTCCTCATCCTCTTCAACAAATGTTTCTTCAGCGCCAATACCTGCGACGATTTCTCCCGAGCTGTCACGTTGTTGGACGACACGAAGGGTCCAGGGTGAGAGGCGCAGGTAGAGGTAGTTGTGGTAATGGAGCTGTTCACAGAGGTCGAGCAGGGAGAGGAAGATTTCCTTGACCTCTTTGTATTCAAGCTGGCCATGACGCGCCATGACATATTCTTCAAGCGTCAAGGATCCATCCTGACTGAATATCAGAACTGTATGGCTGTTATGGTTGTGCTCACCTGCGGGGATGCGCACAAGGTGAGAGAGTTCTTCAGGGGTCTCTTCCTGGTGTGCGCTCAAAAGTTCGCTGAGTTCTTCGATGGTGTAGCGTTTGGCGCAGACCTCTTTTTTGACCTGATCGCGATCAAACTCTTCCTCATCATCCATGCCCTTGAAGTCGCATATATCGATGGCGTTGGCCTCAAAGATATGTCTGACTGAGGATGTTTCCTGAGTGTGAGTGATTTCAAACTCGATCAGGATTTCCCCGCCGTAAGGTGCGACATCCAGTTCATGAAGAGAGCACCATGCCTGAAATGTATCGCCTGACTTGAGCCAGTCGTCATTTTCGTGGGCGTGAGCGTCATCCTGATCCAGAGGGCTGCCACAGTGATCACACCACTGATGGTCAAGGCTTGCTTCCCCACAGGTGGGGCATTGTATCGTCTCGGAGCTCATGTAAGTCCAATCACAGGGTTCGGAGTTGTCGTCTCTGTGCGTTTGACAGATTCAATTCATCGAAAAAATGCAATGTATGGAGCGCCACACATACAACTACTATAGAGTCGTTTTGCCATCGCTCAAAGCTTAAAATGGTGCCTTCTTGGAGAAGGCACCATTTCAGTGCATTCATTCGTAGAGCATGGCCTCCGTGCAATGACCGCTGCTGCGCATACCATCGGTCACCTCGGGGGCTTGTGACTGGGGCGCAGCAGGCAGGAGATTATCCACCTCAATGACTTCCTTGCTCTCCCAGTGAATGCGGCCCACATCCCAGAACTGTCCGCCTCGTGTGAGGGGTTGATTTAATCGCTCAAATGCGACCTCTCCATCAATATAGACTCGGATCGTCGCAAACGCAGTGCCGTAACGCTGACTATAGTAATGCACGCCGATGGCGTACCACTGACAGTTTGCAGGATCGTTGAGCTGAATGGTTTCGGGGCCTGCGCCATTGACATCATCAATGTCAAGGCTTGGACTTTCGGGCTGCCAGATGCCGCTGTTTTCAGAGCCAGGACCGCTGTTGGGGTTTCTGAAGAAGATGTCATAGGGGGCATCAAACCATGCTCCTGGCCCCATTTTGACAAGGTGCAAGTCCACATCTGAACCATCGGTGTCACTCTCGTCGGCATCCTCGGGGTTTGTCCATGTCAGCTGAATGGAGAGCTTTTCGTTGGGGATCGCGATGGCTGTGACCACAGCCTGATTGCATGAATCAAAGTTCTGGTTGTCGCGCACACGAAGTCCAAACTTGTACTCGCCTGTCAGCAAGAGCCTGACCTCGCGATAACGGGGATCTCCTGGTGCCTGTGCGCTCTCCTGCAACTCGACAATGGCATCGGCAGGTGCTTCAAGCACTTCCCACTCCCAGTTGCCTTCTGCGACAGGGATGTTGCCGTCAGGATCGGTGCTTGATGTGCCATCAAGCACAATGTAGTCAAGCGGTGCGACACCAATGGACGCACGGCCACTATCTCCGCTTCCCTTCAGCCTCGCCACGGCTGCTGCCTGTGGGCATTGCCCAATTGCACCACGTGCTGAGATGGCGACCTCCTGAACAGGGGTGATTGGATCGTTGCTAAAGATCTCCACGGTGGCGCGGTCAGGGCCTTCCTCTGTGGGGGTGTAGTTGACAACAAAGCTGTCCATCTCACCTGGCAAGATCTCTACAGGCTCATCAATGTCGCCGTTGTTGTCCGCATCCCATGCGCCAAGATCAACTGCATACTCTTCATCATCAGAGTTTTCGGTCAAGCGCACGCCATCAATGATCAGGGGTTGTGAGCCACAGTTTTCCACACGCACAGAATCGGTGACCAGCTTGCCCACAGGAACCTGCCCGAGGTTTCGGGCAGGGGGATTCACCAGAATACAGGGCAAGTCACTGTTGGCCTGCACAGGAATGGAGGTCAATCCCACCGTTTCATCTGCGGGGTCAGGCGTTTGCAAGTCATTGGAACGAATCACAATGTCGCCACTGTCTGCACCTGAGCCAAGCGCTCTGTAGCGCACATCGACAAGCAGCTCGTATTCAAGCGAGTTTTCACTGGCGAGCGTCTCGTCGTAGGGCTGGAGTGTAAGTGGGTAGGAGCGTGCGGGGAGATCGATGGAAAAGTCTGCGCCCCCTTGATACACGGGGCGCTCAAGGATTTGCAATGGAGCTGAGCCCGAGTTTGTGATTTGCAATGTTTGTGTGACCGCATCCGCTGTGGCAGGACGTTTGCTGAACCTGACGACAGAGGGGGAGGTCTGTAATTCGGGGCGGTTTGCCAGCGTCTCTACGTTGACCACCAGCGGTGATTCACTTGTGTAGGTCGGGTCACTTGATGAAATCAGGATTTCGCCACGCCCTTGTGTGGTGGTTGTTGGAGCGTAAGTGACATCAAGTGTTTGTGTGCCCTGACCCTGGAGTACAAAGGGGGTTTGTGGTGTGCCATTGAGCGTGAGCGCCGAAATATCGCCATCTTCGCCTGCGCGAAACTGAATCTCATAGATGGTCAGCGGATTACTCGAGAGGTTACGGATGACAAGAGGTTGTGTGGCAGTCTCGCCAACGGGAACCTGTGTGAACGCCACCTGAGTTGGACTGGTTGTCAGCTCACCTGTGCCTGCCTGTGTGATGCTGTTGTCAGTCTTGTTCTCCTCGCCACAGTTACTACACCCTGTTGCGATGAGGCTGAGACTCAGGACAAGACACATCATACGTGTCACGGTACGGACGAAAGGAGCAGAGCTGTTGGCGTTCATCAAGATGGCCTCTTGTATAATGGTAATGTGTCCTGTGCATCTTTATCGTAAGATCTCAAGGTATGAGACGCACATATGACGATATGGCTCCAAACACTACCAAATGTTGGTGGGAGGTTCCAGATGATTGACCGAGTCTACATGAGTTTCATGGTGTAGCAGGATTCTTGACCATGATTTTTTGAAGAAAAGCCTCGATTTGCGCGCGTCTGGCGGGGTGAAGCCCTGGTGTGTTGAGCGCGGCAGCCATCCATTTTGCAGACTCCTTGACCTTGCGCAACTTCATTGCTGCCTCGCTTGCTCGCAGCAAAGTTTCTGCATCTCGACGGCCAAACATCATCGCTCTTCTGTAATGTTCAAGCGCTTCACGGGGGTGTTGCTCAGCCATGGCAATCTCGCCAAAAATGTAATGTCCCCATGTATGTTCAGGCGCAAGAATCAGCAACCGCTCAAGCAGCTCGCGCGCGTCTTCAAATCTCCATTTTTGGAAATGACGCCACACCTGTTTCTCGTAGGCGCGAATGATGCTTTCCTGATCGGGATCACGTTGTCTGTTCTGCTGAGGCTGCAACGTGAGCTCGTCTGCGATATTTGAGGCGTCTGGTGTGTGTGCCATGAGGAGACTCCTTGATGAGGCAACAGCGCAATCAGGCGAGTCCAGGGG
>CATLTV010000245.1 GCA_950059285.1 uncultured Pseudomonadota bacterium | reverse complement strand
TTATAATAGCATCTTTCTTGTTTTGCTCATCAAAGCTTAAATCTTCAATAGCTTCTTCGAACTCTCGTTTAACATCTGGCCTATAATAGTCTTTCTTCTTGTCTCTTATAGTTTTAGGTTTGTTAAACTTTTCAGAATGCTTTGCTACCATATTGTTTCTGATAGTTTTACCCATTTTCTGTGTTTCTCCTCGCTGCTATCTTCGTCGCTGCGTAATTTTGTAATGTTTCTCCCCATTTTTCGTTGAACCATTGTTCCCAAGTTATCTTGTTGTCTGGTGGAACTCTCTCTATACTTCAGGAGGCCATGGAGATTCGAAAACTTGGCATCACTTGTCGCATTGCTCTGTGCCTGACGGAGATCTGAGAAGGTCTGCACAAGAATATCAAGCAACGCAGGTGGTACTTCGACCGTGAAGCCATTGCGCGCGGCGAGGTCCTTGGTCCTGAAGGTCACGATCTGTTTCTCTTGTTTGGCGTTTGTGACAATAGGGATGGTCACAAAGTTGAAACGACGCTTCAACGCACTGGAGAGATCGTTTACACCGCGATCTCGACTGTTTGCAGTGGCGATAATGTTAAAGCCAGGCTTGGCATACACCACAGCATCCTCGCTCAATTCAGGAATTGAGATGTACTTCTCACTCAAAATCGAGATCAACGAATCCTGCACATCAGAGGTTGAACGGGTCAACTCCTCAAATCGAGCAAGCTCACCACGCTGCATCGCGACCATGATTGGAGAAGGAATCATTGTATCACGAGACTGCCCTTCACTGATCACGCGCGCCACGTTCCAGGAGTACTTGATCTGATCCTCGGTTGTACCTGCTGTGCCCTGCACCACATAGGTTGAGCATCGGCAAATCGCTGCGCTCAAGAGCTCCGCAAGCCAGCTCTTCCCTGTACCTGGATCACCAATCAACAACAGACCACGATCACTGGCCAGCGTCACGATGGCGCGCTCAACATAGGTGGCGTCTCCGTACCATTTCTGGGGGATGTCGCGGTCAAGCTTGTCCGCTGGTGTGGAGCCCAACACAAAGATGCGAACCATCTGAGGGGAAAGTCGCCAGGAGAACGGCTTGACGCCCTTGTCAATGCTCTCCAGATACTCAAGCTCTTCTGCAAACTTGATCTCCGCAGGTGCTCTCAATAATTGCTCTGTTTCTTCAGCTTTCTTTTTGCTTTTTGTAGCCATCTCAATGCTCCTAATTCGATTATATTCTGGTGTTAATACTTTGATTTATATACTGATTCAATCATATCGCCACGAACTGCTTGATCTCCTTGATCAAGGTCTTGACGCTACCTGAAATGACGGGTGTACCCATCTCTTTAAACTTCTTTTTGACCCATTGATTCACACTGAAGTAGCCCGAACTGGCCACACTCCCCACGGGGATCAGGTGCACGCCTGAATCTTGCAATGCCTTGAATTCACGCATCATATTCTCGAGTTCGATCTCGTAGAAATCGGAGATCCACACCACTGCGGTTTGACGTGGGTTCTGAATCTTCTCCTTGGCAGGCCACATCGCACACTTCCAGTCGTTGCCACCACCAAGGTTGGTGCGAAGCAAGACCTCAAAGGGGTCATTGATATGATCGGTCAAATCAATTGAGCGTGTGTCATATGCAATCAGGTGTGCCTCAACCTTGGGTAAGCCCGCAAAGATCGAGCCCAGGATTGCGCAGTTAACCATGGAATCGAGCATTGAACCTGACTGGTCGATGACAATGATCAACCTGTTGGACATGTTCTTCTTGGCCGTATGACGGTAATACAGGTGATCCACATACAGACGCTTCGCCTTGGGGTCCCAGTTTGTAAGGTTCTTCCAGATCGTTCTCTTGAGATCGAGGTTCTGGAAGGTCTTCTTGGGAGGCACCGAGAAATCAATCGTCCCTGTCTTGGTTTGCTCCACCTGAAGCTTGAGCACCTGCGCCAGATCATCGACATAGCGACGAATCAACATTTTGGCGTTCTGGAGCGCCACACCAGACAGGTTGGACTTGTCGCGCAAGAGCTGCTCCACCAACGCCATTGATGGCGTAAGCTTCTCTGCCAACTTGCTGTCCTTCAAGACCTCTCGGAGCGCCATGCGCTGGATAATATCCTTCTCCATCGCCTTGAGACCCTTGGCAATTTCGCCCTCACTGATCTCATAACCTCCTGAACCACCACCGCCTGGATTTGGCATCATATTGCCTGGCATCGGCTGACTTTGCCCCTCGCCTTGCTCACCGCCAGAACCGCCTGGCATTGGCGTACCCGAACCCATACCTCGTCCAGAACGAAGCTGGCCTGGTGCACAACCAAAGGCTTGCTCAAGCGTGCCCACGTCCTTGAGCCACTGGTTGTAATCCTTGGCCGTCATCACACCCTTTGAGGCATTTGGACCAAACACATTCAACAGCAACTTGGACAGCACCAATGCACGCTTCAAGCTCTCGGGATCATGTGCGTCATTAAAACTCTCAGCAGTCTCCTCATCAGGAGAGAGGCCCTGAAAGCTTTTCTCCATCTCGGGATAGTGCTGCACAATGGTGTCGATCCCGATCCTGGGATCGAGCAGCATCTCTGTCAGACCAAGTTCCTTGGTCGTCACATCAAACGCCATTTGCTCAATCGCAGGCGCACGATCAGACTGTTCAAAGAGCGTGGAAAACAGACGCCAGTATAACACTTGCTTTCGCCTCTCCACCGATTCGGGAGAGGACTTTAATTCGTCTATATCCATCGTAATTACTCCACTTAAAATCAGTTATTATTACGACTTCTTGCGCAACAACATGCTTGCACGCTCTTTCAAAATACCAATGGAGCTGCTGCTCTTGATCTTGAGCGTCGCAGACTGCCCCTGACGTGTAAGCTTGCCCTTGCTCGACAACACAAGTGGCTGAAAGAGCCAGCGCCCATCATAGCGAAGCAACCCTACACAATCGTCAACCCCCTTGAATTGCTTGGTTAAATCTCCCCCCATGAATCCGCGCTCGGCATCAAGTTCGACAGAAAATCCATCCGAGCTCAACATCAACGCGCCATCATCAGAGGTCTTCACTTCACACTCTCCCATATACACAGGCACTGCGACCTGCACAGGGTGACGATCAAGTGGCATCGCATCACACAACACCGTGTCAGGAGCGTTGATATGCTGCGCTGCAACTGACATCACATCGCTCTTGGCCGCAATCTTTGCCCTGGATGAATCCCAGATAAGATCGCCTGAGCCAAGCAATCGCATCCCTTTGATATTCAAAGTCTTTGCGCGTGTGTACGCTTCAATCAATGCGTCAAACACTGTCTCATCAAGCACTTGCCAGAGCTCATCATCATCAAGCACATCAACCTTGTAACCTGACGCCGTAAGCCTGACATGACGTGCAGCCCCATCATCAGGAAGAAGCACACCGTAAAACACTGCGCTCATCGCATGAGAGTGACGCCTGAGATCTACACCTGTAAGATGCAACGCTCCGCTAACCTCCTCGGACTCGGGGTACGCAGGCAAATCAAGCGCGCTGATCATCGCCCGTGCCCACAGATCGCTCCATCGACGAATGGGCACATGAACCATGTTTCCAATCGGCATGCAATCAAACAACTCATGCACAACACCTGACAGAAGCATCGCCAAACGAGCAGCCTCTTCACGTTGCTGCAATCGCTCCAGCGTGGCTACAAACGGTAACACGGTCTCTTGCTCAACTTGCATAAACCCTGCAAGTGCAACCTCCACGAGCCACTGTCGAGAGGACTCCATCCACGTCGCAATCTCGGGGATCGGCTCTGCTTTTTTGGGCGCATTAACAGCAGCACGTGTAAAACCAACACCCTTTGATGCAGCCTGATCAAGCAACGCATCATACTGTGCACCCTGCAAACTCTGACGTGCCGCTGCGAGGCTCACAAAGTGCTCCTCTCTGAACTCTGCTCTGGCCAAACCTTCCACCGCGTCTTTCATACGCTCTCCAAGTGGGGTTCCCGAGAACACACGCGCCACGCTCGCCAGGCCTTCCAGTTGCTCTGAACCAAGACGAGAAAAACCAAGTGAGAAGCACTCATCAATCTTACTGATAAGCCCCTCAACCTCGGCCATACCTTCTGGCATACCTAAACTGTCCATTGTCATCCTCTCTTTCACTTCAGTAAGTCGTTCTTATCCTACAATAAACCAGGTCATTTCGGGCGATGGCATCACACTATTTGGATTCTCCAACTGCCTCAAATAGCTCAAGAAACGGCTAAACACGATGCTCGCCTCTTCCTTGACCTTGGAGCCCGTAAGGTGGCGTACAATATCACTTCCTCGGTGAATCGTGGCGGGGTCTGCCTCGATCTTCAAACCCTTGAGCACCTTGGCTGCACCATACTGAATGACGGCCTCATCAAGCATGCTTTTGATATGCTTGCATGGCCCTCCTCGCAGTCCACCACAGGGACGGTTGTTGTTGGTGCTGCAATAATAATTGGTCGTACCCGCATCAATAAAGGAGACATACACCCTTTCTGCCGACGAACCGCTGGAGACAACTCCTGCCACTCGCCCGCCATGAATCTCCACAAAAGGAACTTTCTTCAACTTGCGCGACATCGCCTCGTGTTGCACTTGCTGCACACTACGATCGCTGATCTGCTCTTCTGACATTTCTTCACTCCTTTTCATAAAAACACGCCAACCATACGCAGATTTTCATGACACTCTTGCCACGAAACCTGCGCTGTTCACTGTGTTGGTAAGGCTCGCTCGAACTCCACCTATCATGGTGACGCCATGCATAATCGTCAAGCTGAAAGCAATCGTAACACGATCATTTCAGGCGCTATTCAACGAAGACAACGAGAGCTCAGGTCAACGCACCCCAGGGGCTTATCAAGGTGCTCAACACCACCGCGTAATCTGTGTTATGTAATGATGCCTTTGTGCCCGCTTCCCCTACTCTTTAGCATCACAACACCATGACCAGATACACCGACATTGATTCAGAGCTGACACAAGCCATCACAGATATGAACGCTGCATTAAACTCGCTCTCGTTTGAAAGTGACCAGGTTGGCTATATTTATAACTATCTGAATTATGCAGAGAAACCGTTCAAACTTTATCTTGAAAAGTATCTCCCACAAGCACCATGTGATGCGCTCTTTTTGGGGATGAACCCTGGTCCATGGGGGACAGCACAGACAGGCGTTCCCTTTGGTGATGTCCCAAGCGTGCGTGACTGGATGCATATTGAGGCTGACGTTGGCGAGCCTGCGCATTTGTCGCCCAAACGCCCCGTGGAGGGGTTTGAACTGGAGCGACGAGAGGTGAGCGGGACGCGATTATGGGGCTGGATTGAAGAGCGCTGGGGCACAGCAGACCACTTCTTTGCGCACAACTTCATCTGGAGTCACTGCCCATTGATGTTTATCCACACCAATGGATCACGCAACATCACACCCAATCGACTTATCAAGAATGATCGTGATGTGCTCTACCCCATCTGTGATGCGATGCTTGGCGCCTTGATTACGCACCTCAAACCAACCTGGTGCATTGCCATTGGTGGTTACGCGGAGCAAGCGTTCAAGCGAAGCATCAAGACCACTACCCTCAAGCCAAGGTGCGTTAAAATACTGCATCCATCGCCTGCCTCGCCTGCTGCAAACAATGGCTGGAGCACCAAAGTTGAGGAGCAACTTCAACAGGCAGGATTTGAACTCCCCCAAACGCCCCATGGTTAAGACACCTTTTCCCACAGAAAATGTAACCCCCTTTTGCAAGATGGCCTCAAATCCGCTAAAGAAGATCACAGCTTTATTATGGGACCAGCGTGAGTGAGGCTATCTTTACACCTCACGCAAACCTCGCTGGCTAAATAACTGACCCTCACACACTCAGAACAAAGATAGCACCATGGCGCATCATAGATTCAGACCTCTCATTCAATCCATCGCAGGACTTGCCCTTCTCACCTTTTTTGGGTGTCAGCAAGACAGCTCCACCAAGGAAGCCCCTGCACAACCTCTGGAATCCTCCGATGAGCTCCGCATCACGACCCAGCAGCTCGGTGAGGCCAGCACTCCTCTTTATACACCAGGCACTGGACTTGAGCCCGACTACCGCGCACGCGTCCTCGGCTTCATGTACAACCGTATCCGTATCGCACCACACCTTTATGGGCTGACAATCAACGATGAGAACGGCACACCCATTGCGCCTTACATCCCCGTCCCCCCTGCTCGCCTTGACTCGTTTATGACCGAGCCAGGCCGCTGGGCCGCACAGTTCAACGAAGAAACAGGATGTGACTGTTCCCCTGCTGCGGTCGGTTACGATCCGATGATGATGATGCCTCGTGAGGCGGAACCTCTCGTCGCTGCTGTATGCTGTGAACTTGATGTGGTTGGCGGTGTCGCAGAGTGTGTCAGCCCCGTCGTTCCTTGTGATCACGAACGCGCCACGCTTCGTGATCGCCGCTGGGCAAAACTCAATCAGGGCGCAAGCCGAATCACCAACGAGGGGATCACACGCGCCAACGACCCCATCACTGCTGAAGCGCTCTCACTCCTTAACGCGTCCCTCTCCTCTTCAGATATCCTGGGGCAGGCACAGTTCCTCACAGCAGGACTTCGCCCCAATGATGTCAGCGCACCAGGTAGCGCAATTGGCGCATCCATCATGAGCTCAATACAGGTTCCCGAGGAGTGCTTACCTCAGCCTGAACAGTGCATCGGTGGTGGCACCTGTATTGATAATGACACGGGCTCCACCGTGTGTGACAAGGAAGTCAACGCTCAGTGCCTTGGACTTTGTGATGGCGGAACCCAGGCGGGCGACCCATGTACATTGCCCGATCAGGCTTCAGGCATGCCCGAAGACTGCAATCCAGAGGACTTCCCTGTCGTTGAGACCGTGGTCCTTGCGACAGGTCAAACCCAGGCTCCTGTGCCCGTCCTCACTGATGGCATCCACGCCCAGCTTGGCATCAACCTCAACGACTTCAACCTCAAAACACCCGATGGTTCGATCTTCTATCCTACACCAGAAGGCCAGACCACATTCGCAGTGCACTACTATGAAACAAACGGAACCCCTGTTGGAACACCTCAGTCCATTCAGGTCGTCCTCGACGACACCTGCCATGACCTGACCGTGTACGACACACCTGATACACTCCTTGTCTCGAACGCACCTGCCCCTTACTCGGGCGATCTCTTTGCCTACAACCAGCTGATGACAGAAGGTTGTCACCCCTATGTGTTCGTCGCAAAAGATGGCGTTGGATTTGAGTATACCTACCCCACATACGGAGCGCTTCAGGCCAAGATCGATGGCGATGGCAAGGTTGTCCTCAACGACGACACATGCCCCATCTGGACAAACACACGCCCCAACCTGAGTTGCGTCCCTGCTCCTCAGGAGTGTGAAGACGGCGACACTCGCCCATGTTACACAGGCCTCTACGGTACACAGGACTTCGGTGCCTGTGCTCCTGGCCAGGAAACATGCAGCAACGGTCGCTGGAGCGGCGAATGTACCGATCAAATCCTCCCCGAGGCGATCGAAATCTGCCACGATGGTATCGATAACGATTGTAACGGCGGCGTCGATGAAGGTTGCTTCTGTAACTGGAAAGACAGCGTCTATGGCGTCTGCTTCAACGCCCCTCGCAATACAGACCGCGAGTGTGTTGCACCCGAAACATATGAAGACGACGAAACACTCTGCGATGGCCTCGACAACGATTGTGATGGCCTCGTTGATGAAGGCTGCCCTTGCGACTACACAGGCGTCGCTGCTGGTGTATGTGAAGGCGCCACACGCGATGAAGCTGGCGAATGTGTTGAGCCTGAAACCTATGAAGAGATCGAAACACTGTGTGATGACCTCGACAACGACTGTGATGGCGTAGCTGATGAGGGATGTACATGTAACTACCTCGACATCACTGAAGGTGTATGTGCAGCTCAAATCCGCACAAACGAAGGTGAATGTGGCAAGCCTGATACACATGAGGACGACGAAACACTGTGTGATGGCCTGGATAACGACTGTGATGGCGACATTGATGAAGGATGTGCCTCAAGCTGTGACTCAAGCATTGATTGCCGCTGGGAAGATGGTCACGCCTGCGAAGGCCGCACCACTGCTGGTGAAAAGTTCTGCGTCACACAGGAAGGTGACTATCGCGAAGCACGCACCGCTGACCCCACCACAAACCCCGAGTGTACTGATGATGCCGACTGCAACGGTGTCTGTGAACCTTATGGCTTGACCTGTGTGGACACCAACGGCTCACCCTCCACACCCAAGACAAAGAGCGGTGACGACACCTGTGGCTCTCCACTGGATTGCCCACTGAACTACACCTGCGAAAGCCGTGATGGTATCCGTCAGTGCATCAGCCCTGATGGTGAGCCCGAGGATCTTCCTGGCTGTGGTGGCTGTAGCAGCAGCAATGGTAGCACACCAGACAACTTGCCATTGCTCGCATTGTTCGGCCTCTTGATGCTCCGTAGAAGAAGGCGCACCAAGAACTAATTCACATTAAAAACCAACAAGTTAAAGAGGCGAGCCTGGATTCAGGCTCGCCTCTTTTTATGATTCCACACTAACCTTGTAGAATTAAAAATAAGCAACACACACAATCACTTACATCAAATCGCCTCAATTGAGCAGAATTTTGTATTTGCTCACTCCTCTGCTCCTGTTAAGCTTGCGCCCACGTCGTCTGCCTCGATGGGATATGGCTCCCATTTCATCAAGGCAAAACACACAGACGACCGACCAAATTATTCATTTACGCAGTGACTAACTGCACTTCAACATCTATCGAGAGAGTACGATTATGCCATTCATCATTGCTGAACCTTGCAAAGGTACATGTGATACATCCTGCGTTGAGGTATGTCCTGTCGACTGTATCCGTGGTCCCATCGAAGTCGATGAGATCAAGGATCTCCAGGCCAACGGCGAGACCGCTCGCCTTGAAGATATCATGCTGTACATCGATCCCGATATCTGCATTGACTGTGGAGCTTGCGAGCCCGAGTGTCCCGTTGAAGCGATCTTCGAAGAAGATGACACCCCCGCAAAGTGGGAAAAATACATCGCGCTCAACGCTGACTTCTACAACTCCTAAGCCAGAGCACATAAATGACAGTGGTTCCCTTTGATATATCAAAGGGAACCACTGTTATTTTGACCCAAACCAAACCATTATCCAAAAGAGGAGATCATGGCATCACTCGACATTAAAGACGAAATCGCATACCCACTCGATACCGTGTATCCCGCGTTTCGTGACGACCTTAAAGAGGTCGCTCCATACCTCCCCAACATCGCAGATATCATCGTCCAGTCCGTGGACCGCGTGGATGATAACACCGTCAAGGTGGTCAACCTCTGGAAAGCAAGCGATGGCGACATCCCCAAAATGGCTCAGGGCTTCATCAAGCCTGATATGCTCCAGTGGACCGACCGCGCGACATGGCACGATGACAAGCTCTTCTGCGAGTGGGACATGGAGGTCGGATTCCTCCCTGAAGCAGTCTCCTGCAAAGGCAAAACCACCTACACACAACGCGGTGACCGCACCGAAGTCCACATCACTGGCGAACTTGTCGTCAA
>CATLTV010000244.1 GCA_950059285.1 uncultured Pseudomonadota bacterium | reverse complement strand
CGTCAAACTCCTCGCCAAGTGTGAGGCTGATGAAGACCTCGAAGGGCGTTTCATTGAAATGTTCCGCCACGGTCAACGCGTCAGCGAAGTACCAGGCGATCTTGGCTCCGTACGACGCGATCCCGAACGCACCAACCGCGATCGAGAACAACTCGCAGATCGCGGCATGAATTACTCCATTGGTATGCTTGTCCTCGACGCCATCGCAGGCGACGACAACACTGGTCGTAGTCAACCTGGCTTGCTCCAGTTTGCCCAACGCTCCATTGAAAACTTCTCCCGAAAACTTCAGGGCGACATCCCCGTTCAGGACAAGATCCTCGCCAGAGAGTGGAAGTCCAAGGCCGCTGGCTGGGCAGAAGACTTCAAGCGCAATGGTTTGCGCGCCATTGATAACGGTTACACCAAAAATGGCGTCTTCCATCCTGGCCTTGAAAACCTCCTTGAACTCAAGTTCCTTGAGGAAGACACCCCCGAGGTCTCACTCGCCAGCAAGCGCTACGCTGTGCTCGCCATTCGCGACGCACTCAAGGTCGAACTCCCCGAACCTCGTCAATTTGAAGGTTTTGAACTCCCCGAGTTCGACGATGATGATAAGGTCCGCGAAAAAGACGCTCCCATGATCATCGATGCGCTCATGGAACAGGCCAAGAAAAAGGCGATGACCGAAATTATGCGCAAGTTCCTCGATTCACGCGCAAAATTCCGCGATCGCCTCGCCAATTATGCCGAAGTCTCTCGCGCGCTCGAAATGGGCTTTGATGTCTTTGAGCGTGAACGCACACGCTACCTTGAACGCCTCAGAGAACAAGGCTGCGACGCTGCAAACCAGTTTGTCCTTGATGCTGAAGCTCTCCAGATCGAAAACGGTCGCCGTATGTGGGACTTCTTCTACGAAGACCAGATCGCCAACCTCCCTGAACTTGGCCTGAGCAACCCCCGCGTTCAAAACGAACTCAGCGGCACTGTACGCGACCTCTCCATGCGTCAAGGCGGCGGCACCACTGCAAGCCTCGAACGACTCTTTGAATCCTTGCGCAAATACGCTGCCTCCATACTCGATAAACACATCGGTGGTGATCCTCGCAGCGTGGACAAACTTCGTCGTGATGGCTTGCGCCTCTCCGACGCGCTTGAACTTGAAGTCGTCTACCGCGCGCTCTACATGTCCAACCTCGATGAGATCCGCGCTCGTGGTCCCATGGCGCTCAAGTCCATCATCGCACGCTATCGCTCTCAACCTCGTGAGCGCCAACTGAACCTCGCAGAACCTGTGCATCAGGATTACCTGCGCGATAAGGTGCGCCGCGTCGTTCAAGAAAAAGCTTCTCTTCTCGTGAGTTATGATGAGTCTCGTGACCAGCATGGCGGCGTGCGTCCTGATCACGTCTTCCTCGCGGCGATTGATGCAGACTTCAAAAACTCCACCATTGAGGAAGCCCTCGAAGGTGCCGATATCGCAGGTCTCTCATGGGTCAAGGATGAGTGGAATAACCCACAACAAATCATCTTCTATCGCGCCGTGCTCAACGTCCCACTCTATGTCTTCGGGCGTATGGACGAAATGAAGGAGTATTACTACCGCTTCAAGCACCTCGCCAAGCGCTCAAAGGTCCTGCACACCGATAAAAACTGGGAAGAATCTCTGCCCGACCTTGATCCCGACTCCGCTCAGGAAAAACACCGTCAGGAACGTGTCCGCGAACACATCGTGAACTTTGGTGCGCTCCTCACGCTGCGTGATCCCATGCTTAATCATCAGGGCTACATCATCCGTCGTGATGGCGCATATTACCTGCGCTCTCCATTCCCCCAGAACCCTCAGGATCACACACCCTTTGGCGTAAACCCCAACCTCCGTCCCGAGGAAGAAGGGCTTGCTCACCTTGGCACCACGCTCGCCTCAGCGATCGAGGCGCTCCCCGATGTGCTCGCCTCCGAAAAGGTCAAGTACCTCCCGTTCCAACAACTCCTCCAGGCTGTTCGCAGCGGCTTCGCTCCACAGGTCTTGCGCGATATCGTCAAGCTCCCATTCCTGTGGCGCAAAAACCGCGATGAACTTCGCACTCAATACGGTACTAGCCCCACCAATGAACAACTCCTCAAACTGCGCGATTACACCGACTCCTTTTATCGTCTGCATGAAGCACTACAAAGCTTGCTTGAAAAGCTTCGTAATGATGAAAAAGAACGTAAAACCGTCGGCGGTGACTTCTCCTCAAATGCTGCTGGACTCTCTCAGGATGAGGTCGCCAGAAACCTCCGCCAGAGCATCGAGATCTTACGCAGCTTCGCCGAGTCCTGGCGCGCTCTGGAACACCCCGAGGCGTCCAATTCGGTGCCTCAAAACTTCCGTGGACTCTTCAGACCTCTTGGCGATCAGGAACTGAATGACACCCTGGAATGGCTCCATAATGGCTCCTGGAACGATTCAGGAACCTCTCAAGGTGGTGATGGTAAGTGATTTTATTTTAAGGTGAATTTCTAATCGTCATTGTTCCTTGCCCCCACGGTGATACGCTTTCTATGATTCGCGATGGTCTTATTTACCCCGCTCCCACAATTGTTCTGGGAGTGGGACGGTTTGGTCTGGCCACGCTTGAGCGCCTGGCTGAAGACTGGCAGCGCCTCAAGCTGTCCAGCTCCGATCCGTCTATCAAGAACCTTCGCCTGATTCATATCAACGCTCGCCAGTCCACCCCCCAGGACGCCTGGCGAAAAAACGAGCGCCAGTTTGTCGATATCGCACGCTACACAGGCGATGGCGATCTTCCCTCACTGGCCCTCGACTTCACCATCCTTCGCTCCCTTGGCCTGATCCGCTACCGTGAGGGCTCCTATCAGGTCGCCATGCCTCGCGATGCTGGCGTGGTCGAAAAAGGACTACAGGGCAGGGTCGTACGCCGCCGTTACTTTGAGTGGCTCACCCTCCACCCCGATCCCATCGCCGCCATTGAACGTCTGGAGCTCATCTGCGATCAACGCTCTCGTCTTGATCTCTTTATTCGACCCATTATCAGTCGCATCAAACAGGGACACAGCCCGCGCGCCTTGCTTCGCTGCATCGCTCGTGTGCGCGCTTACGCCGAAGGGCGCGATCCATCCCCATGGAGCTGGTTCAAAAATGTAGTAACACCCCATAAACCAGAGCCAGGGCAAATCATCAACATCCCGTTCCAGTCACGCTGGCTCACCGAGGATGACGCTCATGGCCTCCTTGAAGGCTTTGCCCCTGAACCTGTCTCGGGTTGGAATGACTGGTTTCGACGCCACCACCACGACTGGCTTCATCAGGATAATACGCCATCACCTTTTGAGGATGCCAACTCTCGCGAGTTCTCCATCTCTCTGCCCGAGGCGTTCCTGCCATCACCTCGTGACTTGCCTTCTCCTCTTGCGCCCGAAGCGCTCCTTCGCGTCGACTGGGAAACAAACGGTTGGGCAACATCCGAGGTCCAACAAGATCTCGGTGACATCGAGTTCCTCCCCGTCCTCTCAAGTCCATTCAGGCTTGGCCTCTTTGATCACGATGCATCCTCGCGTGTGCAATCTCACACCTCGGCCTCGTTTGAAAACCGTCTTGAAGAGCTTGGTCTTCAGGCTCACCGTGGTCTCGTCCGCCTCTGGGTCGATCTCCAACGTGCAAAGACCGAGGACCGACGCTTTAATATTCAGGACTCTCGCCGCAAGGATGGTGTTGATGATGCGCTGAGGCAAACGCTTGAAATTATTGGTGAACTTATCGTGCGGCCGCTGCTCGATGAGTCCCATGTCTCGGAGGCGCACGACCAGTTCCCCGAGCAACGTCAGGACATCGGCGTCGAGGAACAACCTCTGCCGATTTATCCATCTGATTTCCTTGTAAACCTTGAAGTCGAACGGCGAGGAGAACATAACCACGTCAAGAGCGCGCTTAGTAAACGATTGATTGAGCTTGGTTTTGATTCACATCAGGCCAGCATCAAGCGGCGACCTCTGCTCCATCAGGTCGAACTTGCGCCTGAAGATCTTGAGCAATCTCCTCCATCGGCCAATGTAACCCCTGAGGAACTTGGACACGGCCTGCTTGAACTTCGGCATCTCCTCAATCAAGAGACGCGCAACCTCTTTGATTTTAACTTCCTCTCACGCTACCGCCACAACCCCACTCGACGACCTCCACGACTCACCGTCTATGTGGTCGGTGATGTGAGCGATCCGTTTGTGCGCACCTCCATGCGGCCCATTCTTCGCGAAATTCACGCCGAGCTTTTGCGCTCGTTCTCTCCCATCTTCGAGAGCTTCCGCGAGGGCTTTGATCGCTCACTCTGCGTCCTTCCTATCCTCTGGATGCCTCACCCCGCCGATGCATTTGGTGGCTTACATCCCGTCGCAAATCGCTGCGAGGAGGCAGCGATCATTGAGTCAATTCAGGGCATCAGACGCTGGGTCGAAACTGTGCCTTATGGCACACGATGCATCCCGCAAGTCTTTATTAACAGTCGTGTCACTGACAATGCCGTGCTCAAACAACGCGAAGCAGTCAAACAAACACGCGACTTTATGACCTTCCAGATCCGTAACGATCTTAGTCGTGATACCTGGCTAAGACGCACGGTCATTGGGCCTGGTGGTGACGACTTCTTTGCCTCCTTTGCCTGTCACGAGATAGAATTCCCCGCCGAACGTGCCCGCGAATACCTCGCCAATAAACTCGCGCGTGATATGATCTCTCAGATCAAAAAAGGCGAACCTCGTGATCTTCCCGAAATTGAATCAGAGCCGCTCGCGCCACCTGACACCAGAGAGTTACTCAAACTCCCCACCACCAAGACGCGCAAGCAAACACACCGCGCCGCTGAAAGCATCGGTGACCTTGTGGACCAGCGCGTCCAACTCTCCGATCAAACCTCTGCGCAACAACTGCTCGGTTCATTCAATGATGACTTTGAACGCGATCTTCTGAAGCAAATTTATCAACAATGGAGAACACTCACGCGCGATCGTGGTGAGATGGACTCCATGATGAACACCCTGCGTCGTACCACCTCCGAGGCGCTCGGGAAAACACTCAAGCTGGTACACGATACAGGCGATGATCTTGTGGATACACACGCCTCACAAGGTGGCCTCAAGGCCGCTCAGGCAGGCTTTAATCAGATTGAGAGCATCACTCGAGAACACCTCCTCGCCGTTGAACAGGAACGACAACGCAGCGAAGAAATATGTCGTCGTCACCGCATCCCTCAAACCGATCCTGTGGGAAGCGCGCGAATGTCTCTCAATGAAATCAGCAAGACAAAACCCGATCTCATGCCCATGCGCGTGGGCTTTGTGCTCTGGGCCATGATCGTGCCTGGCCTGGGTGCGCCATTGTGCTACTCCCTTGCGCGATTGCTTCAGGCTCATAAACAACCTGGCGTGCTCGATTTTATCCTCGGTACACTCGCTCCTGTGGTGGGCGGCTTGCTCCTGTTTCTGCCCGCCTGGATTCTCCTTCGCCGCCACATGGACCGCATCGTCACCTCCATTCGTGATGCTGTGAATCACCTCGCTCAAAGCGCTCGTGAGGTCGTCGAGGGGGCAGGGGGCTCGTTTGGTGGCTCTCCATCCATTCGATCCTTTATCGAAGCGCGTTTGCACATGACCGCCACGCTCAATGCACGCAACTTCGCCCTGCGTGTCCATGAGAACGTCGTGCAAGATACACGACTTGCACACAGACTTGGACGCAGCATTGATATTCAACAGGACACACTCACACGCAGAGCCGAGGATATCGGCGTGCGTGCACAGATGGCACAGAGCCTTGGCAGCGCTGATCCTCATCAACATGACGATGTCTCTCAGCTCTTTAGCACACGTGATGGCCAGCTTCTTGACTTCCTCGTACGCCCAGAACAGCTGCTCCATTATTACGATAGACACTATGGAGACGTGCGCGAACGTCAAACCATGGTCCCTCACTTTATTGAACACGTGGGTGGCTTCTCGGCATGGCGTAAACAGGCGTGCCTCTCCAACACAGACCTCATCCTCCAACACACGCGCGGACTCTTCCAGGAGATCGTTGAACGCCCCGTCGCTGAACAATACAACTTTGAACAGGACGTTGGAGAATCTCTGTTTCGATTCGTCAGACACCACTACTCCAACATGGGCTTTGGTGTGAAATTTGTCGGCTACGAAGGTCTCGACCCCGATGGGGTTCAGGTGCTATGTGACGCGTCACTCCTCCTACACCCCGCGCTTGGTCGCGTGTTTGAAGAAGCTCGTCGCAATCCTGATATGCCTCCGCTCACCGAGACCCTTGACGTGATGCCCACTGACATCATCCCCAACGCTGCTTACATGCTCTCCTTTGCTCAGGGCATCCGACCCAATAGCGTGAGAAACCTCATGCGCTTTGAGTCCTTCCATGATCGTATGCACATCCCCGATGAGCACACCTTCCCCATGGCTGGTGATGTCGACCCCGAACATGACATGATCATTAATCGTGTCAGCGGCTTTGAAGACCTCCGTGATGCCCTGAATTATCGTGTCCTTGAACGCTCAAGAACACGTGGCCACCTGTCTCAACTCTCCGAAGCTCCCTCCAGAGAGCCTATCCCTGAGAGCGCCTACCACGCTATTCAGGAGGCAAAACACAAACACCATGAGCAGATTAAAAAGCTCAACAAGAAAGCTCAGTTAAATCAACCTCACCACACACCTGTTGAGCCCGAACCTCCTGCGCCTGCAAACGCACCTCACACAAGCACCGAGGACTCCCCCAAAAAGACATCAAAGCCACTGATGTTCACGCACAATGTCGTCGAACATGAAGGCGTCTCCCTTGTGAATCTCCTTGATTTTGTCCCTCATACAGAATTGCGTGACGACTTGCTCAAGGATGCGCTTCATGATGACTCCGACGATCCAACCACGCCGTCAGGTAGGGGAGGGGACTCATGAACAACGCAGGTATCCTCGACATCCTTATTGAACTCTTTCGCTTCTTCGTCAGCGTCTCGTGGATGATCTTTGCAACCTTGCTTGATCTCTCCCGCAACGCTGGCCCCTTGAGCGCCGCGCTGGTCGTGATCGTCATCGCAGCAGTCTCGCTGGGCACTGCTGCGCTCATGCAAGGCCGCCTGAATAAACTCCTCTCCAAAGATCCCGATCACAAGCTCAACATGTTCCTCCAGGAGGCCATGTTCACCATCCCGGGCCTCATCGTCCTCGCCATTTTGGCCCCCATCTGGATCGGTTTCCGTGCTGCAAAAGGACTCGTGGATGGGGTGCAAAACCTCTTGGCCAGCAAGCAAAAGGACCGCGAACAGGGCGCAGAGGTCGACCCCCGAGACTCCATCGCCCGCGATGCCTCCCACGGTAGTCGCGCAAAGGGCGGCGACACTGAGCAGCAAGAAAAACCTGTTCTTGTCGCATCCATCACACCCTCGCTGCTCACCGCCGCCGCCCTTTGCGCTGCTCTCTACCTCGCCGCGCTGCTCTCCGAACCGCTCCTGCAACGCTCCCTGGATCTAAGCTCTGGACTCTCCGCCTGGGAATTCCTCATCCTTGGCGATCGCCCTGAACTACAATGGTACTTGCCCCTGTCTCGCTTCCCCTGGATGGGTGCAACCCTCACCATCCTGTTCTGGATGTGGATCTGGTGGTGGATCGCTCGCATCATTCGACTCGCTTACTTCAAGGAACTTGGCTCAAACCTCGTCAAATCTGTTGAAAATCACAGCGTCCTTGGCACCTGGCGCTCCTGGTTTGGCGCTACTGAACTCTACAAGCCCGCCGACACTTACATGCGCTGGGCTCGCTGGATGCCCGTAGCGGGCGCACCGTGGCTTGTGCTCTCCTGGCTCTCCATCTCCGCAGATCCCTACCGCATGAGCCCCTCCATGCTGGCGATCTCCATCATCGTCCTCCTCGCATGGTCCATGCACCTGCTCATTGAGGGCATCTATCGCCCCCATCAGGAAGAAGAAAAAGAAGAGAAGGTCCCCGAACTCATCGTCGCAAACACCTGGGAAAACGTCTTTCACGACGTCAAGGAACGCTTCCACCTCGATGTCCCACACATCTTTGTCCCTCCTCGCGTCGTTGAACCTCTGGCGATGTCATCCATTGACCCTGCCTCCGAGGGCCTCGTCTCACCTCTGCTGACAGAGCTTCTCCCCGAACCTAACTCATTCACACATATGCAGTATTCGGTGTTGCGAAGCCTCTCATTGCTTGGCTACGTGCACACCGACCCTCCATCCCCACGACGTGAGCTTGAACTTGGCTCGCAGACTGGCGACATGGAAGAAGCCACCCAGCGACACCGCAACCAGATTATCCTCGCTCCTGAAGGCGCAGGAAAATCCACGCTCGCCATGCTCGCTGCCTGCAACCACGCCATCGTCCACACGCGCTCCACGCTCATTATTACCCGCGACGATGAACGCGCAAACCTGCTCTTCAAGCAGATGCGCACCTCCATCGAACCCTCCACGCTCCGATGGAACATCCGCGAACGTCGCGTCGGAAACGACCTCGCCAATGACCTCGCTCAGGGCATCATCCCCGATATCGTCGTCTGCTCCCTGCGCCAGCTTGTCATCAACGTCCTCGATGAACCTCAAACCTACACGCCGTTTCTCCAGAATATCGGCCTCATCATTCTTGATGATATCGAGTCCTTCAGCGGTCCCGTCGAGGTCCACGCCCAGCTCGCTATTCGACGCCTCATGCTCCGCTTGAAGGAACTCCTCGGCGTCGCACAACTTGGCCCCGAGAGCGCTCCAATGCTCCTTGCCATGGGAACCGACTCCATGCACGACACCCCCGCATGGGCAAGAACACTCTGTGGCGTCGATGCTGTCGCCAGATACTTTGATTACTCCAACGAAGAAGCCACCCTCCGTGAGGACGCCCTCAAGGCTTACCGTGGCCTCTCCTCCAAGACCTCCGATGAGGATAACGAGGATTCAGACACTCAAAACCTCCAGGGCACCTACCAGCTCATCTATCGCCTCAACGACTTCCGTGACAGTGATAATGACACCATCGACGTACGTGACCTCATCGAGAGCTGCGAGCGCCACGGTGTGCCATGGCACTACAGACCATGCGGTGATGAACGCCGCCACCTTGGTCGACAGCGCCTCCATCTTCGCGATGAACCACGCTACCACGTGCACTCTCCACTTGATGCGGGTGTAGTCTTCCTTCAGGGTCACTGGGCCGAGGTTCAACGCGAAATTGAACGCCTCAAACGCGCTGGCGCTCTCTTTAACCCTGTTAAAAACCCTCACGTTCCTTCCGATCAGGACAAACCCCAGAAGAAGTCTCAGGAACAACAGGTCGCAGTCCCCGTCGCCATCATCACGCTTGTTGATCGCGACGAAGAAATGGCCCTCACCGAACTCAACAAGACCTCCTCTCTGGTCGACGCACTCAAAACGCTTCCTCGTCCCGTCGTGCGCGACGAAGCCCGAAGCGGAGCCAGCCGCGGACTTCAGCTGCCTCAGCGCCTTGCAGAACGCAAGGGGCTTCTCGGTCCCGTACCGGGTCTGGAAGCCGGAGCGCCGCCCCCCCATGGCAGCCTGCGCGTTGCTAGGCTGCGCCCTCGGGGCTGTGTTGGCCCGCGCCGCCTGGCTCAT
>CATLTV010000243.1 GCA_950059285.1 uncultured Pseudomonadota bacterium | reverse complement strand
TTTAGATGCTACTTCTCCTTTGAGAAAGGTTGAAGACATAGTTAATGCATATAAAGTTTTTGTAAAAAAAAAACCGGACTTTTTAATAACTGGGACAAGATCCAAAAAAAATCCATATTTTAATGTTGTGGAAATAATGAATAAAAAAATAAAAAATCAAAGATTACAAATCAATAACTGTTCTCGCCAAGCTGGACCTTGCCTCGAAAGACCCAGTAGATAATCACCGTGTAGGTAAGCACCAGAGGAGCTCCAATGAAGGCAATGATTTGCATGATCCCCAGGGTGTTCTTGGAGGAAGACGCGTTATACAGCGTGAGGCTATGAATCGTATCAGGTGAGTACACCAAATTAGGAAAAATTGCGGCAGCAAAGAGCACAGCGAGCGCGGCAATGGTGGCGCACGACGAGATGAAAGCATAGCCAGGGCGGTTTTGGTAAATCGCGCGTGGAATGTTGGCGATTGCAAGAATATTTAACACCACCACTCCCCAGAGCACGGGATAATCCTTGAAGTTTGCTGTCGCATGAGGCACGTGTACAAGCGTCACAATTGTCGTCAACAAATACATCACCAGAAACAAACCAAACGTACGCCACATCCAGTTCTTGAGTCGTTCGTGCAGCTCGCCCTCAGTCTTGACGTGCAAATAAATCGAGCCATGCATTGCAAAGGTTGCTACCGCCAACACGCCCACAAGCAACGTGTAGGGTGATAACAAATCAAGCAAACCACCACGGTAAATAAAGCCCTCCTGAAGCGGAACTCCCAACAGGATATTTCCCACCGCCACGCCGAAAATCAACGTCGCCGTCATGCTCGCCATTGAGAATCCTACATCCCACGACTTGCGCCAGAGTTTGGACTGCGATTTTGAGCGAAACTCCAGTGACACCGCCCTGAAGATCAGGGCAAAGAGCACAAAGATAAGTGGCAAATAAAACGTTGAGAATACAGTCGCATACGCCTCTGGAAATGCGGCAAATAACGCACCTCCAAACACGACCAACCAGACCTCGTTACCATCCCAGAGCGGACCAATCGAGTTCATCGTCAAGCGCCGCTCCTTGTCTGTCTTCGTGACCCAGAGGTGCATGATACCCACACCAAGATCAAAGCCATCCAGAATCGCATAACCCACAAGAAAGAAGCCGATGGTAAAGAACCAAAAGATTTGAAGTGTCTCCATACTCATTGCACATCCTCCTTGTTCACGTCATCCTCCTCCCCTTCCACTGCATCAGAACCTTCATCAAGGCTCACAAGCGCATGTCCCCTGTCAGGATCCGCAAGCATCGTGGCCACATCCTTGAACCCTCCCTGATGCGCCGCACCACCCGAGGTGGTCGCAGGCTGCACATCATCTGGACCATGCTGAATCTTGTTGTTCAGCACCCAGACCCAGACAATAAACAACATCACATAAATGAGACCAAACAGAATAATTGAGGTCAACACATGCGATGCCGCCACCGCCTCGCTCAAACCATCCGAGGTCCGAAGGTGCCCATACACAATCCATGGCTGTCGACCCACCTCGGCTGAAATCCAGCCCGCCTGATTGGCGATATAAGGGCCTATCACCGCCACTACAAACGTCTTCATGAGCCACTTTTGCTCAAACAACGTCCCACGTAACAGGAAGAAGCTGGCAAGCAAGGTGAGCCCAATAAACGCCATCCCCAGCGAGATCATGACGTGGTACATCATGAACGGAATTTTCACGGGTGGCCGATCCTCCCTGGGAAACTGATCCAGCGCCTTTACGGGTTTGTCAGGATCATTATATACCAATAAACTCAACATCTTGGGTATGGCCACACCATAACGAACCTCCTCATTTTCGGTATCTGGCCAACCGATAATGTAAAGGCCCGTTCCCTCATCTTCAGTCTTGAAATGTCCCTCGAACGCAGCGAGTTTTGCGGGCTGTTGTTCGGCGACCATACCCGCGTTGGAGTGGCCCGAAACAAGCGCCATCAATGAAGATACCGTGCCCAACACAAGCGCGATCTTGAACGAACGCTTTGCAAACTCCAGGTGCCTCTCTTTGAGAATGTAAAAGGCGCTGATGCTCATCACAAAGAAGGCCCCCAGAATAAACGCACCGATCAAGGTGTGTGATAACCTGTCCACGGTGGAGGGGTTGAAGACCATCGCCCAGAAGTCGATAATTTCTGCCCTGGGACCACTTGGACCCTCCACAATATGGTAACCTGCGGGGGTCTGTTGCCAGGAATTTGCGATGACAATCCAGACCGATGAGAAGATCGAACCAAAGCTGACCATCAATGTCGAGAAGAAGTGCATTTTCGATGAGACTCTGTCCCAACCAAAGACAAGAATCGCCAGAAAGCCTGACTCAAGAAAGAAGGCAAACAAACCCTCTGCTGCCAGTGCTGACCCAAACACATCGCCCACATAACGCGAATAGGCAGCCCAGTTTGTACCAAATTCAAACTCCATCACAATGCCCGAGGCGACCCCCATCGCAAAGTTGACCGCAAACACTCGGGTCCAGAAGCGGGCCATCTTTTCGTAAATAGGCTCCTTGGTGTAAAGAAACATCCCCTCCATCATCACCAACAAGACGCCAAGTCCAATGGAAAGCGGCGGAAAGATGTAGTGAAACATGATCGTGAGAGCAAACTGAATGCGCGATAAGAGCAGTACGTCTAACTCCATAAGTTATCCTTTTGCCTGAGTTCTAAAGTGAGGGGCACATTCACTTTGAGCTTGGTTTTCATATCATCATAAATATTTGATTTATAAAATAAATTTATGATTTTTTGACTTTATAGTTCTATCATTATCAAAAACTCTTCATACCTGGTTTACGGCAGTTGAAGTGACATTAAATCATATAAACTCCTTACGTTGTATGAGTAGCAAAGAAGAGGGCGAAGATGTGAACACATCTTCGCCCTCTTCTTTGCTACTCATGCTGACAGTTTCCACCACAGCCACCACCTTCACCATGATGTCCCTGGCCTTCTCCTTCACAACCACCACCTTCACCCTGCGAACCTCTGTGTTTGGCGTGGTGGGCAGCGCCCGCTGCTCGCGCTTCTTGATAGACATCGTCCTTGAGAAGCTGTGGCGTATAGGTCTTGCCCGTCTCCTTTTCCCAGGCCGAGGTAAAACCATCAAGGTGGTTATAAGAGGCTCTCCTTAGGCGAGTGAGGACGGTGGTGATTTCCTGATCCTTGGAGGTGGTGATGTGTTCGGTGAGATCCTTGATGTCTTGCTCTTCAATCAGAGCGCCGACATGAAGGGCATCAGCAAGAGAGGGTTCTCCCTGGGTAATGAGCCTGTCGTACAGTGTTTGAAGCTCGTGATCCTTGAACTTGCCAGGCTCAAGAGCATCGTTGGGATTATCCAGATCGCGTGCGGTGAGGAGCGCTGCGATGGCGTTCATGTGGCGTTGTTCCGAGCGTTGAATGTTTTTAAATGTGCGATGAGGCCACGTCTGACCAAGGGTGTGATAGACATCATAGGCAAGCTTCTCTTCCTGGACGAGAAATGAGAGCGTCTGTGCAACATCTTCGGTTGGCGTTGCTGCGCCAGGATTGGTCTCCTTGGTGGAGGGCGTGGATGCCTGTGTTACGGTTTGAGCGGTCGCGACGTCGGTGGTTTTTTCTGTTTTGTCGGTCTGACAGCCAACGAACATGGTGAAAGCCAGCGTGGAGAGGATCATTTGGGACCATGTATTCATGATGTGGGGCTCCTGTGTATGGGGCAAAGTCCATGATTAAAGGGTGCTCGTGTACAACAACGACGAGCGCATGGCTCTGACCAGTTTTCAAGCATTGTGCCACGTGCACAAGCTGGGGCGTCACACAGCAAAGGCTAAGCGCAGGGCATGAAATAAGAACGTGGCAGATTGTCGCCGCACACGATGGTGTCTCTGGGTAAGCTCGTTTTGTCGCGAAATGTTTCACGCGAATAGAATACTTTTGAAACATTTCGACGCGTATTTTTCGCGTGCCCGTGGCTTCACCTAATTGATAATGAATATATAAAAACATTTATTTATAAATACTTTATGTTATTTTTGAGAATGAATATCCATCTTTGGCACGCCATTTGTAGTACAGGGAGGCAAGACATGGATGAGAGCCTACACATGCTTACTCACTCGCTCTCATCGCCTAATAAACCTGAATGCCCCTGATGGAGGATAATGTCATGGAAATCAAAACATTTTTCGACGAACGTACCTATACTTTGACCTATGTTGTGTATGATGAAGAGACCAAAGATGCGGTCATCATCGACCCTGTGCTTGACTACGAGCCATGGTCCTCCAAAATCTGGACCGAATCAAGTGATGCCGCCGTCGAGTTCGTCAAGGACAATGACCTGACCTTGCATTACATCCTTGAGACACATGCACACGCAGACCACCTCTCGGGCGCACAGCACATCAAAAAGAGCTTCCCCGAGGCCAAGATCGTCATTGGTGAGCGTATCACACAGGTCCAGTCCCTGTTTAAAGGCGTGTTCGACTTGCCCGACGCATTTGCCACCGATGGCTCACAGTTTGACCTGCTGTTCAAGATCGGAGAACCTCTTGAGGCAGGCTCCATCACCGTCGATGCCATCCCCACTCCAGGCCACACACCTGCCTGTGTCACCTTTAAAATTGATGACGCCATCTTCACAGGTGACGCGCTCTTCATGCCTGATGTCGGCACAGGTCGCTGTGACTTCCCTGGTGGCAGCTCCGAGGACCTCTACAACTCCATTCAGGACAACCTCTACACTCTGCCCGAGGACACACGTGTCTTTGTCGGCCACGACTACCCCGAGGGCAAGGGTCGTGAATATGCTTACGAGACGACCATTGGCGAGAGCAAGGAAACCAACGTCGCACTCCCTGCAGCACGTACCAAGGATGATTACGTCTCCTGGAGAGATGCTCGTGACAGCAGCCTCGCTGCACCCAAGCTCCTCTTCCAGAGCGTGCAGGTGAATATCGACGCGGGACAGCTCCCCACCGCTGCCAAAAACGAGATCAGCTACATGAAGATCCCTATCAATGTCTTCAAACCTGAGCCCAAACCCGAGGATGGACTTGAATTAAAAGAAGCATAAATAAAAGTAGGCATACTTATTGAAAGAAGGGTAATTGAACGCGCCGAAAAGCCTTGTAGGTCGGCACGTTGCAATCACCCTTCTTTCGTTTCTTGCCTCAAGGATGCTCCCATGACTATATACATCATCAACCTGGTCGCACTTGTCTCCACCCTCATCACCTTCAGCGCTCAGGCGCTAGCTTATGAGCCTGGCATCCCCGCAGAGGAGGAGCATGGCGAAGGCCCCAAGCTTGGTGTGCACGTCCTGTTTGGGAACGCCTCATCACATGGCGATGCACACGCGCTCTGGGGCGCTGGAATCATGGGAGAACACGGCATTTTACACCACCGCCTGGAATTAACCTGGGCAGGACACATCTCGCGTCATTCACTGGACACCGAGTTCACGGAAACACTCAGTTTACGCCTGCCATGGCATATGGCCACACATACAGACCTCTTTGTTGGCGCTGGAGGCATGATGCGACAACACTCCGAAGGTGAGTTCTTTGGCGCAGGGGTCTTCGCCGAGGCGGGGGCGCTTTACTGGCTTGATGCTACCCATCACTGGGGCCTTGCCCTTGAACTTGAACTTGTAGAAGACCTGCTGCACACCACACACAAGGTCGAAGGTCTTGCTGGCGTACTCTATCGCTTTGGTAAAGACAAACGACACTATCACGAAACCATTACATCGGGAGCAGAGTAAGTCGATGCGACAAGGAAGAAAGCAAAGGAAAAGGAGCGGCGATATCGCCGCTCCTTTTCCTTTGCTTTCTTCTTTACCATACGTTTCTTTTGTTTAAACAGAAATTAACTATTTTGAAACAACGCTTGGAGGATGGTGACGGTTGTGCTCATTCATTTCAAAAGCGTGCAACGTTTCAGGTGTGCAAGAGAGTGGTGACAGATTCATAAAAACCTGTCCTGCACATCATCACGTTCCAACATGGCGAGCGACAGGAAATTTTTTGCAAACCGAGCGTGAGCGAGGTGCAGCGAGGAATTTGATGGAGCGTTTTGCACCCAAGTCCCCCGATTTGAACGGAGCGAAGCGCAGTGAAAAGCTTTGGGACTTGGGATCGCAAAACAACGCAAGAAAGAGCCCCTTGCACGCCTGAAACCTCACTCTATGCTCTTTTGGTGTACCTGAAACGTTGCACGCTTTTGAAATGAATTAAGCAAAACTGTCATCACCCTCTTACACGTGCATACGATGCCTGCTCTGATGACCTGGGCCACCGTGTCCAAATTTCGAACGCGCTCTACATTACAAACGCATGTATATTCACGGCTGGAACCTCGTGCGTATAAACACTGTAACGATGAGTTATCATGAATCTGGTGCAAAAAATTGTTGCTGTCAGCGTGTGTTGGACCTCACTGGTCATGATCCTTGAGAGCTACCAACGCCTACAACGTGAGCTCTCCTTGCTTGAAGGTGACCTCGTCAAGGAGTGCACCATTGTCACTCAACTTGTTCGACCCAAGTTCGCCCGAATCTTGCGGACAGAAGGGTTGGAGGCCACACAGCCCCACCTTGACGACATCAATCGTGAAATTTCCCCCATCTCGCTGCGTGTCGTGGATATAAACGCAAAAAACCCCGCGCTCCTGCCACACATTCGGCAAAACGAAGCCATCCTGAATGCTGTACGTGAACCTCAACTCGCTCAACAGGAGCCTCTCAAGACATCCATGGAAGGCGAAACACATGAGCTCATCGTGGTGTACCAACCACTTTATCCTGACTCACCATCCAGCATGTATCTTGAAGCAAGCGTCTCACTTGAACAGGAAGAGGACTTCATCGAACGCGCCATCTTTGATCTTGGCCTGATGTTACTGGTCATCATCCTGACGGCGATCCTGTTTTCGATTTGGGCTGGCTGGTTTATCATCGGAAAACGCATCAATGAAATGATCGAACAGGCTCAGGATGCCGCCAAGGGAACCTACCGTATGCTGGAGATTCCACGGGTGGATGATGAGATCACAGAGCTCATGAAGGAGCTGAACATCACCCACGAGGCATTGAAACAAAGTCAACTCTCCATTCAGGAAGAACAACGCCGACGCGAGGAGCTCACCTCCCAGCTCATCCACATGGATCGGCTCGCCATGGCAGGCGTCATGCTCGCCCAGATCTCACACGAAATTGGTACACCACTTGGTGTGGTGCGCGGACGATTGCAACGCGCGCTCAAACATATTCAAAAGCCAGAAAAAGCCACGCAGGAAATTCACATCGCCACGGAACAAGTCGACCGCATCCAGAACATCATTCGTGGCATGCTTGACTTCACACGTGGCCAGTCCGAAGCTCGTACCGTGGAGTTAGAAAAACTCCTTGAGAACGCCATGGATTTAATCGCCATGCTCGCCAATCATAGCAATGTTCAGATCAACCTTGAGGTACAAGATTCATGCACGCTTATACTTGATCCTCTGATCATGGAGCAGGCCCTGCTCAATGTCATGGTTAACGCGCTCCACGCCTCAACACAGGGATCATCGATTGATATTTGTCTTTCTCAGGCGCAAGATAATCTCGATAGAACGGTCGCACGTATTTCGATCACGGACCACGGCGAGGGCATCCCCAGGGAGATTGCAGACAGGATATTTGATCCGTTCTTTACGACGAAGCCTTCGGGTAAAGGTTCTGGTATGGGTCTGATGATCGCCTCAACTGTGGTCAAGGCCTTTCAAGGAACCCTCTATCTCGACACAGATTACACTGATGGTGCACGCTTTATCTTCGACTTACCTCTGCATCACTGAGTATTATTATCTGATGTATAAATATAAAGGACAGTGACCATGCCAAACAAAGATAAACCTTTGATATTACTTGTAGAAGATGACCTCGCCATGCAAGCCTTACTTGTGGAAGAGCTTGAGGAAAACAACCTCAATGTACACACCAGCACCTCACTGCCCGATGCGCTACGTCTAGTGAATGAACACGACTACTCGTTGATCATCACCGACTTGAACATCAAGCAGGGCAGTGGCATGGATTTGATCGATGTGGTGCATCGTGAGGATAGTGATACTCCCATTATTTTGATCACTGCCTTTGGCACCATGAATACTGCCATCGAGGCGATGCGCCGAGGGGTTTATGACTTTATCGTCAAACCTTTTGATGTGGATTACCTGCTCATGGTATGTGACCGCGCGCTTGAACACCGTGCGCTCAAACAGGAGGTTGAACAGCTACGACTTCAGACACCATTTATTGATGGACTTGAAGGTTTTGGTCCCGTGTGGCGCAGTATGTTGGCGAGGATTCAACAGGTCGCCCATACACAGGCGACGATTTTGCTTCAGGGAGAGAGCGGGACGGGGAAAACACAGCTGGCAAAGCTCATTCACAAGATGAGCCCCAGAGCAAATCAACCGATTATCATTGAGAATATGGCGGCGCTTGCCGAGAACCTCATTGAAAGTGAGCTTTTTGGCCACACCAAGGGCGCGTTTACAGGCGCTGTTCACGATAAAAAAGGGCTCTTTGAGCTTGCCAATGGCGGGACAATCGTCCTCGATGAAGTCGGTGATATGCCGCTCTCACTGCAAACACGACTACTCAGCGTGCTTGAAGAACGCAGCATACGACCCGTTGGTTCAAGCCAGCAAATTCCTATTAATGTCAGACTTATCGCAGCCACAAACCATGACTTGCAGGCTGATGTGACAGAAAAAAAGTTTCGCGAGGATCTGTTCTTTCGCCTCGCTGTCATGGAGATCGAGGTGCCTCCACTCCGGGAACGTGGACGAGATGTGTTGCTCCTCGCGCAACAGTTTCTGGAAGATGCTCGCCAGGAATTTAACTCCGCGCCAGATCAACTCTCGACAGAAGCTGCCAAGTTGTTAATGAACTACTCATGGCCAGGCAATGTGCGTGAACTCAAACATGCCATCAAACAGGCTGCCCTTCTTTGCTCCGAACAAGAGGTCAAACCTGAACACTTCCCTGCGCGTATTACTCAGGCTGCACACTCTCAACACACGTCCCCGCTTATGACTCCAGCGAACAGCAATTCGTTTTATCCAAACGTCGATGAGATTGAAACGCTCGACACCATTGAGCGCAAATACATTGAGTACGTGCTCCAGGTCGTGGACAATAACAAGGCACAGGCCGCACGATTACTCGGTATTGGCCGCAAGACGCTCTATCGCAAACTCACCATGTGGGGCATTGAGTGAGTAAAAATGACACACTGTGTTGATGCAGTGAGTCATTTTTACTCGGGGTCAAAATGACCCTCCTTACGTCGAAGCTGTGTTAACTTCAGTGGAATACACATTCTTTTTTTTCGTACAAAAAAATTCGTCTCCATGGCTCGGGTTTTGTAACGAAGCTCTCTCTGTTGGTTCCTCGCGAATCTTACTTTTGACAGACAGAAGGCTTCATCATGACGACAAAATCCAAAAAAAATACCATCGCGCAGGACGCCATCTCTGGCTTTCTGATCTTCCTCATCGCACTCCCACTCTGCCTTGGGATCTCTGTGGCCAGTGGTTTTCCTCCTGTTGCAGGGATCTTGACCGCCATCATAGGC
>CATLTV010000242.1 GCA_950059285.1 uncultured Pseudomonadota bacterium | reverse complement strand
ACCTACAGAGATGAACGAAGCGAAGCGCAGTGAAACTCCAGAGGTTTTTGGATCGCAAAACAACGCATAAAAGAGCCCCTTGCACTCCTTAAACCTTACTCTATGCTCTTTTGGTGTACCTGAACGTCTCATGCTTTTGAAATAAACCGATGAAACTGTCAACACCCTCTAAAGTGTTGCAATGCCTTCTTGGGTTAACAGGTGATGATCAGGTAAGGTCAGTATTCTTGCTTGAGGGGAAGCACATAGTCATACATATCAGGTTATTATAGAGGTTCGTTGTTTTGAAAAAAGTCATTCAATATTCAGTTGTTGTGGTTCTATTTCTGGTTCTCTCGGGTGTCTCTGCTTGTGCGTTGTTGAGTGAAAATCGTCCAGAAGGTTCAGAAGGTGCCGAGGCCGAAGCGCTCGCTGCACAAATGTTGGAGAGCGTAAACGCCAGCGCATGGGAACAGACAGGAGCTGTTCGCTGGAACTTTCCTCGTGGTCATGAGCACCTCTGGGATAAGCGTCGTAACCTTGCGAAAGTAAAATGGAAAAGCTATGAAGTGTATGTCAATCTGAGCAAAAAGACGGGCGTGGCGCTCAAAGATGGTGAACGTGTTACGGAGGGTAAGGAGTCTCAGGAGCTTGTGGAGAAGGCATGGGCGATGTGGGCCAATGACTCGTTCTGGCTTAATCCTGTCGTCAAGATTCGTGATGGTGGCACGACACGCGAGCTTATTACGCTTGAAGATGGCTCCAAGGCGCTGCTTGTCACCTATGGTAAGGGCGGCGTGACTCCTGGTGATGCTTACCTCTGGCTTGTGGACCAAAAGACAGGCAAACCACAGGGCTGGAAGATGTGGGTATCGGTACTTCCTGTGGGCGGCATGGAGTTTGAGTGGAAGTCATGGATAGAGCTCTCCACGGGTGCACTCGTGGCCAAAGACCATGATGGACTCTTTGATGTGAACCTCACCAACATCGAAGGCGCAAAGACACTCAAGGAGCTTGTCGGCGAACCTGACCCGTTTTCTATTCTTGAATAAGAGGGTGTTGACAGTGTTCAAAAGTTAGCTCATGCACATCACAACCCTCCAGTAGGCGAGCGACGACAAATTTTTTGTGTAGCCTTTAATTACGACAAAATTTCTTGATTTGTTAATAACTTAAGTCAAGTTGTGACTTATGCATAAGAGGCGAAACGAGGAATTTGACGGAGCGTTTTGCAACAAGTACCGCAGGTTTGGCCGAAACGTAGCGAAATGGACTTCATGCACATCACAACCTTCCAAGAAGGCGAGCGACAACAAATTTTTTGCAAGCCGAGCGTGAGCGAGGTGCAGCGAGGAATTTGATGGAGCGTTTTGCAACAAAAACCTACAGAGCTGAACGGAGCGAAGCGTAGTGAAACTCCAGAGGTTTTTGGATCGCAAAACAACGCATAAAAGAGTCTCTTGCACGCCTGAAACCTTAATCTACGCTCCTTTTGTGTACCTGAAACGTCCCATCCTTTTGAAATGAAACGATGAAACTGTCAACACCCTGTAAGATCATCAAAGTGAGTAACTTTATCATAATATAGACCTGGCGTTCGTAGCAGGTCTGGTACAGCGCGTTGTTACTATTGGTAGAAGTGTTCGCCACAGGTGTCATAAGGCTCATTTGGAGGCATTTCAGGGCCTTGGCTTACATCTTCTTTATGTTTTTGTTGAGTGTATATCATTTTTATAAAGTGATCGAACGTTGCCTTGTCTCTGTAATAAATCAACTGATATCCGTAGCAATTTGCACAAGTAGGACTCGCTATCAAGCTGCTGGAGGGAGCTCTGAGGATTGATTTGAAGCATCTCTTCCAATCCTCAAAAGACGTGTGCTCTCCACATCTGTTAAGAATGATTTCAACAGGGAGGAGCGTGGCTGAATACTTTTCACACTCTATCTTCGAATCGGTATGATTGGGTGAGGATGATTCGCACTCTGAAAATCTACTTGTAAGTTGTAGCAATTCATATTGTTTTCTTTTGAAGAGCTTATCCATAAAAGGAGAGTTTTTTTCAATCTCGATACGCTTTGGGCTAAAATGAATGATTTCAACGCGCTCATGGAGAGTATAGAGAGTAAGGCCAACAAGATGAGTATGTTGGAGAGTAGGTTGAATCTCAATGGGAGCAGGCGTGTATTTCACCCAACCATCCTGACAATCGACGACCTCATATTGATGTGTAGGAGGAGGTGCATGATAGGAATAGGGTTTTCCAAGTAAGTCCGGCAAGTCTTGAAAAGATATTTGGAATTGAGGAATTGAGGCATCCTTATAAGTGCTGTCTCCATCGTTTAAAAAAGTGGGAGAGCGAACTGACGCACCACGAGGTTCCTCTTTGTTACAACCAAGAGAAACAAAGACAAGACACAACGCGACGTATTGTGTGTGACGGTATGTTGTCGATGGGTTCAAAAGCAGTTGCATCACATGCGTAAAGTCTTGGAGAGGTTTCCAGTCAGGTGGTGTAACACGGTCATAAAGGTCATTGGTGTTATTATATCATAGGCCTAGAGATCATGGCGAGTCTGGTACAGCGAGTTGTTCGACCGCACCTGTGATGAAACCAATTGTTGAGTATTTATGCCCTGTGTAAGTTGCGCGAAAGACACCGAACAAACGCGAGGAGGGGCGGGCATTTGCGCAGCAAATGCCCGCCCCTCCTCGCGTTTGTTCGGTGTTAAACCTCAAAGGTACGAATTAACCAGTCCCATACAGCTGAAACTTTGGGGGTATGTCTCATCGACGCATGCGTCACAAGCCACATCTCCAGTGGTTCGGGGAGAGGAGCATCGACAGAAACGGGCCGTAAATGAGCAGGCTGTAGTCGCTCCATAAGTTCGGTGGTCAAGCCAACGCATTTCCCCTTGATAATCGCCTCGGTCGCCACAGTGTAGCTACTGGTTTGAAGCCAGGGTTGGACCGTGACATAGTGCTTAAACCAACGCTCCTCTTCGACGGCAAGCCAGGGCAATGAGACGTTCACCCATCGTCCAGAATCAAGTGTGGGAGTACCATAACGTGTAAGATACTCGTCGCTGGCTAGCACCTTGAGAGGCATGGTGATGAGCTTCTTTGCGATAAGGTCACCTGTGGAAGGTTTGACAAAACGCAGGGCGATGTCGGCCTCAAGGCGAGTGAGATCGCTCTGGGTGTAACTGGAGATGAGGTTGATGTGGAGCTTTGGGAAGGTTTTGTAAAGATCATCCAGCAGCGGCATCATCACATACATTGCCACGGGTTCAACGAGCGCGATCTTAACCTCGCCTTGTGGTTCAGGCTCATGTCCGCTGGCGACACGTTCCAGAGCATAAAAGTGTTCTTCCATCGCCTGGGCAGATGAGCTTATCTCAAGCGCAAGTGGTGTGGGGATGATGCCCTCGCTGGTACGCACAAAGAGACTTCCACCGAGGTTGTCTTCAAACGCCTGAATGCGACGACTCACCGTAGACTGTTGAATTCCAAGATGATTTGCAGCCTGGCTCAAGCTCCTGTACTTGAGGCATACATTAAAAATTTTGATGTCATCCCATCGATCAATCGTTGTCATAAAAGCTGTCTCTGCAAGGATTTTTAATCACTTAGTTTTACACACATGTAAGAGTATATCACGCAATGCAATTATGCATGGCAAGGATGCCTATAATGCCATTCTCATGCAATAATAAGTTGCACATACTTCATGTTGTGAGGTCGAGCACTGGTTTCAAGACCAGGAGCACGAAGAACATATAAACAATACAGCATGGAGTGGTGTGATGAGCGCAGATATTTTGATTATTACAGGACATCCTAACCGCGAGAGCTTGAGCAGTCATATTGCCGATGTGTACAAAACAACGGCGACATCCATGGGAGCCAAGGTCAAGACGATTCACCTGAGCGAGCTTGATTTTGATCCCGTGTTACACAAAGGATACAACGAGATTCAACCCCTCGAACCCGACTTGCTTCGTGTGCAACAAGAGATTGAAAATGCCCGACATGTGGTGTGGGTGTATCCCATGTGGTGGGTTGGCGCACCTGCTGTACTCAAGGGGTTTATTGAGCGCGTCTTCTTGCCTGGATGGGCGTTTAAATACGATGAGAACGCAGCGATACCACGCAAGTTACTCAAGGGACGATCTTCGCGCATTATCATGACCATGGACAGCCCAAATTGGTGGTATGCTTTGGCCTACAGAAGAGCTGCAACACACTCATTTAAATATGGAATTTTGAAATTTTCTGGATTTAATCCAGTCAAAACAACAACGCTTTATGGCATCAAAGAGATGAACTCTGCACAGCTTGGCAAAGCTCTTGAGAAAGTGAAAAAAGCAGCCACTTACGATATGAAAATGGTGCCTGCTCGCTCTGCTTCACCCAGAGAATTAACGGCAACACTATAACGAAAGAACAAAGAAGAAGGGGCGGTCCTTTTACAAAAGGACCGCCCCTTCTTCTTTGTTCTTTCGTACAATCCTTCAGGGACAGCTTTCCACAGATTGAATCCAATCAGACATGAGTTTCAAGCCCTGATCGTGAACAACGCCTGTTCCGACAGGAGGCATACGAAACAGATCCAATGATTCCATCCTCAAATACAGGATCGACTTCTCAGGCTCACCTGGCTTGAGCAAGCGAAGCTCGCTGCCATCCGAGCGATAGAGGTTGCCATGTTCACTCTCCTTGTTACACAGCCCCATATCCTTGAACGCTGTGGTGTAACGGAGGTCAATATTGGCCTGTGTCGAAGTCGAATCAGGCCTGTGACAGTAGGAACAGTTGGCGTGAAGATAGGAACGTGCTCGAAGTGTAACGTCCTCTGATTCATCAAATGGATCAACAGAGGCATCCACGCTTTGTGTTACCTCTTCAAGAGTCTCCTGCGCTACCTCATTGAAGAACTCTTTTTCATCCAAGACATCGTGCTGGACGTGGGATGAATCGAGCGGTTCGTAGATATGATCAAGCTGTAAGTACTCGGGGCCAAGCACACGATTGGCTGCGGCAGTGTGACATTCCATGCATTGCGAACGTGATGGATAAACCCAACGAATACCATTGTTTAAGTCCACAATCTCCTGGCTATCCAGGAGATCTGCATCGCTCCCATCCTCTCGCCAGCGATAGCTGTATCCCGTCCAACCATCTTCGTGGTGCACAAGCATTCGTGTCTCATGTGGCACATCATCGAAGGCAAATTCCTTGAACAACATTGAGCCCACAGGAAAGAGCATATCACCATCCTCAAGCACCTCAACACGTCGATTTGCGGGCACAACTAACCAGCGCTTTTTCTCGGCACCATCGCTCCAGAGCGTGGCCACAGGTGCATAGGGAAAGACCCCCTCCAGAGGTTGTCGTGGATCTTCCTCGGAGAAACATCCTGTCGCAGATAACGTCTTTGGAAACTCATTCTCTGTACTGTTTATCTCTTGCTTTGTAACTTTGAACACCGCGCCATCGCCCTGAGCACCGTACTTTACAATATAGATGCTGTTATCATGACCAATCGCCCAGGAAGAGATGTTGTGTGTCGACTCCAAAAGCAACGTCGATAAAACTTTTTGTTCATTTTGCTCATCTTGTTCATCTTGATTTGAGTCTAAATAAAGTGTCCAGACGTTGCCGTTCACGAAGTCACCCACAAGCGGCTGTCCTTGCATTTCTGTAGGAAGTGCTGGATCACGAATCACAGGTCCCATGGTAATAGAACCACCCTCGGCGTGGGTATAAGACCAGTATGGGACGGTGTAATCGTCGGGGTTGCAGTCTTCTTTTTGATAACATGCAGGCCCTTCCATGTGAGGCCAACCATAGTTTGCGCCTCGCTCAAGAAGGTTAACCTCTTCCCAGGTGTCTTGACCCACATCTCCTACCCAGATTTGACCCGTCTCCCTGTCCAGAGTCATGCGCCAGGGGTTACGAAGACCATATGCCCAGACCTCGGTGGGCTGTCCCTGCTCGTCCATAAAGGGATTGTCCTCGGGGATGCCATAAGGACGTTCACCTTGCGACGTTGAAGGATCGATACGCAACACCGTCCCAAACCAGGTGTCAGAGCGCTGACCATTCTTGAGATAATCGTAAGGATTTCCACCATCGCCAATGGAGATATACAGCATGCCCTCTTCATCAAAGAGTAGGTCATTCACATTGTGGGAACCATTTGGATCGGGCAACTCAAGGAGCACTTCTGTAGAGTCAGGATCAATCGTATGTGTCTGACGATTATATGAAAAACGTGCGACGACATTGGTGAACTTTTTGGCGTTCGTACCACTACCAGGAGGCACCATATAAATGGCGTAGACCACATCATCTTGTGTGGGATCAAACGCAAGGTTCACAAGGCCAGTCTCCTGATCAATAAACAATCGCTCGCTTATATCGAGAGCTTGCGTTGTGCCATCGTCTCCAAGGTGATGCACAAAACCAGCCTTTCGCACAGCAAACCATGAGCCTGGTTCGTGTGGATCTTCCACCACATCAAGCAATCCATCGCGCACCTCCGAGGTCATACGATCTGTAAATGCCTCTTCCAGAGTCACGGGGCCTGAAGGAGGCTGGCGAGCAGGTGCCTTGCACGTTGGCGCGACAGGACGCATCATGGCATCAGGATACACCATCTCATCGCCGGGGTTATCCATTGCAGGGCTGCTTGAATTTGTGGGCTCAGAATCTCCACGACAACCGCTCAGGACGACCATTGCCAGAGAAAGAACACACATACTGTACAATCGTTTCATAACTACATACCTTGAAAGACTTGGAGCGCACCTGGGACGCCTGCTTTCTACGGAATCTCCAGATGAAATTCAACTCTTTACACTTCAAACAAGTTTCAAACCGCCCTCTCTTCCTACATCGTGGTTTTGAAACTTGTTCTTACTTGCTCCTCGTGAAGAGATCGCAATAAACGCACAAACGGTTTAAGTATATGGTGAATTTAAAGCGCGCTTTGCATGATATGATTGAGATCCTCAAGAATGATTCGCGCGTACGCATCCTGGAGTTTGAGGCTGGAGAGCCTCTTACAGAGCAGGAGCTACACGCCATCCAACGCCAACTTGACTGGACACTGGATGAACGTTTTCTTGAGTTTTTCAGGGTTTATAACGGTTTAAATTTAAGCTGGATTGATGCACGGATTCAGAGCAATGAAGGTGCTGTCTGGGAAGTTGTTGAGGATGTCCTCGCACAGGGTGGCGCGGCAGGTTCAATCTATATCAACAGCCTGCAAGAAATGCTGTTTGAGTGGAGTGATTTTGAGAGCAGCGAGGTGGCACCTGGCGAATACTTTTATGATATTCTTGGGCGATGGGACCAGTCCTTGCTGAATCAAAAGCTCAAGGTGTTTGACGACTTTGAGAATAATCAGAGCATGGGGAGTTTTTATACGACAGGTGTGGTGATTGACGCACTTTATCAAGATCCACCCTTGTTATTCTCTGACGATTACATGGCCTGTCTGGATGGTTCTCTCCCGATGCTCGCTCGTCATTACATCGAGTTTATCGCGTACACATTCGGCTCTCGACATGCCCGAAAGCCTCTGTTCCACTACAGCTTCAACCTAACCACGAGCCTACTTATCCCACCTGATTCATGGCTAGATGTACTACCTGAACCCAGGGATTTACTTGATACATACTTGAGCAACCCACAACAGCATGAGTCTTATCTATCTGAATTTATTGAAAAATATATAAATCTATCACGAGGTTCCAAAGTTCCAGACGCATACACGCATTATGTGGACACAAGCTTCACTCACCCCGCAAAACAGATCAAAGAGGAGCTGGAGCATATTGTCGTCTTCAGCAAAGCGGAGCTATACAGTAAAATTGACGCTAACCTGGATCAGGAGCGTCGACATATATTCAGTCATTATCCGCCCGAGCATCCCATCGTCCTGCCTCTGCTTCAACCTGAATATTATGAAGCCGTCAACAGACTTGAGAGAGGTTACATCCCCACAGCTACACTCAAGAACATGATTGGTTCGCCCATTATGTTCAAAGCCGTACGAGATGAGTGTGTTGTTGCTTGCTTGATGGGAGTTGAGGGGAGCAACTTCTGGTATTTTACAGGCGGAATTTACAGAGATTCCAACGATACAATTCACTTTGGGTATTATGGATTAAATGCCTGTACCATCAATGACGTCGACTGGATTGCGCTGGCCATACCAAAACAGTAATAATTCAAGAGGTTTAGAACCTTGTTTTAACGCCAACTCTTTATAATCATCCATAAGAGTCATAACAGTCTGAAATAACTTCACTTTCAGCGTTTTTGAGTGCGTTTATACCGCGTTCTTTAAAGAGGTTTCCTCCAAGGTCGATGGATTCAAGTTGTGCAAGATTGGGCGATTCAAGGAGTATAAAGAGCGCCTGATCATCAAGTTGTGTGTCAAAGAGGTCCAGGTGTTTTAGTGCGTGTAAGTGAGGAGAGTGTGCAAGTGCGCTCGCACCAAGATGTCCGACATGATTGTAACTCAAATCGAGGTTCTGAATATTTTTCATGATGGGAGAGTGCAAGAGTTTTGCGATATCTTCTGGTTGAAGCGCCACGTTGCACAGGTCGAGCACACGCAAATGACTAAATTTTTCGTAATTTTCAGGACTTATCAATGCTTCAATGCCTTCAGTGTCGGGCTGTGTGCCGCCCAGAATAAGGCTCTCAAGTTGCGTGAGGTGAGTGGATTGAGCGAGGGCATAGAAAGCCCTGGGTGAGAGCATGGTCCCATTGATATCAAGGTGTCTCAAATTGTGTATGCGTGGGGAATTTGCAAGGCGTACCATCTCATCATCAGGAAACCAGTTGCCACTAATATCAAGTGACGTGAGGCGTTCAAGCCAGGTGGCGTGCTCAATACCTTCAAGGCTATGCATATTGGTGTTGCTGATATCAAGCGAGGTGAGGTTTTGAAATGGCGTGTTAAGAAGAATAGTAAGTCCTTCGTGCCGTATTGAATTTACCTTGATTTGAAGTAACTTGAGACTATTGACACAGGAGGATGTTGAGAATTCGTGAAATGCTTTATACGTGAGTGAGTTTGATATGAATCGGAGCGATTCAAGGTTGTGTAGCTGTGCCGAGGCGATGAAGCTGGAGACGTTTGCCTCATCAAACTCCATAAAGCTGAGCTGAAGATGTTGCAGATGATGGGCGAAGATTGCCTGTCCAAGATCGTGAAGGGCCTGAGAGGAAAACTCACAATGATTGAAGTGAAGTGAGGTGATATTTTTTGCGTGTGGATGGTGTGCAAGTTTCCGCAGGTGTGCATCCTGAAATGGAGTATTATCACAGATCAGCGAGGAGACTTGGGAGAATGCATCTGAATCAATTAAACTATCAATATCATTTGGATTTTCAACCTTGAAAAGGAACACCTCAAACGTGGCACAGGGCACTATTGATACCGCCTTTGAGAGCTCTTTTTCAGAGTACACTCGGGTCAATGGCTGCTGAAAATGGTGAGGAAATCCTGTCAGGTAGGGGAGCCATGTATCTTCATATTCCTTGGTTGAAGAGGCGTGAGCATCTTGAAGCAGCGTCCAGAGGTTGACGCGATCTTTATCTGTCAGCTGCTCACGCTGCATGAAGCTTCTAAGTTCTTGAAAGGTCTGAATGGTTTGGGGCTCTGTTGTACGCATGGTGTGTTGGGTGTATACATAGTAAAAAACATACAGCGGTTGAAGTGATTGTGTACGAAGAGATGACGAAGGATGAAGGAGTGAGAGCAAGGAGGGAAA
This sequence comes from uncultured Pseudomonadota bacterium, assembly GCA_950059285.1. Lineage (GTDB taxonomy): Bacteria > Myxococcota_A > Bradymonadia > Bradymonadales > Bradymonadaceae > CATLTV01. Next base: position 9 of record CATLTV010000242.1, on the reverse strand, counting down.
ACAAAGCAA
>CATLTV010000241.1 GCA_950059285.1 uncultured Pseudomonadota bacterium | reverse complement strand
TACATTCTGTTTTTGCGACACCAAAATACGCGGTTTCTACGAGCTTTTCCCAACAGATCCTTCTTTATTACGCTCTAAAGCATCACATCAGGTGGTGAACTAACATCCTGAAATATTATGGAAATCATGACAAACACAGAACATCAAGAACTGATTACAGAACAACTTACCTTCCAGGATCAGCGCATTGTACGCTTTGTTCATGGACAACGTGATGAACACTTGAGAGCCATCGAAAGCCGCCTTGATCTCGAGATCGGCACACGTGGTACACTCATGAATATCAAGGGCTCTGCTGCAGATGTGCACTTTGCCAAGACACTCATTGAGCAACTCTACACGCTGGCATCAAAGGGTCAGGCACTTGGCCTCACAGACATCAAGCGCAGCATTGACCTGCTCCATGATAACCCCGAGCTTGATCTTGTCGCGATCTTCACGGACAAGGTCTATGTCTCATCCAACAATAAACTGATTACACCCAAGACCCCCACTCAAAAGGCGTATATTGACACCATCCGCCAAAATGAGCTCGTCTTTGGTATCGGTCCTGCTGGTACGGGTAAAACCTATCTCGCTGTCGCCATGGCCCTTCAAGCCTTTCACGACAAGAAGGTCAAGCGCATCATCCTCACTCGCCCCGCCGTTGAGGCAGGTGAAAAGCTTGGCTTCCTCCCTGGCGACCTCACAGAAAAGGTCAACCCTTACTTGCGCCCTCTGCTTGATGCGATCGGTGATCTTTATGACGCCGAAAAAGCACAACGATTGCTTGAGAAAAATATCATTGAGATTGCCCCACTCGCTTTCATGCGTGGTCGTACCCTCAATGATGCGTTCATCATTCTTGATGAAGCCCAAAACACCACGCGAGAGCAAATGAAGATGTTCTTGACTCGTATGGGCTTTAACTCACGAGCTATTGTCACTGGCGATATCTCACAGATTGACCTCCCTCGTCGCAGAGATTCAGGTCTGATCGAAGCCAAACGCATTCTCAAGGGCATCCCTGGCATTGGCGTCGTGACATTCAGCGACATGGATGTTGTACGACATGGCCTGGTACAGAAAATCATCCGTGCCTACGATCAGGATGCAATCAAACGTGAAGAGCAACTGTCTCAACGTTAGGTTCTGCTGACATAAGCAGGCCAAGCACATCAGAGGGGGCGACCCATTGACTAGTCAATGGGTCGCCCCCTCTGATGTGCTTGGCATACGTTTCCATGCATATTATACTGAGATGGTGCCTGGTTAAAAAAACTGGCGATTACAGCCATCATCACAGACCAGTCAGAACAGCTAAACATCTGTATTGTCGTACTCTTTTTGTGTGGCATGACAACAAACTGACTCTCTTACAACACATGCAACCTCCTGAGACCAACACGCAATCACGTGCTACACAGGAGCTCATAAACAGCATAATGCATGTGCCGTCACCACCTGTGCAGATCTTACTGCCCTCCCCCATGACACGTGGTCATCATGCCCAACCCCCCAAAACAAGATCTCAAAAAAGGACCTCACAAGCGCTTCTGGCAGCTCAGTCCTCGCCAGCAAGAACGCTTCCGCATCTTCCTTGAAGATCTGGCCAACCTTCCCGCATTTCAGGTCACGGCGTTCATCCTCTTTGTCGTCCTCCTCGTCGGCATCATTACTGGTGGATTTAACACCAAACAAAACTCCCTTGATCCATCCTCCACAGGAAGAATCGCCACGCGTGACTACAAGGCAGCACAGGACTTCACCTACATTGAGAAGGCTCCTGAAGCGACCGCTGCTCGACGACAGCAAGCCATCGCTCAACTTCCCCCAGTCTATGACTGGCAAGAGGATCTCGGCGAAGAAATCCGCGACCGCATTCACCACTCCTTTGAAGATGCCCGCGAGAAACTTCAACAAGCACTTGAACAACAGGTGCTTGAGCCTGATCCAGACCTTGCAAACTCCTCGCCTCCCACATTGATTCAACCTGTAAAACAGGACCTCATCGCCGATGCCACCCCTGCACAGCGCATCGTCCTGTCCAAACCCTTTATAGAGGAATCATTCCAGAACTTCCCAATCACTCTCAATGAACAGGAACTTGAGGCCATCGCACGCACAGGATTTTCTGCGAAAGCGGAGAGCACGCTCAACTCACTGATTCACAACGCCATGAGCAAGCTCATCGCCCCGAACACGCGCACCATCGATGAAAACCGTGAGCGTGGCATCTACCTACGACGTATACGCAAGGACACCGTCCTGATCGAATATCACATCCTTGATGTCATCGATAACTTTCAGGGCATCAATGCCATGCGACAGTCCGTCAAGGCCGACGCTGAACGACAGTTTAATTACATGGAGAGCGCTCAACTGACCTCCATCTTCGCTCAGCTCACCTCCCAACTGATCCAGGCCAATACACATTACAATGAAGAACTCACACTAATACGACGCAAGAACACAGAGCGCTCCATTGAAGAAGTAGTCATTTCAGAGCGCTTCAAAAAAGGACAGCTCATTGTGGCGCGTGGAGACCTCATTACCTCACGGCACATTCGTATCTGGGAGCGCATGCAAGATGAACAGGATCTGACCGACATGCTTCAGCTTGTCCTGGGGCTTATTTTACTGCTCCTCCTGACCCTCACTGTGCTTTATCAATATGGGCGATTTAACATCCCGAACCTGAGCTTTAAACCCAAGGATGTCGCGCTGCTTGGTACAAGTATGCTCTTCTTCCTCTCGTTGACAAAGCTGGCTCAGGTCGTCAGCCTCGCGCTGTATCAACAGCTCCCACAAATTCCCGTGGAAGCATGGCGCTTCGCAGTCCCAGTGGCAGGATTTGGTATTCTTGTGCGCCTGATCTTGCGCAGCGAACACACCATTATCTCTTCCATTATTATGGCGATGATGTCCGCCATCATCATGGAGGAAATGTTCCTCTACTTTACATTCACACTGCTTGGTTGCCTGATTGGTGCACACTTTGTGCGCCAGGTTAAAAACCGCCTCGCGCTCATGTGGTCTGGACTTGTGGTGGGCGCAACCAATGCGCTGATCATCAGCACGGACCTCCTCTGGCGAGGAGAGTTCTTCCAGCCAGAATCACTCATTATCCTCGTGATGAGTTTTGGTGGTGGTGTTCTTAGTGGGTTCCTTGTCTCCTCTCTCTTGCCCGTTGTGGAAGCCACATTTGGCTACACCACAGATATCAAACTTCTTGAACTCTCAAACATGAACCACCCCTTGTTGCGCGAACTCATCGTGCGAGCTCCTGGCTCCTATCACCATAGTATGATGGTAGGCTCCTTATGTGAGGCCGCGGCTGATCAAATTGGCTGCAACTCACTTTTGACACGTGTGGGTGCGTATTACCATGACATTGGTAAAGCCAAAAACCCTGGATACTTTGCAGAAAACCAGAAGTTTGGTGAAAACCCACACGACAAACTCAAGCCCAACATGAGCGCGCTCATCATCAAGGCGCACGTCAAGGATGGTGTGGAAATGGCCAAACAACATGGCCTCCCCAAGGAGATCATTGCATTCATCGAACAACACCATGGCACAAGCCTCATCGCCTACTTCTACCACAAGGCCAAAAAGCTTGAAGATCCTGATATCCCTGAAGTCAACGAAAAGGACTACCGCTACCCAGGCCCCAAACCTCAAACACGAGAAACCGCCATTTGCCTGCTTGCAGATGGTATTGAGGCTGCAAGTAAAGCGATGCCAAACAAAACCCCCGCTCGCCTGAAAGGTCTTGTACAAAAGATGATCAACAAGGCATTCACCGATGGACAGCTTGACGAATGCGACCTCACACTCAAGGATCTCAACGCCATCGCCACTGCATTCACAAGAATTCTAACAGGTATCTACCACCATCGTCCGGAATATCCTGACAGCAAGAAACCATCAAAGGATGCATCTCGTGCCAATCAAGGCCGCTCAAAACAACACTCAACACCTGTGAACCAAAAGTCCCAGGAATCCACCAAAACATCACCCAACCCAGCAGTAAAAGCAGATGAACATCGAGATACAAGCACAGGGACAGGCACAGAAACACCCCAACCTTCCAATGATTCTCAAGAGCCTGACGACGAGAAGCGCGCTCCATTGCCAAGGCTTGGACCTTCTTGATCCCGAAATAAGCGTTGTCCTCTGTGATGATGCTCTCATCGAGTCCCTGAACATCACCTGGCGAGGAGAGCAAAAACCGACGGATGTTCTCTCGTTTCCGTCGTTTGAACCTGAAGAGTTGGACCTCACACAACCTGGTCTTCACCTTGGTGATATTATCATCAACCTCGACTATGTAGAGCGTCTCCTTCAAACACAAACACACAAGGAGCGAGTCTCCACAGAATTGGGCGTCCCCAAAGAGTCCCTGGATTGGGGGGTCAATGAAGAAGTTGAATTCCTCTTCATTCATGGCCTCCTACATCTTGTCGGACATGATCACGCCGAACCTGAAGAAGAAGCACACATGAAAAACGAAGAGAAGCGACTATGGCTAGCCGCTTCTCCTGCACGCATATCATGAACTAAAAACCTACTCAGGGTTCAACCGTACTCTCTTTGTCCTCTCCTTCTGAACCCTGAGTATCCGACCCATCTTCATCAGGTTCGACAACTTCAATAATCACCTCTTCAATGATCTCGTTGCCATCCTCATCAATTGTTGTGGTTGTCCCCTCCTGAATGCCATCCGCAGGCACCACAATCACCTCTTCAATGATCTCTTCTTCTGTCGGTTGTTGCTCATCGTTTTCCTCAGACTCAACAACAGAAGCTGGCAATTCCTCAGATCGAGTTGCACCAATAAACTTACTGGACAGACCAAAGTTGAGCGTACGCAAGTCTGCATAGTTACGCCCATCAAGTACATCCTCGACAGCCACACGAAACTCGATGTGCTCAAACTGCGCAATCACGCCAAGTTCAACGATTGTATAATCGCGGTCGAGATACAAAGGACGCACATCGACCTTGCTTGAATCAAACTGCTGAGCACTCTGACCAGGATCTGTGTCCACAAAAGTTTCGCCAATCGGCTCACCGTCCGTAATGGTCTTGGCCCAACGCACGCCCCCCACCAAAATCAAGCTTTGACCAAGATATTGTCCTACCTTGACGTTGGCCAACACTTGATCCCCAGGCGCAGAGAACCGATGGTTATAAGCTGTATCCACGCGAGCAAAGGTTCGTGACAGAGGCACGTATGTACCAAATAATAGCCCAGCGTGAATATCAATCTGACCATCACCCAGGGTTGCATCATCACCCACCTCAAACTGCGCACTCTCAAAGTCCAGCGAGGAAAAGGTGCCCTGTGGTTGCTTGTAACCCAGTGGAATTTTACTCCCCCCTTCAGCAGTCACCAGAAGAAACTTGCTTCTCAACAGGTTGTAGCGCCCCACAAGATCCATGTCCCCCGCGCCAATCACACTGCTATCAAAGTCGATAATCTGCGATCGAGCATCATCAAGAGAGTATGGCTCCTCAAGAACACCAAGCAATACAGGATCTGACTTGTATGATAACTGCTTGAAGGTCGGTCGAATCTCCATCTCAAAGTTATCCGTAAATCCATATCGCAAGCTCAACGCCAACGAAGAGGTACGCAATTGCCCATTCACGGAGTACAGCTGATTTGTCCCATCATTCAAAAACTCTTTGCTGGCTGAAGCAAAGCTAAAATCTGTGGAAACCACAAGATCATGCTGAGGCAATGTCCAGGGAGAAGCACTCACCATACTTGGCGCGGACAAAGCCAGTACACAAAGCGAGGACAGCACGCCACGAAGCAGTGCTCCTTTTTGAACACGCAACTTTACACACGGATCAACAAACAAGTAGACCTCCACACATCATAGATTACAGTATTATTGTCAAAATGAATTAGAACGATACAGGTGCCTGATTTGACTTTTCACCATCTTCAGAGCCACTCGCTGCAGGAGCTTTCTTTCGAATGACCTTCTTGCGAATAATCTTTTTGCGAATGACACGACGAGTTGTCTTGCCTTCCGTCGACTCTCCTGAAGACTCTTCCTTGTCAGAAACTTCTTTCTCAGCTTCTTTGGCAGCGACATCAACGACTTGAGGCGATTTAACGTCCTCATTCGCGTTTACGCTCACCTCGTCATCTACGCTCACCTCGTCATCAGAGGCCATTTTATCAACTGCATCATCGGGCTGTTGTGTCTTCTCCGTATCAGGAGACTTTACTGGCTCATCTACTCTTGCACGGGTCTCCTCCTCGCGCACATTGACAGGAGGTTCTTTGGGAGAGTTTTTCTGCTCGTCGTTCACGACCGCAGGTTTGGATGGCACTTCTTCTGGTGTATCAACCACAGGTGCAACAACATCCACTGGCTTTACAGGCTCTTCCACAACGTTCTTCGATCCTACAGTGTCTGTAGGACGTTCTTCGATCACATCAGAAACAGGTGGTGCTGGCTTTGTCGATGCAGATTCCACCAAGGGAGTCTCCTGAGATGCACTCACGCTTAACTCATTAGCCCGAGGTGTTGAGGGGTTCTCCTCGGGAGAAGAAAGGATCATCACAATCACACTGCCAAGACCAATCAACAGTAACACCAGGCCAAGAACAGCAATCAACATCTTTTGATGACTGTCACCATCTTCAGACAGGCTCTGCTCTACAGAGACACCAGAAAGACCATTCCCCACAGGCTGAGTAGCCCCCGTAATCGCAGGCCTTTTCAGACCTTCAGGCACAGCAAGTTCCATGGTCTCGGAAAAAAGCATCGCTGCGTTATGCTTCACACAATCACTTGTATGCTGCTCATAAAAAGCAGCATGTCTTGCATATATCGCCTGAAATGCACCAAACAAGTCATGTGCCGATGGCCTGTCTTCTGGCTTTTTTTGCAAACATGCATGAATTAACTGACCCACCTCGGGCTCATGCAACGTGACAAATTCAGACACCGCAGGAGGATCCATATGCATGTGTGCATATGCCATATTGCCCGATGAAAACGGCAACTGACCTGCCAGAAGCTCAAACAAGGAGACACCAAGCTGGTATATGTCTGTTGCTGCCAACAGCTGTGAACCGTCAATTTGCTCGGGGGCCATATATGCTGGCGTACCTCGAACCTTGGTTCCCTTGATTGCAATCTCCTCAAGAGAACGCGCCAGACCAAAATCGATAATCTTCAACACACCATCAGGCTGCACCAACACGTTTGCAGGCTTGATATCGCGATGCAAAATCCCCTTGTCATGCAAATACTTCAACGCTCTCGTCAACTGTACAGCAATCCCAACAACGCTCGCCTCAGACAAACATCCCTCATTCTCAAATAAGGTATCAAGATCCTGACCATCGATATGTTCAAAGACGATCATCGCCCTCCCATCAATCATGGTCACATCATAAATAGCCACGAGGTTGGGATGCCTCAAGGTGGCAATGCTTCGCGCTTCCTCCAAAAAGATTTGTTGAGCCTCTACATTTTCCAGAAACTCTTCGTTCAGCATTTTAATCGCTACAGTTCGATGAAGGAGCTTGTCATTGGCTTGAACAACAATACCCATTCCTCCACGACCCAGCACCTCCTCAAAAACATAACGCTCACCAAAAACTTGGCCCTTGAACCCTCCTGGAATTTGAGCCGTAAAACTCCCCGTCGCATGTGTATTGATATCTACAATCAACAAGCTCTGCTTTTCCGTAACGTCCAGCGACACCTTGTTCCAACGACCCTGGTGAAACACTTCAAACTCTTTGAAGCCCTCCTCCACCTCGCAATGAATTTGTCCATCATCATCAGTCACAAGCGTCTCATCCCAGGAGTCGTGCCGAACCTGCACTCCAGCCAAAGGTTGAGAGTTTTGTACAAATATAATGCGTTTTTTGTGTGTCATGCCATTCATCACTGTGTACTACGCACCAATCCATTTACGAGATCAAAAATACATTGCCCATTCGAGGTTACTCACAAACCCTAACAGCTTTTTACATCGAACGCGACTTAACTTGCTTGACCACATCTATCACAGAAATGCCTACACCTATACAACGTCCAGATCATCAATAAGTTTCACTGTCACCCAAGAAATAACGCCCTGCCCCAACCAATACGTCAGAATAATAGGCACGCGTACACCATCAAGCGCATGATGAAACTTATTGATCGCAATAAGAGAATCACTCAAACCATACGATAAAGCCCCCAGCATAATCAGTCCTCGCCAAGGAAGGCCCTTGAGCTCTCCCATCAACACGCTAGATCTCCACATCATCGTGATAATCACACTCATGTAAATCACCACGGGGATCTTCAACTCGCCAAGCCCACCCCACACGAGCCATCCAATACACACACCCCAGGCAATAAAGGGAATGGTGTTCACCAGCCCCCGTTGAGGCGCAAGCTTAACAAACGTAAACGTGTACAACACATGCCCGCAAAGAAACGCCGCCATCCCCAGCACAAACGACCCCGTAAAAGACACCTCCAGCAGAATATCTCCCACACCAGAACACAACAGCCCTGCTGTCACAAGCTTACCTATCGAATCAGAACGATAAGCATACACCCACACAGCAAAGGCCCATACAGGAATAGCCTTGACGATCACGCGAAGCCACATCTCGTCGGTCAACAAACCAAACAGAAATAATGACATCCCCGTAGCAGCCACACTCACAAGAAACGATCCTCCCCAACCCTCAACCCAACGCCTTAATGTGATCATATACTCTCCCTCCTCACTCCACACTGTTCAGTTGTTTCCAGCTCGGAAACAACTGAACAAATCAACAGCACCACAACACAAATGTTTCCACACAGGAAACAGCATCATAATAAGCCCAAAACACAAACACATTAAACAATTAAATCTCAACAACTTAAGCACACAATTAACTACCAAGCGATTGACCACAAAAAGTCTGCCACTCTCATTGGCCATACTCAGCAAACCCTCTTCTTCAATGACCTGATATTTTCATGATGAATCCATAACTCGGAGTTTTCCTAATCACCAAGGCCATGACACACCACACACTCACACTTGCCTGGCCAACCTCCAGACACGCAGCTTGACCAAAAATCACTCATGCTCAACGTAGTCAAGAAAGCAAGCAACTTGATGCACACGCTCCCTCACCAACGCTCGTAAACCTCACCGATTGAGCGCGCTCCTCCGATAAGACATCGTCATTGCACGATAAAAACAAGTGCACCTACCCTCCCCAAGATAACAACGTCTCATCATCAAGAGTCATACTCACAAAGCGCTGTGCTCCCCCACTGTAACTCTTCCTCACCTTTGTACTCAGTATAGTATACAGGAACTACCTGTCACATATGAAGGGAACATCTACCTGCAACACATGGAAATACTGGTCATCATCTTGCGCTCCTCAAAATTTTTCTAAATTTGATTCAAAATCGACCTCACAGAATACGCGCTAATGGATTTATTCAACCCCACCCTAACCCTGACATGGATTAAACAAAAACACCTCTCAAATCACAAATACAAGCCATTTTAAAGTTCACGTCATCGATTGAGCAAAAAAGAGCGAGGGTGCCCTGAAAGGGCACCCTCGCTCTTTTTGTGACTGAGCGTCGCAAGACTCAAAAACCACGTGCATGGATAAGAATGTAAGCGATGATGTGCAGGCAGGTTGTGCACCAGGACAAGAAACGAGAAAAGCCGCGACATGACGTTGAATCATGTCGCGGCTTCTCTTGATAAAAATGGGTTGGCGGCGATCTACTCTCCCACGCGGTCTCCCACGCAGT
>CATLTV010000240.1 GCA_950059285.1 uncultured Pseudomonadota bacterium | reverse complement strand
CTATTTAAACTTCCTTCACTTGGCCTGTTGCATCATTTGGCTTCGGTAGCAAGTTTCCTTATGTCAACGGAACCTAGTCCTGCTTGAGCAGGAGCTTTCCAACAAAGGGGAGTTTGAGCGGAGCCTCGTCGGAGAGGCGTCCTAGCTCATCATCAAGTTCAATGAGGTTGTGTTGCAACCAGTGCTCAAGTAACAGGTCTGCGCCTCCAGGAAGCATCGCCTCGTAGGTTGAGAACAGCACATGGAATGTCTGTCGCATGGAGCTGTCTTCTGCTCTCCATGGAGCTTTTTGCAAAATTCCAAGCACCTGTGCAAGCTCTTCACGACCCAGTGGTTCATGTGAGGCAGTGGAGCCAAGCAAGGAGCGAAGCACCCAGGTGTTGAACAGTGTGTCCAGCGTCACATCAAAGGGCTCACCAAGCAGATCATCGCGGCTTGCAAGTGAGATAAGATCAGTTGCAGTGAGTCGCTGGATTGAGAAGGTGAACAATTGTTTGAACGCTACGCGTGACAGGCGAACGGCTGCCTGATCAAGCTGTTCCTGTGATGTGAACAGCTCAAAATTAAACTCACTTTCACCATACACGGGGCGTTGTCTGTGCAAGCCTTCCATGAGCGCTGCGTCCTGAGCGTCCAACAGGGAGTACTCCATGGAGTCCACAATGGTGAGTGTGGGACGATGCTGAAGCTGTCTTGCCTGTCGTTGCAGCTTGTAAAGCAACGAGACGCCTGTCCTGAAGATCTCTTTGTACGCGAGGGTTTGAATGTAATCCTCTGCATGTGTTTGAACGCCTCGGCTCAGGAATTCAAGTCCAAGACTCAGGTAGCCAAGTGCGCGACGAATGACCTGACGACCACTGCTGAGTTCGCCTGGTTCAATGCCATCTGCAACGAGGATCTTGTTCAGTAAGGAGTTAAGCTCGAAGGTTTTGGTGAGGAAGGTTTCCTGATCAGTGATGGTTGAGAGCATCCTGACAAAGAGGAACTCATCATCAAGTTCGCTACTGAGCACAGCAGGCAGGTCAAGCGTTTCACGGCTACGCTGGACTTCATGAGGATAGAGCTTTTTCTCATCTTCAATGCGCTCGCGTACGGCAACAGGATCAAGGATTTTATACACCTGAAGCGCTTCAACGCGGGAGACAAAGCCCATCTCTTCAAGACGGCTTGTGCGCCAGCGCAAGGCGTATTCTTCCATCTCGCTTTGGAGCTCCCAGCGCACACCCTCAAGCATGGTCCAGGCAAGGACACGGTCGAGCTCATAAAGTCGATGGAGCAGGGCGCGGACGAGCGCGTTTTTATCTTCGTCTTCAGGGTAAACGATGACATGCATGCCATCGGGACTGAGCGTTGCTTTTTCTGGCGCATCATCAGGAATGCGGCCTTCTTCATCAGGTTCGTAGACCTCAATGTGAGCCTTGACGTACATGACCATGACCTCGGGGTCGAGATCACGCATGGTACGTTTGAATGACTCATCGCGCATCTCGTTGACAATGGGTTCAAGCCACTGATCGAGGCGAGCGGGGATGAACTGGTCTCTGCGCCATACGTCGAAGTCGACAAAGCTTTGGATTTGTGAGGGCGAAGCGTAAGGGACGAGGTCAACACCCTGGTCCCATCCTGCGTCCTTGATGAGTTGGTAGAAGACATCGGGTTCCATGGCCTTGATGTAGGCTTCGGCATCGGGGCGATCGACGATAGCGTTGATCTTCTCCACGGCGTTGGTGCCATCGGGCAACATGGATGTCATTCTATTTAATAACTGGCGATTGAACTCGGACATAAGAGGACTCTCTTGATGTTGGACGTGGTCAGAGGGGGGGTGCGCATGCACCACGGCGCACTATGCATACAACATGTGCGCGTTGCTGCAAGAGGGAAGTGCGCTGCAATGATTTGATGTGGTGTGTTACTGGTTTGTGGTGTGCCAGTCGGTTTGGTAGTAGCCAAGCAAGACAGGTTCAATGAGGCGGTTGGGTTTGACGTTGCGCTCCGAGATGTCAGGAGGGAAGAGCGTCATGGCCTCAATGGTGTCCTTGGAGATATAGCGCGTGTTTTTTGCGCGAATGGTGAAATCTCGGGGTGCGACAGGATCGAGCATGGCGAGGTTAAAGCCCCAGTCGCCAAAGGAAGGAACCCAGGTGTGATAGGGGACGACGTAGGATGCGTCACCTTTTTTACATTCGGCGTTATCCTCGGGGCAGAACGCTTTCTCCATGCTGCGATGAATGCACCAGAATGCGTTTGCAGCAAAGTAAGATGCTGTGCTCTGCGTGACCACAACACCACCAGGATTGAGCGTGGACTTGACGAGCCTGTAGAACTCCACGCTGTAGAGTTTTGCGAGGCTCTCATTGTTGGGATCGGGCAAGTCGATGATGATCACATCAAAAGGACTGGGGCGATCGATCAGGTACTGCATGGCGTCTGCGTTGATGACTTCAACGCGAGGATCATGCATGGAGTCCTCGTTAAGTCGTCGCAAAATACCATGACTTTTGGCCAGCTCGGTCATGCGAGGATCAAGGTCCACCATGATGATTTTTTCAAGTTCGGGATAGTTTTGCACGAGCTGTTTGACAGCGAGGCCATCACCACCACCGAGGATGAGGACCTTTTTGGCTTCGGGGACAAGCCCCATCGGGACATGAACCAGTGACTCGTGGTAGCGGTATTCGTCAGCGCTTGAAAATTGAATGTTTCCATTGATGTAGAGCCTGTAATCACGATCCTTCCATGCTGTGATTGTGAGCTTCTGGTAGGGGGTTTGTTCGCGGTAAACGACAGGATCCTGGAAGAGCCTGCGATCAAGGAAGTTCTCGTAGTCGGAGCTGGTAAAGAACAGCGCAGTGAGTCCAATAAAGGCAACCGAAAGTGCGGCAAGAAGAGTCTTGAACCGAGGGATGTCTTTTCTGAATGCAAACAGGCCAACAGCAGCGACGACGAGGTTGACAAGTCCCATGACTGCGGCGCTGTTTAGCAGGCCGAGCGTGGGGAGTAAGAAGAGAGGAAATGCAAGTGAGCCAAGCAAGGCTCCGATGTAATCCCAACTCAGAACATTGGCGATCGCATCACGCAGTTCTGCGTAACGACGTACATGGCGGGTGAGGAGTGGGATTTCCAGTCCAACCAGCACGCCAATACCCAGTGTAATGAGCCACATCGCAGGTTGGAACGCGTCGCGTTGATAGGTGAAGATGCCAAAGAGCGAAGCACTGGAGATACCGCCGAGAATGCCGACGAGGATTTCGACGAGGATGAAGTTTGCCAGCAAGTTCTTGCGTATGAACTTGGACATGTAACTGCCCACGCCCATGGCGCTCATGTAGAGGCCGATAGTGAGGCTAAATTGGTAGACGCTATTGCCCAGAAGATAGCTGGACACGGTGCCGATGATGAGTTCGTATGTGATGCTGCACAGGGCAACAAGCAGGATGGATAGGAGCAGGACCTGTACGTTAAAGCGGGTCGAAGCGGAGAGCTTCGACCCGTGCTGATCTTCTTGCTGTTGATGTTCATCGCCCTGTAATGGGGGATTATCCAAGGTGAGCCTCGTTCGTGCTGGGGGACAATTGTGTCTGTGATATAAAGCGGGCCAAAATACAAGATATTTTGGCCCGCTTGGTCAAGGTCTGTACGTGGTTACTTACCGAAGCTAAAGCCGCCAGAGCGAGAACCAGAGCGTGTGCTTGAGCGAGAGCCCGAGCGGAAGCTTGAGCGGCTGCTGGAGCTACTGGACTTCATGCGGTTGTAGTAACCAGGCTTCTTGTAGCTCACGCCTGTGGGGGCGCGGTAGTACCTTCCGTTGGGGTAGTAGGAGCGCTGGTTTGAGAGCATGCTACCGATGAGGTAACCCGTGAAGAAGCCCGAGCCAGAAGGACGGTAGCGGTAGTAGTTGTTGTGCCTGTCCTGCGCGATCACGCGCTGCTCTTCCTTGGCGACCTGAAGTTCAAAGACCTTCTCATCTTTGGTCTGGTCGTATTTGGGATCGGTGTCCTTGTTGACATAACCAATCACGCCACCATCTTTTTTCATGTCGACGTCCACATGGCCTGTGCCTGTGTAGATCTTCTTGGTCTTGTCGTTGACCGCAGTTTCGAATCCCTGGAGATCCTTGGTCTGGCCGCTGACATGCTTTTCAAACTCTTTTGTGAGTTTCTCAAGGTCGATGTTGGATGCAGCTGCTGCAGAGTAGCTGCTGGTGCTATCTCCCGAGATCGCACCAAAAGCACAGCAACCAAAGACCATCAATGAGACCATGGATGCGATGCCAACAATGAGCCAGATAGTGCTCTTTTTCACGATATTCTCCTGTGTTTATATAGGCTTGAGCGTTGTTGTGTAGGCTCAAGTCAACTGTCAATTATTCAGGCACAAAGTGCATGCGGTATAAACTATCAACCCGGATGTAGGTTCGTCAAATCAATCTCAATAGATACGGTGATCGAAATAGACTGCAACATGTAAATAGAAGAGGGCCAGATGACATGTCATCTGGCCCTCTTCTGTGTGCCTTCAGGGTATATCAAGCGCCATGAAGTTCCTGAACCTTGTCTTCAATCAACTTCAAGGACTCTGTGATTCCATAAAGTTCAAAGAATGTACCCAGGCGAGGTCCGCGCTCCTGGCCAAGCAGAAGCTCGTAGAGGGCCTTGAACCAGGCCTTGAGGTTGTGGCCGTTGTCCTTGCCTGCGGCGTAGACTGCGGACTGAATCTCTTCAGCTTTTTTGCCCTCTGCACCTTTGAGGAAGGCGATGAGCTCCTGAAGCGCAGGCATCATCTCCTCGGGAATTGGCTTGTACTGCTTGGTCGGTGCAACGAAGTCTCTGTAGTAGTTGAGCGCGTTGCTGACCATGGCATCAAGAATGGTTTCGTTGACGCGAGCCTCGGGATCGTAGCGCAGGATGTAGTCCCAGATAACGCCGCGATCTTCTGTGTTCAGGACGCTCACAAGGTTCAACAAAATACCAAAGGTGATTTCGCTTTCGTAACCAGGTGTCTTGCCTTCTTCAATCAGCGCCGACTCTGTGAAGTGGACCGCGTTGTTGACGCGCTCAACCTCATCGCCTTCACCATACTTCTGGCGATCCTTGAGGAAGCGATCGGTGCTCTGTGGAATCACACCAAAGTAAAGCTTTTTGGCCTTGGATGGGTTCTGGTACACGTACCAGGAGAGGCTCTCGATCGGACCATAGGTCAACCACTCATCAATGGTGAGGCCGTTGCCTTTGGTCTTGGAGATGCTCTGTCCAAACTCATCGTTGAACCACTCATAAGACATGCCCGCAGGTGGCTCACCGCCCATGATACGCACGATCTGAGAGGAGAGCTTGGCGGAGTCAATGAGATCCTTGCCATACATTTCGTAATCCACACCGAACACGTACCAACGCATGGCCCAGTCCACTTTCCAGCCAGCCTTGACATTGCCGCCTGTGACCGTGGTCTTGCCCTTGTGGCCACAACCCTGAACACGCACGCGCTGCTCGTAGTAAGCAGGTGCATCTTTGGCAGCCTGCTTACGCTTGGAGTTGGGGCGCTCATCCCATGAGAGGACCTTGCTGTTGACGTTGCGGTCACACACGTATTCGATCTCTGCGTTCTCGCGATCAAGCTCTGTGACGCGCGTTGTTGTGACGCGCCCACAATGCTCACACACAGGGAGGAATGGGCTCCATGCGGCGCTGTTCTCCTCACGCAATGTGCTCGCCACAAGATCGCGAATCGCATCGTAGTGCTCGACGATCTTCAACAGGCCCTCATCAAAGATGCCATTGTTGTAGTGCTCCTGAGAGGACTTGAAGGAGTGCTCAAAGCCAAAGGAATTGAGGAACTCCTGGAGCTTTGCGTTCATGTGCGCTGCATAACTGTCGTGCTGACCAAAGGGGTCAGGCACCTGGTACAGAGGCTTTCCAAGATGCTCAATCAACGCATCGGGATCGGGCATGTCGAGCGGAACACCGCGCATGCCATCCATGTCATCAGAGAAGGCGTAGAGGCTAGTTTCAACGCCAGAGTTCATCATGTTGTACGCCTGACGAACCCAGGTTGTGCGGGCTACCTCGGAGAATGTTCCGATGTGAGGAAGTCCGCTTGGTCCAAAGCCTGTCTCAAGCAGAATGTCCCCATGTTTGCGTTTAATGCCCCTCTTTTGCTCTCGCTCAAGCTTCTGCTCGATTTTGATCGCTTCTTTGTAGGGCCACGCTCGATAGGTCTGCTCGTTGTCACTCACGGCTTCTCCTTTTTCTCTTGAGTTGAATGAAGTGTTTTACATTGAGGTGAGCGACATACTCACTCTCAAGTTCTCTCAACGAGAGTTTCTGGCAGGTTCATTCCCGCCACATGGCGCTTATGTAGCGTGTTCTCCCGTTGTTGTGAATACTGAAGTTCGTAAGTTTTGCTTAAACCTATGCTATCTTAACCAAAAGATGGACCTTTTGGGCCATGACCGTGGGGTCTGTGCATCGAAAATGGCAGCACCTCACGTATTGTGCGTGAGCCAGTGGCGAGCATCAGGACGCGGTCAAAGCCAAGCGCAACACCAGAGCTCGGGGGGAATCCTCGCTCCATGGCGCTCAGGAACTTGTGAGGCATCGGATACATGGGGCGACCAAGTTGGCGTCGTTGCTGAAGATCTTGCTCAAAACGTGTGCGTTGCTCCACTGCATCGGTCAGCTCTCGAAAGCCATTGGCACACTCCACACCACCGATGTAAATTTCAAATCTGTCCGCCACGCGTGGGTCGTCCTCATTTTTTGCTGCAAGTACAGCAAGTTGGGTTGGCCAGTGGGTGAGCACCACTGCGCCAAGGCTCGCGAGGTAATCATCAAGGTGTGTGACCTGAAGTTCAAAGAAGATCGCAAGCCACGCCTCAAGGTTCACAACCTCTTCATCCAGATCCACAGGTTCGCCAAGTCGTTCCTCTCCGAACATGGGGTTTGTACCCACTCCTGCGCGACGACGTCTGAGCAAACCTCGACTGTATACTTCCTCGGCAAAGCTCTCGGCATCGGGTGTGTTCAGGATGTCAAAACCACAACATTCCTGTACGAGCTCTTGCATGGTGATGCGCTTGAATGGCTTGCTGATATCAAGGTGTTGTCGTTCATGGTGCATGTCATAAAAGGTCGCCGTGGTGCCGATGACGCGTCGAATGATTGTTTCGGTGTCATGTATAATGTGTTCAAGCGGCTCCCATGCTCTGTACCACTCAAGACATGTAAACTCAGGCGCGTGCAAGTCGGTGACCTCGCCGTTTCGCCAGGCGCGCGTCATTTGCCAGATGCGTTCATAGCCCTGCCCGAGCAATCGCTTCATGAGGAACTCGGGAGAGGTGTTGAGGTAGCCCTGAATTGGCCGTTGTTTGGTGGCTGAAAGCGTGACCTCTTCCTCAGGGATAAAGGGGGTGGCGAAGGGCTCCAGAAAGACATCTGTACCAGGTTCATCCACAAGGGCAGGGGTGCTGACCTCGAGAAAATGTTGCGACTGAAAATACTGCCTGATGCGTGCGATGGCCTGCTCTCGTGCGCGAAGGCATCGTGATGAGATATGATCCGTTGGCGCGAGCGGCTCGGGCGTAAGAACCTCGTGAAGCGGGTAGGGTTCCACGTCAAAGTGGTTATTGCGCATGACTCCTGTGACCTGCGCAAGGCTGAGGTGATGCTCTGGTGATGGTGGCGTCGTGAAGTGAAGTGTCACTGTGGCCATGGCATTTTTGAGCTTCCATGTGTTGGTGTGGCTCAGATGAAGTCTGCCTGCCGTGGTGCATGGTGTGGAGTGATCAATCAGATGGAGTGGTGTATGTGGTTTCATCGTGAAGCCTGGTTGTTGGAGTCTTGCTTTGACGAGATGGCTGCATATTGATAGGTTTTGTCACCAATT
This sequence comes from uncultured Pseudomonadota bacterium, assembly GCA_950059285.1. Taxonomy (GTDB): domain Bacteria; phylum Myxococcota_A; class Bradymonadia; order Bradymonadales; family Bradymonadaceae; genus CATLTV01. The sequence goes on along the minus strand of CATLTV010000240.1, from coordinate 1,952 downwards.
TGAAGATGTTCACATAAACTCTGACTCGACGTGTAAATGTTATGGTGTAGTTTCAGTGTCATGTGAATGCCTGGAAGATTGCCAGCTTTCATAAGTTTATGCGGCGGTCCATGCCCTGCACGTGTGCTTGTAGCAGACTCCACCGTTTTATCTACTATCACTTTTTCCAGATTACAGAGGTTGCCATGTCGTCGTCACAACCCTTCACCACGCTAGTTGAGCTTTATGAGCGCAGCATTAGCAATTACGCAAACAATGACCTTTTTGGCGTCAAGAAAAACGGACGCTACTCCTGGATCACCTATGGTGAGTTCGGTGAGATGGTGGACAACTTCCGTGGAGGTCTGGCCAAGCTGGGTGTGGAGAGTGGTGACACGGTCGCAATCATCGCAGATAACCGCGTGGAGTGGGCTGTCGCAGCGTACGCTACTTATGGTCGCGCGGCATCCTTCTGCCCCATGTATGAGTCTCAGCTCCCCAAGGACTGGGACTATATTATTTCTGACTCCGCGGCCAAGGTCGTGGTCGTCGCCAACGAAAAGATCTATGAGCACGTCAAGCCCTTTATCAAAACCATTGATACGCTTGAGCATGTGATCGTGCTTGATTGTGCTGATGACCATGAGGACAGCTACGCGTCGATCCTCAAGCTCGGCGCAGAAAACCCTGTCGATACATTGAATCCCAAGCCCGAAGATCTTGCAGGATTCATTTACACCTCGGGTACAACAGGAAAGCCAAAAGGCGTGCTCCTGACCCATGATAACATCTGCTACAACGTCTGTGCTGTGCTCGATATCGAACTTATCCGCAACGATGATGTCAGCCTTGCCTTCTTGCCCTGGGCTCACAGCTTTGGTCAAAACTGCGAACTTCACGTCTTCTTCGCCCTTGGTGGTGCAATGGGACTCGTGGAGAGCGTGCAGACCATCATTGAGAACCTGAGCGAAGTAAAGCCCACGTTCCTCTTTGCGGTGCCCAGAATCTTTAACCGCATCTACGACGGTTTGAGCAAGCGCATGGAAGAGGAGAGCCCCGTCAAGCGCAAGCTCTTCAAGGCAGCCATGCGTAACTCCGATCAGTTGCGCGCCAATACCGACGCCAACAAGACCAGTCTCATGGTCAATGTCATGGACAAGGCTTATGACGCCATCATCTTCCAGAAGGTCAGGGAGCGCTTTGGTGGTCGTCTTCGTGCCTGCGTGTCGGGTGGTGCGGCGTTGTCTCCTGAAGTTGCAAGGTTCATTGATAACCTGCATATCAACGTCTTTGAAGGTTATGGTTTGACCGAAACCTCTCCTCTGGTCAGCGTCAACCTTCCTGGTGCTCGCAAGATCGGCTCCGTGGGCCGCCCTGTGCTCGACGTCGAGATTGTGATCAAGGACGTGGAAGGCTACCCCAGCGGTACAGGTGAAGTCTGCGTGCGTGGTCGTAACGTGATGCAGGGTTACCATCAACTCCCCGATAAAACTGCTGAAGTCATCGATGAAGAGCCTTCAGGTGGGCGTCTGTTCCATACGGGTGACCTTGGCAAGCTTGATGAAGATGGCTTCCTCTGGATCATTGGTCGTGTCAAGGAACAGTACAAGCTTGAGAACGGTAAGTACGTTGTCCCTGCACCCATTGAAGAGCAGCTTGCGCTCTCTCCCTACATCTTGCAGTGCATGATCGAGGGTATTGGCAAGCCTTACAACGCCGCCGTGATCGTGATCGATCAGGAGGCTGTCTCCAAGTGGGCCAAGGAAAACGGCGTCTCTCAGGATGACCTGCTGACAAGCGACAAGGTTCACACCCTGATCAAGAACGAGATTGAGCGCGTAGGCGAAGGTCTCAAGGGTTATGAGAAGCCCAAGAAGTTCATCCTTGATGATGAGGAGTGGACTCCTAATAACGGCATGCTCACCCCCAAAATGAGTCTCAAGCGTCGCGTCGCGATGGAGAAATTTGGTGAT
>CATLTV010000239.1 GCA_950059285.1 uncultured Pseudomonadota bacterium | reverse complement strand
GAGCGGCTGATATATCAGCCGCTCGCCCATCTGTTTTCGAGTCAGGAAGGTGCTCTGTTGTGTTCAGGCAGGATCTTTACGCAGTTTTTCAAGGTGCTCCTTTACACCTGCAAAACTTTGACGATGCACCACACATGGACCAACCTTGGCAATCGCCTCACGATGCGCCTTGGTGCCATAGCCCTTGTGACGATCAAAGCCATATTCTGGCCAGGTTTCATGCATCTTGATCATGTAGCGATCTCGGCTCACCTTGGCCAAAATACTTGCAGCAGCAATGTGATAACTCCTTGAATCTCCCTTGATGACAGCGGTCTGAGGTAGCTCCGTATCAATGTATTGATTGCCATCAATGTATACCTGAGCCACCGATGCACGCTGCGCTTCCTCCAGTTGCTCCATGAGGTTTTCTACAGACTCTACCATCGCCTTCTTGGTGGCGTTCAGGATGTTGATCTCATCAATATCTTCACGCGTCCCAACCACAACGCAACTCACCAGAGCATGCTCAAGAATCTGATCGTAGAGCACATCGCGCTTCTTATCTGTAAGCTTCTTGGAGTCATTGAGTTTGGACCACCAGCTGTTCTCATCGGGTGTATCAAAGTAACCCTGTTCAAAGATCACCGCACCCACATGCACAGGACCTGCAAGCGGACCTCGCCCAGCTTCATCCACACCAATGATCAAATCGTAACCTGCTGCAAGAGCAGCTCGCTCCACATCACCCATGACAGAGACTGCCTTGGGAAATAACTCTCGTTGAGACATCTATCCTTACCTTTTGTCACAAGAGAAGAAGCGAGCGCGGGAGGGGCGGCGAATTTTGCAAGCAAAATTCGCCGCGTGTCCCACGCTCGCTTCTTCTTCAATTCTCTTAATTTACCAGCACAACGACACGCAATTTGCGTGCTGCACTCTTGAGGACTTCCTCCATCTTCGCAGCATGTTCCGACGAGAGCTGCTGGGCAAGCACAGGTAAAAATACTGTGTTTGGCCCTGACAATTTGGAGGGTAAATTCAACAACAACGCCATGGCCAACCCTGTCGACACCGATGCGATCTCACGAGGCCGTGTTCTGGCCCACATATCGAGTTGCTCGCCAGCAAGCCCACCGATCTTGAGGTTACCATCACCATCCAGCGCAATATCCTTGAACCTTGCACCCATCACATGGCCACAAATCTTGGACCACATGGACATCACAGGTCCTGCAAGCACCCCGGATTCGCTCATCAAACCTGTGCGCTTGGCAAGCTCCGCCAAGCGCACAAAATCATTGGCCTCAAAGTCGGGTGTGGTCTCGGGCTCGGGCTCCTCGGAGAGCAACGTCAACACGCTCTCAGGCTCAATACCTAACCTGATCAGATCCTGCTCAAGCTGGTAGGAGGTGAAGTTCACAACCCCCATTTCAGCGCGCTGTGCTTGCAAACTCTCAAGAGAATCCTCAAGCTCGGCAAGTTCGCGCTTGGCAGCCTTGTACGCTGGACGCATCTCAAGCTTTTCAAGCTGCGCCTCCATTTTACCGACGATCTCACGAAGTCGTGTGGACTTGTCAAAGCGCTCAAGAAGCTCGGCCTCATTCTCCACACCCGCGTGAATCAGGAGGTGACCGATACGCTCTCGAAACGCAACCTGCTCCTCCCTGACCTGTGTCAATCTTCGCTTGATCGAGTCAAGACGAACCACATGTACGCTGGCTCGCTCCATATCCGTGAAATAGCGCAACGCAATCCAGGCACTCATACCAAGCCCCAATACGTTTGCGATCGCCACAGGACGCAAGGTATCGCGAAAAACCACACTCACCACGATGGATGTCAGAGCAATTACAAGCCCCACCCCAAAGAGACTGTTTTTCCATGGCTTGTGAGGGAGCCATGCGTTCACCTCTTCGCGTGCGTTTTCCTCCTCATTCTCAAGTCGTGAGATCTGCTGCCCGAAACCAGCAAGCCGCTCATCACGCTCATCCAACAGACTGAGGTCCTCCTGGGAGAGATCTGCAATGGAGATCTCCTTGAGCTTTTCCCTGGCACGTATGAGGTTATCTTCAAGCTTTGCACCTTCACCCAGGCGCTGGCGAGCGCTCTCCTTGAGTTGCTCCGTAGTACGGATCTGATCCTCAATAGATTCAACCTCAAGCGCATCCCTGTACTTCAATACAATCGCGCGTGTCTTGTCATCCAAACGGTTCAATCCAGGAGCACCTGGCTCACCTGCCAGAGGCTGATCAAAGCGCCACAAGTTAAGCGCCGAGAAGATACCAAATGGAGGGAACTTGAGCTTGTCTTTCAAAATAGGAGCGACCTGTTCACCTGCGGCGATATCACGGTAGCCGTTCTTCTCTCGCACCTGAAGACGCAAGGAGTCATCGTCATCACGACGCAGAATTCGCCAGGTACGATCCAACGACTGAAACACCACGGCGATCTTGATGTCCTGACCAAAGGCAACCTCCTGACGCTCCTCATCCGTAAGGTTATCTGGATAAAATAACGTGGTCAGGATCAACTTGATCTGCTCGGGCTTGACGGCCTGCGGCACATGTACTGCAGCATAAGGTTCCTTGAACTCAAGCCTGACAGGAGCACGCGTGTGAAAGATCCCCTGAAAAATTAACTCCTGAATCATGAACAGCTCTCGCTATAGTACTGTGTTGACAGGTGTCATACATATGACCAAACCAGATAGGAAAAACACACACAGCAAGGTGTGTGACACAATCACCCGATCACCTATTCTATCTGGCCAACATTGTGCGACAGGATTGCGTTTGCGTCAATCAGAAGGCCAAAAGAAAGGCGGCCAGTCGTGAACACGACTCGCCGCCTTTCTTTTGGCCTTCTGATTGATGCCCGTCAACAGGCGGACATCCTCACAAAAACCTTAGATACCCTTACGATGGCGCTTGCTACGGATACGAGCAGCCTTACCGGAGAGGTCACGCAAGTAGTAAAGCTTGCTGCGACGCACGCGACCGATCTTGGCGACCTCGATCTTGTCGATACGAGGGCTGTGCACTGGGAAGATACGCTCAACACCAACGCCGTTGGAGATCTTACGGACGCGGAAGGTCTCAGCAACCTTGCTGCCGCTGCGACCGATCACAACGCCTTCGAATACCTGGATACGCTCTTTGTCTCCCTCGCGGACGCGGAAGTGAACACGGACAGTGTCGCCAGCGCGGAAGTGGGGGATGTCTTCACGAAGCTGACCAGCTGTAATTTTATCAAGAATGTTATGCATGAGAACTTCTCCTCTTGTCTTTTTTCCAGATCGCCTGAACCTCTTAATCATCCCTCAAACGAAGTTTTGAGAGAGTAGCCAGACGTTCACCAGAACTATATTTAATCATCTAAATGACTGTAATGCCTATTCTTTTCCCGAAAGTCGTATCTCTGCCAACCAATCCAGTGACAAGCCATGGGCATCACTCCATGTCTACAACCCTCCACTCACGGGGCGCAATGCTTTATCATTGCACCCCTCTCTTTGCAAGCTGCTTTACTTATCTTTCTTCAAAAGCTCAGGGCGTCTTTGCTCTGTCATTTTCAAGGCTTGCTCGCGTCTCCACTGCTCAATCTTGGCGTGATGGCCACTAAAAAGCACCTCTGGCACATCCATCCCGCGAAAACTGCGCGGGCGAGTGTAGTGAGGATAATCTAACATATCCGTGGAGAAGCTCTCTTCAACGATGCTTTCGGGGTTACCCAACACGCCAGGAAGCAATCGAGTGATCGCATCCAACATGATCAGCGCGGCAGGCTCACCACCCGTGAGCACAAAGTCACCAATGCTCACCTCATGATCGATCCAGCCCTCTCGGACCCTGGCATCGATCCCTTCATAACGACCACACACTAAAATAAAGCCATCACCCTCGGCAAGCTTTCTCGCCAGAGGTTGACGAAATGGCTCACCCTGAGGTGTCAGGTAAATGCGTGGCAAGTCACCGTGGTTTTGACGCGCGCTCTCAAGAGCACCCACCAAGGGCTCAGGCTTCATGACCATACCTGCGCCACCACCATACGGGAGATCATCTGTGGTTTGATGCTTATCCGTGGCAAATGCACGAATATCCGTACACTCCACAGAGAAGATCTCCTTCTCAATCGCCTTGCCAATAACGCCCGTGCTCAGAGGTGACTCAAAGAACTCGGGAAAGATCGTCAAGATGTTGATATGAAACGGAGATTTAGTTTGTTCGGACATTATTCTTCCTCTGTATCAATCAGATCATCAGCGACCTGCTTGTACTCGGGCAGCTCCTCGCCCTCAACGCCCCACTCATCAAGTGGTGCCAGAACAATACGTTCCACGGAAGGATCCATACCAAGAATGCAGTGATCCAACACGGGGACAAGCCAGGACTTTCCGCCCACCAGATCCACGCGCATCAAATCGTAAGCGCCCGTATCAAGATACCCCTGCACGGAGCCCACCTCGTAGTAGCGCCCTTCATGCTCGATCCAGACAGGCCAACCCACTGTATCAATCAGGTACAGCTCGTCATCCTCCAGAGGAGCAAACGCATCGCGTGATACCAACAAGCGCTGGTTAATAAACGCCTCTGCATCGGAGCGATAGTTGACGCCCTTGATCTTCACGATCGCAAAGCGGTCAGCCCACCTCAAGGAGGTGATCTCCACATCCTGAAGCGAGCCATCTTCAGCGCAAGCCTGCGCCTTGAGCTTGCCGTTCTCAAACAAGGGACTCTCGGGATTATAACACCACAAGCGTAGCTCCCCACGCGTGCCATGTGCTCGCCCGAACTTACCAACCTCAATCAAATCGTGATCCATCCTGACTCCGTGAATCTTGGCCCTGGCCACATCATCAAACCTGGCATTCAGGCCAGATCAAACGAGACCGAACCAGGAAGTTCAAGGTTAGCCATGCCAAACAAGGAGCGCAATGAACGCACCATGTGTCCGCTACGACCGATGAAGAGCCCCCTGTAATTCTCAGGGACATTGAGCTCAAGGTTCAACTGCCCACGATCCCAGTGTGCCTTGACCTTGATCTGATCTCTGTCCTCTTCCTTGACCATGGAGCGCGCCACATAATGTGCCAGCTCCAGGTACTTCACCTTAATCTCTGCCTTATTCATGATATCTCTCGTAAAAACAAAAAAGACAAAGGCCAGGAGACTGCCATCCAAGCCTACTCGGGATGAGCCATTTCACCTGACCTTCGTCTCTAATAGGTTGCCTGCATCATATCTTTACAACAAGACATGACATCACAAGACCCAGAAACTTACGCTTCTTCTGTGGATGCTTCCTCGGAAGCCTCTTCAGCAGGAGCTGCTTCTTCAGCAGGAGCAGCAGCAGCTTCTTCAGCAGCCTTTGCAAGTGCAGCCTGAGTTTCAGCACGCTTGGTCTTGACAGCTTCTTCACGAGCTGCACGACGAGCTGCCACAGCAGCCTGCTCGGAGCTAGCGTCGCTGAGGTTGATGGCTTCACCTGCTTCAAGCTTGCCAATCAGGTATTGTGCTGTTTCGGAGGGCTGTGCGCCCACGCCCAACCAGTAATCCACGCGGTCTTTCTTAAGACGCACGAGAGCTGGATCCTGAAGAGGATCGTATGTGCCGAGGATTTCAAGGAAACGCCCGTCACGAGGGGCGCGCTGGTCTGCGGCTACGACGCGGTAAAAGGGGCGCTTCTTTGCGCCGTGACGCTGCAATCGGATTCGAACCGTCATGATCGCTTCTCTTTGCTATGTATATGGACCGTAAACTCTACGATGCGCATATATTTGAAATTTAACAGGAACTCGGTGAACAACACGCTCACCGCCCACTACGAAAATTATTACTTTTGACCCAGAACACGCTGCAAAAAACGGCAGAACTTATGAACGTAACTCACTCCAATCAGCCGCAACCAGATGTGAGGACTTGGTTCAAGAGCCTGACCACGGCTCGAAGCACCAGGGTGATAAGTGTTGTGTTAGAGGATAACACTTACCAACAAAGACCTGAAACACCTCAAGACATGGGCGCTTTTTTCTGCGCCAGGGCGCCACGCACACTAGAGCGCAGACAGGCCCATGTCAAGAAGCAATCTCACTTCTTGACATGGGCCTGTCGATCGAAATCAAGCATGGTTACTCGTGCTTGGGTACACCTCACACATCAGGCAAACGCCTTCTTGAGCGCAGCCTCAAGCTCACCCGAATCGTGCATCTGCATCAGGATGTCAGATCCACCCTGAAACTCACCGCTGATATAGACCTGAGGAATGGTGGGCCACTCGGAGAACTCCTTGATCGCCTGACGCTTCTCCTGGTCAGCGAGGATGTTCACGGCGTGGTAAGGCACACCGTAGCTTCCAAGAATCGCGCACGCGCGTGCTGAGAAACCACACTGAGGCATGTCAGGTGTTCCTTTCATGTACAACACGACCTTGTTGGCGTTCACTTCATGGGCGATCTCGCTCATGATATCACCACCTTCTGCGCGGGTCTTGTGCTCCGAGTCCACGGTGGTTTCGTTTCCAATAATTGGCAATGAAATGCTCTTCTTCTCTGTCATCGTTCAAGCTCCTAACTCAAATGTGTCTTTTTTTACTGTGGCAACGTCATGGCGAGGGGCATTCACCTGACACGATATTCACTTATCGGTTGGCCCACTCGGTGGCGGTGTACGTCTCGAGCGTCAACGCGTGAATGGGTCCCTTCATCTCTTCAGCGAGCGCACCATATACAAGCCTGTGGCGCTTGAGGGAGTTCAGACCATCAAACTGATCCGAGACCACGACCGCCTTGTAGTGGTCCTGCGTTCCTGTCAAATCAATCACCTCAATTTCGGTGTCTTCTCCCAACGCACTCTTGACCTTGGTGACTATTTCACTTGCTGCTATCATCTGGAATCTCCTGCTTTCTATCCTTAAAAAGTTTGCGCCTTTGCACTCCACCCTCTTGCTTGATCTTCATCCTCAAGTCAAGCACCCTCCCCCTTTACCTGCACGGCTTTACCACAAAGGCGACCGACACTACTCTAAACACAACGCCTGTGCACGACCAACACACGAAGTGAATTTTTCTTGCCCTTCACCGAATGAATCCTCATTCATTGCCTTGACCTTCTCCAGATGCGCACATTATATATGTGCTCAAACCAGGCAAGAGTATCCATTCTGGTCTGATCTGAATTCAGGAGCATTTAGGTTGTGCTTGTAATTTCGTGTCGTCGCAACCTACAGTAAGCTCCTACAAGTTATTAAGTTTCGTCATGTGTTGAATTCACATCCCTGACTTACGCCTCTCCACTGTGAGCGCATGCCTTCGTGTGGCACTTGCCAGGGGCTAGTTGTAAATCAGCGATCATCAACACGTTTATTCTGTTGTTCCCCAACTACTTTTTCCACGAGGAGATCGATGGCCACCAAGCAAATCAGAAAAGCTGCTGTAATCGGCGGCGGCGTTATGGGTCGCGGCATTGCCGCCCTGCTCGCCAATGCACGCATCCCCTGCTACCTCTTTGACATTGTCCCCAAAGCTGGACCAGAGGATGATGCATCCGATCCTGCTTTCCGCAACAGCCTTGCAGCCAACGCTGTGGCAAAGTTCAAAAAGGACAAGCCCGCGCTGATCTACACCAAGCGTGACATTGAGTTGATCACTCCTGCAAACGTGCAAGACCACGCCGAGCTTCTTGGCGAAGTGGACTTCATCATCGAGGCTGTGCCCGAAAGCATGAAGATCAAGCAGATGACCTTCGACATGGTCGCCGAACATGGCAACCCCGAAGCCATCATCGCATCCAACACATCAGGTCTCTCCATCAAGGGCATGCTTGAAGGCCGCGACAAGAGCTTCCAGGAGCGCTTCGTGGTGATGCACTTCTTCAACCCTGTGCGTTACATGAAGCTCCTTGAGATCATCCCCTCCGAGAACACCGATCAGGACGTGCTTGATACTGTCGTGACCTTTGGTCAGGACACCCTCGGTAAAGGTATCGTGTTCGCCAAGGACACCACAAACTTCATCGCCAACCGTATCGGTGTGCATGGCATGATGAGCATCATCCACACCATGCCCAAGTACGACATGACCCCCACCGAAGTGGACGTCATCTTTGGCAAGCCCATGGGCCGCCCAAAGTCTGCTGTGTTTGGTACCGCTGACATCGTGGGTCTCGACACCTTCGTACACGTCTCCAAGAACTGCTACGACACCTTGACAGAGGACGAAGAGCGCGAAGTCTTCCAGAACCCCGAGTTCGTCCACCAGATGGTCGAGAAGGGATACCTCGGTCGCAAGACCAAGGCTGGCTTCTTCAAGCGTGAAAAAGGTCAGATGTTCGCACTGAACCTCGAGACCATGGAATACGAACCTCGCGGCGACAAGCCCAAGTTCGAGTCCACCTCTGGCGCTCGCGGCCCTGCTGCAAAACGCATCAAGAAAGTCGTCGTGGACGGCGAAGACAACGCAGCGGCATTCGCTCGCGAGGTCACACTCCGCTCACTCGCATACTCCGCACGCCGCCTTGGTGAAATCGCTGACGATATCGTCAACGTTGACCGTGGCATGCGCTGGGGCTTCAACTGGGATCTTGGTCCCTTCCAGACCTGGGATGCGATCGGCGTGGAATGGGGCACAACTCAGATGAAAGAAGCTGGCTTCGAAGTCCCCGCATGGGTTGACAAAATGATCGCTGATGGCAACACAGCGTTCTACAAGTACGATGGCGCAACCGCCATGTACTACGATTACCAGTCTGGCGACTACAAAGCGATCCCTACAGACGAAAAAGAAATGACTGTAGGCGCTCTCAAGCGCGCAGAAAAAGCTGTCCGCAGCAACGATGGCGCGACACTCTACGATGCTGGCGACGGCGTCCTCTGCCTCGAAATCCACACCAAGATGAACACCGTCGACCTCGACGTCATCTCCATGATGGAAGAGAGCATTGAAGAGCTCGAAGGCAACGCAGACTGGAAAGGTCTTGTCATCGCCAACGACTCCGACAACTTCTCCGTGGGCGCAAACGTTGGCCTCGTTGTTGGCGCTGCCAACTCCGGCCAGTGGGAGCAGATCGAACAGCTTATCAAGCGCTTCCAGGACGCAAACCAGAACATGCGCTACAGCTCCAAGCCCGTCGTCACTGCCCCTACAGGCATGACACTTGGCGGTGGCGCAGAGATCACCATGGGTGGTAACGCTATCGTTGCTGCGGGTGAACTCTACATCGGTCTTGTGGAATTTGGCGTCGGCCTCATCCCTGGTGGTGGTGGTAACCTCGAATTGATGCGCAACATCTTCGGACCTCACGCCGATAGCAAGGACTTCCTCGCACTTCCATTCTTGCAGAAAGTCTTCATGAACATCGGTATGGCCAAGGTTGCTACAAGCGCTGAAGAAGCGATTGAAGCTGGCTTCCTCGTCGCAGAACGCGATCAGGTCGTGCTCAACCGCGATCACCTCCTTTACTACGCCAAGCAACGCGTGCTCGGCATGGCAGCAGCCGGTTTCCGTGCTCCTCGCCAGTCCAAGTTCCGCCTCCCTGGCAAAGACGGTTTCGCAACCATCGACATGCTCCTTTACTCCATGGTGCAGGACGGTCAGATCTCCGATCACGATCGCCTCATCGGACAGAAGCTCGCAACCGTGCTCACTGGTGGCACCACGAGTCCTCAACACCTCGTCTCCGAGCAGCAGCTCCTTGACCTCGAGCGTGAAGCATTCCTCTCCCTCTGCGGCGAAGAAAAGACTCGCGATCGCATGATTCACATGGTCATGAAAGGTAAGCCTCTTCGTAACTGATGCCTGGCCCCTGGCCACATCAACCTGAAACCTAATACAAGACACACCAAGAGAGAGAACCTCTCGTGTCATCCACTTTCTATGGAGCTT
>CATLTV010000238.1 GCA_950059285.1 uncultured Pseudomonadota bacterium | reverse complement strand
CCCGAAGTCACAGGCCACCTCGCACAGTTTGATGTCGATGAACTCGTCCTTGCCGAGTCCACCAAATCACTGGTCCACCTCCCCACTCAAGATCGTGAGGCAATCCTCAACCTCATCGTCAAAGTCGTTGAGGCCGATGAAATTCACGACCTCGCTGAAGATGAATACATCCAACACGCAGCCGAAGCACTGCGCGTTGATGAATCACACTATGACCAGTTCACTGTGGACTTGATCGAGATCACACCTCCTCCAATTCCTCAGTCCTGATCTGATACACGGCACAGAGCAACGACAAAGGGGGCGGCAATTTACTGCGTAAATTGCCGCCCCCTTTGTCGTTGCTCTGTGTCCAACCAAAGCTAACCCATTACAATAAATAAAGAAACATATATACACCCACGACCGAACCTCCCACGAGCATCCCCATCACCACACCCAGGAATGTACCTCGGCTTGAGATCTCTCGTCCTTCCACGCGGTCACCAAAATCCACGCGACTTAGCTCCACCGCTTCCATATCGACCAGCAGAATACCATCCACATTGTAGGCAACCCTGTACTCAAGCAATTGCCTTCGTGTCGCCGCCGTGGAAAGACTTGGCGCGCACATCCCGCTCTTGACCTCGGCAATGTAGCGCTTCCCACCTCGCGATACGAGATAGTCCGCACGCAGGTCCACCTCAAAGGGTTCTCCGTTCTGGTGAATCGTCCAGCTATGCTCCACCTGATCACTAATCACCGTGTAACCATGCGCTCTTAACACACCTGCCGCGTCTTCCTCGGCACGAAACGCACGCCGCTGGCGTCGCTTGAGCGCACGCTCATCCGAGCCAGAAACCCACCAGCGCCAGAACCTGACAATCACCCACAAACACAGAATACTTACACATAACACACCCAAAACTTGCCAGAACGCGGGGTGCGCCATTATTCTGTTGATCTCTTGCTGTGATATCAAACGTTTCACACACGCTCTCCTTAACTGGCACTACACATGGCCATTGACTGAACATATTATCTGTATTTTGTCACATCTCAACTTTTTGATGACATACAGTGACATAAAATATTTTTACAGATCGCGAATGTGCCGAAGTCTTACTATAGTTATAGTCATCAACTCTCTCTCCAAGCTACATGTCCATGACACCACCGCCAAAGACTCCGCTCGCAACACCTCCGCCCAAATGGCGACGCCATCTGGGTAACATTGTCCTGTTTTCATTCGTCGTGGGCGGCTCTATCGTCTTGCTACTTTTGACCGCAGACCTGACCTATATCCTGAGCCCATACAGCCCAGAGGCTGCGGTTCGTTTACATCAAGCGCTGGGCTCTCTTGCCGAGGTGATGGCCGCCTTGCTCGGACTCTCTCTGACTGTGGTTGCCATCGTCGTTCAGCTTGCAAGCTCGCGCTACCCTGCAAAGATTGTCGACCTCTTTATGGCCGACCCCCCCAACATCGCCATCTTTGGATTCATGACCTCGTCGTGCATCTACGTGATCCTTGCCCCTGCATTCATCAGCACACAGGGCGATCCTGTCATGTTGAGCATCGTGGGTCTGGCGCTGAGCGTCATCAACCTTGGACTCTTGCTCCCCTACTTTGGACACGTGTTCGCGTTCCTTGAGCCCAACAACATCATCACCCAGATCCAGAGCAAGGCATTCTCCGCGCTTGCAAAGCTCAAAAACAGCAGTTCACTCACACCTCAGGAAGCACACAAGACACAGGCCAAGGTCGCCGTCGCGCTTGAGAGCATCGCCGATAACGCCATGGCTGCCGTCGATCAATCCGATCGAAACCTCTCCATGCACACCATCTACACGCTTGAACACTTCCTTGGCCTCTACATTCCCATGAAAGGAGAGCTGCCCAAAAAGGAGTGGAGCACCGTTAACCCCAAGTATCTGAGTACGCTTGCAAAAGAGTTCCTTGATGACATCTTCGCCAACATGACCTGGGTCGAGGCCAAGGTCTTGATGGAATACGAGCGTGTCTTCCGCAAAGCACTTGGCGAGATGAACGAGGTTGTCAGTCAAATCGGTTCATCCACACGCGGCATCGGAGAGGTCGCCATTGAGAACAAAGACTGGGAAGTGCGCGGACTGGTCGTACAGTTCTTTAACACCTACCTGCGCCATGCCCTCAACGCTCGTAACGTTCGCGCAGCATACAACATCCTCTATGAGTACCGCCGCTTTGCCAGTCACCTGCTTCGCTCCGATCCTCATGCGTGCGTGCGCATCGTCAAACACCTTGTATATTATGGACGTACTGCCAACGCGATGAACCTCCCCTTTGTCACAGTCACAGTCGCGCACGACGTCCGCATTTTATGTGAAGAGGCCTATGATCTGGAGACTGTGGATATGGGCGAGATTTTGCGCCTCTTCCTCACCCTGGATCAACCCAGTGAAGATGATGGTGGAGATGTTGCATTGTTGGGAGTACGCCGCGCGCAATCCATTCTTGGCGCGTTCTTCTTGCATCGTGAAGCCATCGCATTGGCCGAGCAAATCAGGTTTGACATGCGCGATGAACCCCCTTCACGCCTTCGCAAAATTCGCGACGACATCCTCACCGTCGACGAACGCAAATTCTGGGAGGTCACCGATCGCGGCTTTAACTTCGACTGGGTGCCTGGCGAGATGCGACAACATATCACCACCTTCTTTGCACCCATGATCAAGGAAGATAAAAGCCAGATTTTGCTCTAGGTTCCGACCAACTCTTTCTTTATTACGCTCCATCACGCTCTAAAAACTTTTGGCCAGGCCCACACCACCTGAACGCATCACAGCGTGATCCTCACCTGTGATGGGCTCCTTGTAGAACATGTCCAGCGCCCAGCCATCCATCCCAACCCACTGGCCAAACATCACATATGCACCAATGGACGCAGCGTGAAAGCTGCGCTCAACTCGGGCAATTGGATGCTCCTCATCATAATACTGGATCTTCCATGGCGTCCCATTAAAGCCAGACCATCCCGCAGAGAGCCACAGCCACGAAGCCACGCCATACCCAACGCCTGCACTCATATGAAGCTCCTCACCAGGATCCACATACAGCCCATCAGGATCACGCCCATTACCAAGCCACCCAAACCTGTACTTGAACTCCATGCTGCCATTCAGATGCAGGTTTGGCCTCAACATATAGGTTCCGCCCAACGCTGCTGAAGCGTCAAACTGCCCCTCTCCCGCGATCGCCTCGTTGGTGTATGGGTACTTGAACGAGGTGGGAACCTTGAGCTTGCCATACAGCGTCACACCAAGACGCTCGCCCTTTGCAAGCTGATAGCCTGAATACAAATAGATGTCGCCTGGCCGCCTGACTCGCGTGCGATAATCATTGACTGTGTTTGAATAGAACCCATATTTGAACACAGGCATGAACACACCCACCACCACATCCTGCGTGGGTGAATAAAGCATGTCCAACGTCGCCTCGTGGGTCAATAATGTCCCCCCAACCACTTGACCTGGACGTGAACGAAATGGTACGCGCTCGCCGTCCTCATGCTCGGGCGCGAACCGCTGCTCATCGCGACCTGCAAAGTTATTATCGGCCCGAGAGTAAATGTAGCCAAACTTCATCCAGCCACTCCCCTTTGAAGGCACAAAACCTTGCGCAAATACATCTGCTGAACTGATAAAGAGCACACTACATATACACAAAGCTACGGCTGTCTTCATTTGCACATCATACCTCGACTGACTCCATCTGGTTGTGATCACTCACTCATCTCTATGCCGCACAGCGCAACAGGTTTCGAACACGTCGACACAAACAACAAAACACGCAAACAAACACAAATCAAAACAACAACTTACCCAAACATTTGACCTTCAAACATGATCGCTATACGCTCTTTGGTGTGGGCAATCCCCTCTTCACATATCCAAAACCACCTTAATTCTATGTTATCGACATCCTCTATATCAGGCAGACAAGGTCGTCTCACGCGACTCATGTATGCCATCGCCATGGTGGGCGTACTTCAGGCATGCTCGGATGATCCCGAGTGTGAAGGAGACAGCTGCACACAAAACACACCTGTGGATATGGTGAGCACTTCAGACATGAGCGTTGGGCAAGGTGCCCAGGACATGGCGAGCGCACCTTATGATTTTGGCGGCTTCGAGGATATGGGAAGCACCTATAATGAAGACATGGCCGCCACCTATGATATGGCAGCTCCCATTGAGGCAGGCCTTGAGCTGTCGCACACAAGCGTGCACCTCCCAAGGGCATTAAATCACATTGAACAAACACGTTATGTACGTGTCACGAACCACTCTTATAACTCCATTGAACTTGATGAAGTACAGGTCGAGCACAGCCTCAACCCACAGCTCAATCAAGAAGATCTTGAGCACATCAAGGACACACTATTCTTCCAGTGGATCACAGCCGATAACAGCAACACGCTTGCACCTTTTGACTCGGCGATTCTGAAGGTCATCTTCGTCACCAGCTCCGATGAGTTTGCTGCGATGGATACGACCTTTGTGGATGTCATGGTCCAAGATCAGCGTCTGTTAAGCCTGCTGTTAAACGAGGACAAGCCCTGCCTCACGCTCCCACAAACCGAAGCCTATTTACCTGAGGGCTCAGCCACACAACATATCCCACTTGTCATCGCGACCAATGTGCGACAGGCAGGCCAGCAGATCACAATTCAAAACTGTAGCCCAAACCACGCCCTTGAAGTCCGCGACTTTTATATCTCAAGGAACCCCTTTGAGCTGCTTGCCACAGACTCCATCGCCGCGCCCGCGCTTGAGCCTGGAGAAACCGTGGAGATGCCTCTTGGTATTGGCAACCTGAGCGAAGATGTCCTGACAAGCCCAACGTACCCCTACCTTGGCCAGCTCACGCTCACATCCAATGCGCTTGACTTTGACTACTTTAACCTCGCATTGACCGCTGCCTCTGCATCCTCTCAGTGCATCGACCCAGAAATCAATATTCTCTCTGGAAATCAACCCCTTAACACATCAGGTCAAAACATAGAGCTCACCGCAGCACCACTGCAAACGCTCAATATTAGCGCCATCATCCCAACCACTGATGACCTGTCAGGCGTGGCTCTGGACTGGAGCATTCTCTCAAAACCCGAGAGCTCCAATACCACGCTCATCTCTGCGGATGTGGGGCATGACCTGTTTCTGGATGTGCCTGGCGAATACATCGTGGAGTTGAACTTCTCGGCCCCATCACTCACAAGCTGTGAGCCAAGACAGATTAAAATCCACGCGGTCCCCACACAACAACTCTACATCTCAACCACATGGACGACCCCAGGCGATACCGATCCTCAGGATCGCAAGGGCGCAGACCTTGACCTCCACTACATCCATCCCCAGGGATCGTTTGAAGATGACACCTTTGACATCTTCTGGCGTAACAAGACCGCCGACTGGGGAAACACTGGCCCCTACGATGACCCCACGCTATTGAGAGATGATCAGGATGGTCTTGGACCAGAGGTCCTCGCACACGCAAACCCCGAACAAGACCTCACATACCGCGTGGGTGTGCACTACTTTGATGACAACGACCTTGGCCCAAGCCTTGTCTCTACCGAGATCTTTACACACGGGCAGCTCACCGCGCAGTCAAAGAATATTCGCCTCTCTGCCACGGACACTTACCTCAGCGTGGGCTCGATCATCTGGTCGGCAAACCCCACTGTTCAACTCAGTGAGGTTGTCTCTGTGATCGAACCTTGATGCAACCTTTTTCCACTGCATGCATCTATAGTTGGAGGCGAAGGCTTGCCTATTCTCACCAGACTTTGTAAAGCTTCTGCAAAACTTACATATTCTACACAAGAAGGCATAGACATCTTCACCTCTTACAAGGTATACACCGCCGTGGACTCAAAGAATGAATGAGGATTCACTTCTTTATTATCCACATACATAAAACTCAAAGGCACACACGATACTTTGAACGCCCTTTGAGCCTTTTTACCCTGCTAGAGCATCACAAACATCCTTGTTGTGCTCACTCATTAAGCATTCACAGATTCAGATAAGATAGCAAAATTCTATGCCGACTAGAGAACAAATGTGGGAGGATCTTGGCCAAGATGTCGACATCCTCATTATTGGTGGAGGAATCAATGGCGCGGGAATCGCCCGCGACGCATCAAAACGCGGACTCCGCGTCGCGCTCGTCGAGATGAACGACCTCGCCAGCGGCACCAGCTCCAGCTCATCCAAACTCATTCACGGCGGCATCCGCTACCTTGAACAATTCGAGTTCGGGCTCGTCTTTGAGTCCGTGAGCGAGCGCCGTATCCTCATGGACATCGCTCCCCACCTTGTTAACCCACTTGGATTCCTCTTCCCCGTCTTCAAAGGCAGTCGCCGCGCGCTCACTACCATTAGCGCAGGTATGTGGCTCTACGAGGGACTCTCCCTCTTCCGTTCCCCCAAACGCCACAAAACCCTGAACCCCTCTCAGGTCAAACACACAGAACCAGCCCTTGATACATCCAACCTCAAAGGCGCTCCCCTCTATTACGACTGCTCCACTGACGATGCACGTATGACCCTTGAAAGCGCACTCGATGCGTCTCTTCATGGCGCAACCATCGCCACATGGACCAAGGCAACTCAGTTTGTCCGCGATGAATCTGGCCGTATCACGGGCTGTGTCGTACAGGATATGCTCTCCCCAAATCGACCCCCTCGCACCATCAAAGCCAAGGTCGTGGTCAACGCCACTGGACCCTGGACCGACAAGTTCATGCGCACAGGCCAACGTGAGCACCAACCCATGCTCCGCCCCACCAAAGGCGTCCACGCTGTCGTGGAACAACACAAACTCCCTGTCAATAACGCTGTCGTGTGCTTCCACCCCGAAGATGGTCGCGTCCTGTTTGCTATCCCGTGGGGCGATCACACATACCTTGGCACCACAGACACGGACTATGAAGGCGATCCTGCAAAAGCATGCGCAGATATCCATGATATCAACTACTTACTCAATGTAAGCAACCTCTACTTCCCCGAGTATCAACTCACTTACGATGATGTCATCTCCACATGGGCTGGACTGCGACCTCTCATCAAACCTCACTCCTCGGGCGGCAACGATGTCGATGAATCAAGCATCAGCCGTGAACACCAGATCATCGTCAGCGAAGATGGCATCATCACCATCGCTGGCGGTAAACTCACAACCTATCGCAAAATGTCTCGCGAAGTTGTGGAGACGATCCTCAAAGTCATGAGGCTCTCCAACACACTCCCCGACACACAACTCACCGAGGCAAAAACCGACCGCGATCCTCTCCCTGGCGCTCAAAACTGGCCAGCCAATGACGATCATCAGGCCGTCGCAAATCAAATCCTTGAAGCCTCTCAAAACAAGATCACTCAGGCCACAGCGCTCCTGCTCGCCAATACCTATGGTATGCGCGGACTTCAGGTCGCTCAGCTCGTGGCTGAAAACCCCAGGCTCAACACCCCTCTGTGTGAAGGCCGACCCGAAATCCTCGCGCAGGTCAACTACGCCATCGATCACGAGTTCGCGGCCACGATCACCGATATCCTTGAACGCCGTACGCAACTCTTCTATCGCGCCAAAGATCAAGGGCTCGCATCGGCACAACTCGTCGCCACACACATGCAACGCATCCTTGGCTGGAGCGACGAAACCACCGCCAAAATGATCCAGGATTACCACGCTGTCGTTGCACAGTCTCGACAGTGGAAAAACGCCCTATAAAACAAGTTCATAAAGAAGACGCAGATGGGCGAGCTATCACATGTGATAGCTCGCCCCATCTGCGTCTTCTCTATGGCGTGATGAACGGCTTAGCTTGCCAACAACTTGCGCTCTGAATAATGATCTTCAAGCACGTGGCTGTCTCTCAAGAAGTCGGCCATATCACTCCAGCAATGCTGCGCATTGCTCATCCACATGAACGCCATAAATGAGTGCCCCGACCACTTGTAAGTCTTCATCTTAACTTTGGATTTGGGCCACACACGAGCAAGTCTCTCGCTGTCATCCACCAGCGGATCTAACCCGCCCACGTTCAACATCATCTCGGGCAACGTGCGCCAGTTTCCCTCACCAAGATGGTTTTCAAAGACACATAACGGGTCTGCAAGCTCCCTGAAACCTCCGCTCACCAACGCCTCATCATCACCAAGATAACTTGTGTGGGCATCCACAAGAGGGCCCATCACCAGCGCGCTCACACCACGCCGTCTGTGACGCTCTGGATCGCTCACTTGCAAGACTCCGCACATCGGTAAAATCGCCGTGGGAACAACCTCGCGCTCATACACTCGCCTTGCCCACTCGGGATAACCCTGGCTGGCGTCAGGCTCTCTGGTGCACAACGCAGTCAAGGCAAGTATCAGGTTTGCACCCGCGCTCTCTCCTGCAAACACTAGCCTGCTTAAATCCCCACCATGTGATTCAATATGGTCACACACCCACTCAAACGCGGTCGCCACATCCTCCAAGGGCTCGGGAAACCTGTGCGCGCGCCCCATCCTGTAGTCCACGCTGCACACCACAAAACCCATGCGCGCAAACGTCCTGGCAAAGAACCAGTGTGTGCGCTTGCTCATCGTACGAAAACCACCACCATGCACAAACAACATCACAGGCAACGCACGATCGTGCTCAACCACGGGCCTCCAGATGTCCAGACGCTGACCTGTGCCATAATCCACATCGCGCATCACCTCGACCTGAAGATACCTCTCCGAGTCACGGTGTCGCATTTGATTGAGCACATTCATGGTATGGAACAAGCTGTGTACCGCAAACGCATTCGCACCTCGATACAGCCACTCTGGAATCACTGGCATATCCGCCTCGCCTGGAGGGGTGAAAAAAATGTCTCCTGTCTGTGTCATATCAACTCATCTCTTCTGTCAAGCGCCCAAGGCATGGCATCAAAAAACCTGTAAAGACCCTTACGCTACAACTCTAAGATGTGATCACTGCCCAGGAAGGTGCATCAGAAGCAAAATTATCGTCGTGTGTTATCTCCTGCGATTTGCTACACTTTGCTCACGCGCTGCATGAGGTTACATTCAACCCCACGACTTTATAATTTCTTTATATTACAAGGCATTACACACATAACATGACTGATCGGAGTAAAAAACTTAAACAACTCGCCAAAAATGATCCTGTGGTTCGCGCTGTCTACAAACTCGCTTCACCCATTAGCAAATACTTCAGCGTCGAGATCAAGGACATCCACAATATCCCCTCTGAAGGCGGAGCCATGCTCGTGGGCAACCACGCCCTCCTTGGCATTGATACCTGGGCGCTGCTTCCCGAACTTGTGGCACAAACCGAGCGCTTTCCCCGTGGGATGGCCCTCAAAAGCCTCTTTGATATCCCACTTGTAGGGCGCACACTTGAACATATCGGTATGGTCCCTGGTGAGCGCAACAGCGCCATCGAATTACTCCAGCAAGACGAGCTTGTCCTGACCTATCCTGGCGGTGCGCGTGACTCGCTTAAAAACAAAAGTGAGCGCTACACCCTCAAGTGGAACGGCCGTAAAGGCTTTGCTCATGTCGCTATCCTCGCTCAAAAACCGATCATTCCCATTGTGGGTGCTGGCCCCGATGAATGCTTTCACCTCCTCTTTGAACGTGGCGTGCTCCCCATGCGAGGGCTCTCCCAGAACACTCTCAAAGTCCCTCTGTTCATCCCGCTTGCACGACGCATCCCCTTCTCTTTCCTCGTCGGCGAACCCATCGCACCTCCCGAGTTCTTCCCCGACTCCGATCCTGACACGCTCCCCGATCTCACGCACGACTTTGCTCGCGCTGTCGAGGAGCAAACCCAGTCGCTACTCAGCACACACGCCTCAAGCTATTCGGAATCCCTCAGTAAAATCACGTCACGACAACGCCTCCGACAGCTCATTCAAAAGATAAACTCCACGGAATAAGACGCGCGCTCTACTGCATTGAAGGGGCGG
>CATLTV010000237.1 GCA_950059285.1 uncultured Pseudomonadota bacterium | reverse complement strand
GCCCCCGCGCCCCTCTCTGTCTGGTGCTATATGATACGCTAATCTGTTGTGGATACGGCTGCTTGTTGGCTACCAAGTTCCATGACGCAGGCCATATAATCAGTGCGTCGTGTGCGGAGGTCATTCTTGAGGTGTTCCGTGCGATCAAAGCAGCGCTGATGGCTCTGGGAGACGATGTGTTCGCAGAGTTGTTTGGTGGAAGGTGTGGAGTCCTGAGGTTTGGACATTTGCGCAGGTGGCAGGTGTAGAGCAAGGCAGGTGTTGACGCTGTGCTCCTGGAGGTAGCTTTCGACACGCATGGTCTTGCCGAGGTTCCACATCAGTGTGCCCGTGATCATGGTCGCGCTGAGAAAAAGGGAGATCCAGAGAAAAGTTACGGTCCAGTCCTTTGGCCTGTAGCGCCTGACTTCCTGGAATATGTCTTCATTGGTGATCGGCATGATGTTGTGGTGATCTCAGGGTGATAAATTTCTGCCTTCAGTAAGATTATCCTAAAAGAGAGAAAATTTAGCGAGGATTATTTTTTGATTCCCTGCGCCTGCATATGTGGTGTGGGAGTGAGTTTGATGATCGGTGAGTAGAGGCGTTCACTTGTGATCCAGAGGTCGTGCGTGTTGGGGTCAACGGCGATCGCCTCGGACTGAAGCATTGCAGGTGTAATGAATCGGTCGGGAGGTTGTGCCAGTGCGTGTGTCCAGGAGTGTTCAGGTTGTTTGCAGTACGTGAGTACCTCAAGATAGGTTCTCAGGATTAAACACTGCCCGTTTGCAGAAAATTCTCCCGAGGTCACAAGTTGTCCCGAGCTACTTGAGTGATTGATGCGTACGGGGGCAATAAGTTCCAGATCGTGGAGCTTCTTTTTTGTCTGCTTGTTGTGAGCCTCGCGCGGTACTTTGTAGAGGTTGCTCTCTCCAGAGCGTGATTTGTCGAGGATATAGAGGTCGCCTGTGATGGGGTGACTCATGACGGCTTCCGCGTCCTGTCCCTTGTGGGTTGGGTAGCGCAGCAACATTTTTGAGATGGGTTTGAGCGATGGGAGGTTGTTGTTGTCCATGAACTCCTGAAGTTTATGGACCACGATGAGCTCGCGTTTGTGGCGATTGTCACCCATATCTGCAAGAAATAGACAGTGTGACGCGAGGTCATCTGGAGCACAGGGGCCACGTGTCAGATCTTCATTGTCGTACGCTTTGAGTCCTTCAAGGTTGGCGGTGTGAATCAGGTTGCCTGCGTGGTCGAGGAGAAACATGCGTGCGGCGTCGCCCGAGTCGTTATGGGCCCAGAGGTAAGGGCCAAGTTGACTGGAGGTGATACCGCTGACCTCATCAAGTTCGGATGCGGTGAGCATGCCTTGTGTGGAGGCATCATGCCAATACGTGCTTGTTTTGGATGGCATCTGCATGGGGAATGTGCTGGCGAGCATACCAAACAGGAGCATCATGGGAGAGACGTGTGTAAGTGGGGTGTGCATGGTGTGTGGGCAAGCAAAAGGGGGCGAATAGACAACCCTGCGAGGGTAAGCTCAGAACATGACAGAATCAAATCGGGCGAGTTCTTTTTTCAAAGAACTCGCCCGATTTGGTTAATTACGATGTGAAGTGTGGATTACTTCTTTCTTCTCCTTCTGGAGGAGCAGAGTCCACCGAGCAGGAGAAGTGAGCCAAGGAGGAAGCCGCCCGTGGGGGTAGCGGGAGCCTTGGCAGAGGAGCAACCTCTTGGCGATGTGGCATCCTGTGAAGCTTTGGGCGCTGGCTTGACACATGCGCGTGTGGTCATGTCGCAGACAAAGCCGTCTTCACAGTCGTTGTCTTCGGTACAGACTGCGACGCACTGAGTTCCATCGAAGTAGGTGTTTCCTGTACATGGGTTTGTGCCCTGAGAGAACTCGAGAGCCGCACGACATTCACAGGCTTCGACACCGATCTTGCCAGGTTCACAACCACAGACATCCTGGTAGTCACACTCACGAGGACCGCAGCGCTTGCCATCAAGGCAGTACTCTGGTGCATCGGGTGTGTTGTCCTTGGAGTAGTAGGATGCATCGACTTCGCCATCACAGTCGTTATCGAGGCCATCACAGACTTCTTCAGTAGGTCCACCTGTGTTGTTACAGGTGAGGTTACCATCAAGACAAACCGTGGATGTGGAGCATTCACCGACAGAGGTGACAACAAAGAGGTCACACTTGCCTTCGGCATCGAGGATACATTTACCAGCAGCGTCACGTGTACAATCGTAACCGCCATCTCCAACCTCGTTGCAATCTGCATCAAGAGGACCTTCGCAGGCGTCGCCAGCTTCGGGGAACTCTTCATCGATCACGTTACAGCTTGAATCAAGCCAGGAGCATTCCTGCGTGCCGTTGATGAAACCATTACAGTCGTTATCAATGCCATCGCAGATTTCCTGAGCAGCGGGGTTTACGAGTTCGTTGTCATCATCACAGTCTGTACCTGTGGCACAGGTGACAGAGTCGTAACCGTAGTAGCCGTCGCCATCGCGGTCTTCACAGCAGCCAGCAGGGTTGATTTGACAGGTGACCTGTCCATCGACACAGACGTAGTTGCTGAGCGTACCGAGACATTTCTCAAGCGGGTGGTCCTGAATCACACAGAGCGCATCGCTCTCTGTGACAAGTGAAGTGCGGACCTCCACGGGTTTGTCTTCATCAAGTGTGATGACCACGCGGTATGGGCGGTAGAACTCCCATGCGTCGAGGTTGCCCATCTCCTTGAACTTGAGCTGGTAGCTGCTGCCAGCGAAGCTGTAGCTCTCGGCGATGTCGCGTACGACGATACCGTCGGCTTCACGCATGACTCTGGCTGTGCTGGTTGAGTTGCGCTCAAGGGTCCAGTTGAAGGTGAACTTGTTGGGGTTGTAATCGCTTGGAGCGGCGTCCGCGACAGCGCCCGTACGATCATCGTAGAGTGAGGTGAAGAGCTCCTTGGGAAGGGTTCCACCAGACATTCTTTCAAGTTCAAGTTCGAGCCTGGTTTCAGCAGGAACAAGAGCGGTGACATTTTCTTCACGCGCGCCATGAAGAAGTGGCATGGAGATGGTGCCCTGACCTTTACGCTGGTCAAGGTGGAATGTCAGGACGCTGGCGTCGAGTTTTTGCAGGGACTGCATCATATCTTCAACGCTGCGCATGTCAGGAGAGCCGACACGGTCATCGGAGACTTCGGGTTGGAAGTTCATGGATTGTTCAGGGCTGATACCATTATCAATGGTGGGAGCCCAGAGCCATGAGTCGAGGTCGGGGTGACCGTCCTGACGGATTTCAACCTTGGCGTAGACGATGTTGCTGGCTTCATCTGCCAGGCCATCACAGTCGTTATCAAGGCCGTCACAGAGTTCGTGAGGCATGGGTGTGACTGTCTGGTTACAGATGAAGTTACCATCGAAGCAGACGCCTGTACCCATTTCACAGATACCCTGTGCGCCAGGGACAGCGCAGGGTTGTCCAGAGTCGGCGGTCAGGAGTGTGCTACCAGGAAGATCCTGGTTCTCAAGGGTGAGTTTCTGAGAGGGGTTCAGCTCGAGGTGAGCGCCTGTTTCTGGGTTGTAGAGCTCCCATCCATCGATGTCGCCATCGAAGGTTGCGGAGAGTTCAATGGTCCAGTTCTCTGCGCTTGGCAAGCTGCCAAGAGCGACACCACCAGAGGATGCTGTTTCGCTGGTCACGACGAAGTTCTGGTACGAGTTCGAGGAGTTACCTGCGTGGATGCTGGACTCGTTGCTGTCATTGAAGATGACATCAAGAGGGTTATCAAAGGTATGCTTGATGGCATACGCAGCGTTTGCAGCACCCTGAGCAGCTTCTGCACGACCGTGTGTTAACCAGAGCACGTAACGACCACGAGGGTTCTGTGCATCGGCGAGCGTGGGGTCGAGGTAGAAGATAACCTTGGCCTTACGCAGCGTGTGTACGCTGGAGGTTGTGGTCAGGTAGACAGTGCTCAGTGCAGGGTCAGAGTTAGCGCCATCGTAGCGCACGAAGTCATCGTTAGGATCGCCGTTGTCTGTGAAGAACGGCATGGTGCCGATCACAGGACGAGGCCAGATGAATGGCATGGTGCGTTGCTTGGCGGTGAGGAACTGTGTCAGCTCGGCAAAGATGTGATTGGAGGTGTTATCCACGACGCCATCACAGTCGTTATCGATACCATCACAGATTTCAGGTTCAGCAGGAGTCACGCCTTTGCAGATCATCACACCCATTTCGCAGATGTACTGACCATTTTGACATGGGCCTGTTGCGCCATCATCGGAGCAGGATTCACCTGTGGAGACGTAATCACCACTGGCGGTTTCGCCGCCATCGACAAAGTCATCAACGATGCCGTTACAGTCGTTATCGATGTTATCGCAGAGTTCAACGGAGGGCTGGTTGATCTGTTTACAGACCATGCCACCGTTTTCACACACGAGGTAACCGTCGCCACACACGCCAGGAAGACCTGTGTTACATGGCTCGTATTTACCCACATAGTTTTCATCGATGCGACCATCACAGTCATCATCAAGACCGTTACACACTTCAATCGGAGCACCGATGACCTCATCTGCGGAGTTCACGCGGTAGTTATCGTACTGAATTGAGAGTGCGCCACCTGGGTTGTTTACAGGACCAGAGTGCCAGAACGGATCGAGTCGTGTGCGGACACGAATACGTGTGTTCTGCTCGCCGAGATCCATGGGGTCACCCATGCGCTTCCACACGGTGGGGTCAGTGACTTCATCTGCGTAGAAGAAACTCCAGATGCTCGCTGTTCTTGTAATACGAAGGCGACCTGCTGTGGAGAGGACATCCTTGTCGTTGTCCTGAGCATCCTTCACAGGATCTTCGATGATGGTGTACTGGCTGATTGCAGGAGGAGCCTGAGAGAAGATGGTGGGTTTGAAGTAAGCAAAGTAATTGGAGACACGTGAGCTTGCACGTGAGCCTGCCAAACTTTCCATGGCTTCTTGTGGAATCAGACCATCGTAAACTTTGAGGTTATCAAGTTTACCAGGAATGGTTCCGCCACCGTTGGCTGGATAGGTGTTCGGGTTACTACCAATGTAGAGCACCACACCGTTAGGTTTGATTCCGCCATAGTTCGCGGGGAGGTTAACGGTATCGATCAGCTCACCGTTGATCCAGGCGTACTTGGTCTTGGTGACGTTATCGTAAGATACAGCGAGGTGAGCCCACTCATCAAATGGGACCTTCTTGCGTGTCCACCAACGGTGGCTACCGCTGATGCCCTGGTGACTTGTGTCAAAGGCAACCAGTCCGTTCTCTTCAATGACGATATCGTAACCTGTGGTTGCACCAGAGGTTTCAAAGGTCTTGTTGAGCAAGGAGATCCAGTTGTTGTTTGCATCGCGGGCGAACTTGCTGCTGTCGAGGTAGAGCCACATGGAGAGCGTGACGCTGTCTGTGTTGACGGTGGCCATGGAGGGCACGTCAATAAGGTCATCACAGCCATCGTATTCAAGCGCCTGATCCTGTGTCGCAGCGCTGACGCCTGTGTTGTACACAGGACCAGCCTGAGTGCACCAGGGACGGTTTGTGACACGGACACGTGCGTCGTGGCCGTTGCCAGAGCGGTCTGTCAGGTCGCCGTTGAAATTCCAGTCGGCGATGAGCTTGCCGTACTTCTTACGTGCCATGACCGTGCTTGCTGCGCGGTGGTTGCGGTTGCCATTGTCAGGAGAGCAGGTTGCGGTGTTACCCGAGGTGTTGTTGTTGTCCTGACCGCAAGCGCTACCACGACCACCCACGCCAAGGCGAGAGTCAGGTGAACCACAGTTATTTTCGTTGTTACCAAGGATACCGAGGCGTACGCGAGCGTAGTTGTTACCCACGTTGGCACCCTGCTTGTTACAGTTGTACTGCAATGAGGAGTCTGTGATCAGCGATTTCCATGCGTTACGGCCTGTGGTGGACGTACCTGCAAGGGTTGCGTTGCTGAGTTTTTCACCAGGTGACTGGAACAGGCTCAACATGGAGGATGCGCTCTGTGGCATGGTGACATAGCGGTAGCTGTCGCGAGAGATGGTGCTCTCGGCTGTTGCGCCATAGGACTGTGTCATGCCGACTGCGATCTCATCAAAAGGTACGGAGAGGAAGGACTGGAACTTGGCGTCTCTGTTGTTAGGCGCGACCTGTCCTTCGTTGTAGAGCGTACCGTCGGTCCAGTAGGAGGAGTCGTAGTTGAACAACGTGCTGTTGTTTGCCTGACGGATGCCCTGTGTCCAACCACCACCTTCAAGGTGCATATCACAGTAGGCCTCGTAGGTTGTGCCGCTCTGTGTGGTGAGGGTGTATGTACCTGAGATGCCCTGTGTGGTGTTGTGTTGTGACTTGGCAAAGGCAATGTCTGCGCAGCTCTGTGCAGGTTCAATGTAAGTGTCATTGGGTGAGCACATGACCCAGCCAGTGATGTACATCTGACGGTTGCTGTACCATTCACCCATGCGACATCCAGGCGCGTTGGTGGCGGTGGAGCGTGTCAGGAGCTTGTCATGGCTACCATCGACATAAGGGAAGAATGGGTTGAGCTCGTTGGGGCTTGCCTTGTCGCAATCACCATCGTTGTAGTCAGACAGGTAGTAGGAGCAGTCGCGTGGGCTGCCTGCTTCATCGCGGCAGTGACCAATCCAGCCAGAGAATCCAAAGCTGCTGTAGCGGCTGTAGGGATCGACTGTGGAACCATCAACGTTCACGGCTTTGACGTTCACCACGTTTGGTGCTTCGCCAAAGTGAGCCATGAGTTGTTCGGCGTGTCCCTTGCTTCGTGGCACGATGATGTCCATGCCGATGGCGTTACATGCAGCGGCGTAGTCATTCTGGTTGGTGCTTGTGGTGGGCACAGGAATACGGATTGCGGTGTGACCAACACCACCATCGGACTCCATGTCACAGAAGACGCTGATGGGGCCGCTGGTGCCGTTATCAATGGTGTATGTGCCCGATGGTGCGAGAGGATCGCGTGCGATGATGTCTTTACATGAAGCGTAGACTGTACCTGTGGCAGAGGTTCTGGCGAGGTTGCCACCAAAGACGATCTGATCACCTGTGTTGTAGCGACGCTTGTAGAGGTCATAGACAGGTGAACGTGTATTTGTGGTCGTCACCTGATCCTGGTTACCATCGTTGTCATCATCGACCATGGTGTAGTTGTTTTGAAGCCATGAGGGGAGCCTGTTGGCCTTGGCATCGTATGCGATGTAGGCGTCAAGTTCCTGGGTGGCATCAAGGGTCACGAGGACATCGTCCTTGCGGAGTCTGTCGTTGTCGGGTGTACGAAGGCCCCAGAGTCCTTCCACATCGCTTGGCTGTCCAAGAATGCGGAAGAGTTTATCTGTGTAGTAAAGTTCACCAAAGCGGATGCGGTTAAGTTCGTACTGGTTTGCGCTGGTTGTGCTCAAGTTTTGCACGGGAGCGAGTGTGGGGTCCACGGACTCGTTTCCACCCACGCCATCTTCGATACCACCACCGTAGTTGTTCTCCACGGAGCTGATGAAGTAGGCATCTTCCTGAACGCTCTGGCTTGCAGTGAAGCTTTCTTTCCACGCATCAGAACCAAAGTTTCTGAGCTGGTAGCCTGTCATATCAGAGTAAGAGTAGGTGGTTGAACCTGTCTGAATTTGGGCAAGCGGAGTACCATCGCGATCGTGCATCCAGACAGCGCCGTTACCACCCATACAGGTCACCCATACGCGGTTGTTACGGTCAAGGGCGACACCACTTGGGGAGTCACATGTATTGTAGGACGCGACAAAAGCGCCAGTGTCCATGTTGAAGACGCTGAGTTTGTCGCGATAAGAACTGACGGTCCAGACGAGTCCCTGGTTATCAGCAGCCACACCACGGTTGTAGTGAAGGTCAGCGCTGCCGTTGGGGGATTGGAATCGTTCAAATGTTTCGGTCACTGGATCAAAGCGTGTGATGTAAGGGCAGCTGCCCCACATGCCGTTCCAGATCTTACCGTAGGCATCAACGGCGATACCATAAGGGCTAAAGCAGAGCCCATCATTGGGGCGGTAGTCAGCGATTTTGGCGCCTGTAAGCGCATCGACCTTGGAAATTCTACTGTCCCACATCTGATCAACCCAGATGTAGTCGTTGACGTCCACGGCGACGCCGTACACGCGTCCTGGCACGCTTGTGGCGAGCACCACCTGACCTGTGGACTGGTCAAGCTTGGTGATCACGCGGTCGTTCAGGAAGCCAACCCAGGGGTCGTTGTTTTTATCGACAGCAACACCACCACCATTACATTGACCGTTGCTGTAAGCGGTGTTGAACTCATCTTTGTAGCCCGTATTAACCTCAGTCACGGTACAGGATGGAGGTGTACATTCCGAGGCGCGGATACGCCACACGGAGGAGTCACAGCGGTGGTTGATCCAAACGTTGCCCAGCAAATCCACGGAGGTACGGCTTGGGTTATTACCTGTGTTGTACTGGCCCAGGATACCGTTATCCACGCTACCGTAGTTGGTGGTGGGGTTATCGGTGTCAATTTGTGTCACCTTGCTGGCGCTAGCGTTGGCGACCCAGAGGTGAGGGTTGAAGACGGCCTGGTTGGTGTCAGGGTTCAAGCGAGAGTTACGCACCTGACGACGTCTTGAGCCTGCATCGTTGGCCATCAACTCGACAAAGAGGACGTTGAGTCCACGCATGTCGAGGTTGGTCCAGTACTCTGCATCGGGGAGGTGGAAGTCGACCTGGACGTCGAAGTTTCCGCCAAGCATGTATGTGCTCTCAAGACCTGTCTCCCAGTCCATACCTGCCAGATAATTGGCGGGGACCTTGAGGTCGAGGCGGTCGTTTCGCACAGTGTTCAGACCTGGATCGTACTTGGGGTCGCCTTCACGATAGGTGTCGCCACCATAGCGCTGATAACTGTCCCAGAGGCAGCTCTTCCACTCACCGTCAAACTCATCGTGGAGCGGATCGACGTTGTCTCCGGGAGGATCTGTGTTGTTGATAAAGACACGTGTGGTCACGGTGCTTGTGCCCGTGCCATCGGTGACCTCAAGCTCAACCTCGTAGATGCCATCTTCCTGGTACGTGTAGGTATTACAGATGGTTTCAATGTCTGAACCTGTAGAACCTGTGCTGGTGTGGGGCGCAGCATCAGTCTCCCATGTCCAGACATAGGAGGAGGTGCTGTTGTTGTTGCTCACCACAGTGGCGCAAATTGTCACAGGGACACCCTCGTAACCTTCCACACTGTATGTCGCGTTGGTGGGTGGGGCATCATAACCAATGGTGACGCTTTTTGTCGGATCAAGCGTGATGTTCTGACCATTGGCAAAGAAGTATTCGTACTCTGTCAATCCCTGGATGAAGTCCACATCGATGTTGATGTCCCAGTCCTGATCTTCAGGCAATCCCTGGATCACACCACCATCTGTGTTGTCTCTGAACCACCAGCGGCCTTCAGCTGTGGTGGCGTTGACTTTTTTAAGCTCACCACCATCATCAGACTGCGTAATGACTGTCGCTGCGGGGAGATTGGTGATGTCCATGTTCACCTCGGCTGTGGGCTGACGTTGCCCCGAGGTGTTATAGTCAATGCCGTGTGTGATGATCAAACTCACGGGAGGTGGGTTCTGGCTCACATCACGGTGAAGGAACATCAAACTCCTGCCCAGGCGCTCATATCCAGTGTGTGATGAGGCTGAGTAGTAGTCATAAAACTGGGCGGCGCTACCAATCGTCTCCACCGCAGGAATGGTGACGGGGGCCTCTCCAGGCTGTGAGAGTGTATAGGCTCTTGGGTTCAAGATGACCTGTGGTTCTGCAGACGCGGTCTGCACACACAGGACGCTTGTCCCGACGAGTGCAGTAAGCCATATGGCCTGTCGCATGAACCTCTGCTGGTGCTTTATTTTTGGCATCATGGTCTCCATCCATAAACAGAGTGGTTGGTGGTTCTTTTGGGCATTTTCATCCACCTAAAATAAACTGCAATAATTATACCCGACTGGAAATGTGATTGTTGGTGCATAACAGCGTAGTGATCTTACTTCTGTTCGTCACTTTATTGACGGATATCAGGGGGTGGTATGAAAGTTTTTCATATACGCCAAAAGAGGCGCGGGCCGA
>CATLTV010000236.1 GCA_950059285.1 uncultured Pseudomonadota bacterium | reverse complement strand
ATGAATTCTTGAAGGAGGACGGTTTGGTCGAGGGACCACATGGCCTGAATGGTGGAGAGCGCGGAGTTAATGCTGTCGGCTTTGATGACGCCGACGCCCTGTGTGCCTTCGCGAAGTTTGATGATGATCGGAGGACCTTTGAGCATGGAGACAGCGGATTCAAGGAGGTCAGGCTGAAGGAGCATCATGGTGTTTGGGGTGGGGATTTTTGCTTGTGAGAGTTCCTGAAGGGAGCGGAACTTATCACGACTGCGGAGGATGCCATCAGCGCTGTTGAGCGAGAGCGCGTCGAGGGTTTCGAATTGTTTGAGGATGGAGAGGACCATATCGACGGAGTTTCCGCCGACGCGAGGGATGACGCAGTCGGTTTTATGGAGGGAGAGTCCTTCATGGAGGATATTGGGTTGGCCATCGATAATGGAGATGGAGCAACGGTGTGGATCGATGACACGTACATCATGGCCGCGTTTTCTACCGACTTCAATGAGGCGGCGAGTACTGTAGAGCATGCGCCCTCTGGAGAGGATGACAATGTTCATGGAGGGGACCTGATAAGTTTGAGGGGGTTATTGAAATATGAGGAGGATGACAATGAGGATGACGACACCGATGCTACCGCCGATGATCGCCACGAGGACGTAGGTGGACAGGGATGTTTTGGCGGGCCTTATTTCATCGACAGCGTGGTGAGGTTGTTGAAAAGGGAGAGGCGTGTTTGAGAAGCCCTGTTGAGGAGGTTGCCCAAATTGAGGGGACTGTCCAAATTGAGGTGGTGGACCGAAGTTATGATGAAGAGGAGGTCCATTAGGGGGAGCAAAAGAGGGTTTGGGTGTGTTTTGAACGCGTTCGAGGTCGAGTTCAAGGGGGCCATCTTCGTCAAGGAAGCTGGTGTTGTTATCGGATTCCGTGGAGCTAAAGAAGCCATCGGGCACATCAAGTGCGAGTTCTTCAGCGCGTCGATCGAAGACTTCAGATTCGACTTCATTGATCAGGGCGGTGAGGGCTTGTTGCGCGGATCGAAAGCGTCGGTTTGGGTCTTTGCAGAGGATCATGGCGAGCCATTTTTGCCATGCTCTGGGGCAATCGGAGACATCGATGGCCTTGGGGCCGACGAGGTTACGCATGAGTTCTGCGTGTGTGTCGCCTTTGAGGCGGACTTCACCCGTGAGCCATTCTGCGATGACGAGTCCGAGGGAGAAGAGATCGGTGTAGGGGCCGACATCATCGCCAAGCGCTTGTTCGGGGGGCGTATAGCGGGGCGTACCAAGGAACCCACCAGCCTTGGTTTTGACGAGTGTGACCTTGAGTTTATCTGCGCCAAGGTTGGTATCGATGTAGGCTTTGGCGAGGCCGAAGTCGACGATTTTGCAGGTCTCGGGTTGTCCGGGTGTAATGAGAATGTTTTCAGGTTTGATGTCGCGGTGCAGGATATTTTGGGCGTGCACGGCGTGGAGGGCCCCGAGGAGTTGTTTGGCGATGGGGAGGACACGTTCGCTGGGAGCGGGGCCTTCGCGATAGATGATATGCGCGAGGCTGATTCCAGGGACGTTTTCCATGGTGACGTAAGCGAGGTCCTGGAATTGTTCAAACGCGTAGATGGTGAGGACGTGTGGGTGTGAGATGGACTGGAGGAGGTTTGCCTCCTGTCGCAAGCGAGCCAGCGCGCTTGGATCGTTGTTACCACCGCCCGTTTTGAGGATCTTGATGGCGATTTCACGGTTGTTGCTCAGATCGAGTGCAGAGAAGACGGTGCTATACCCACCGACGCCAAGACGTTTAATTAGTCGGTAGCGTCGAGCCAACATATCCCCAGTTTTAAACGTGGGTTGGGGTTTGTTTTGTTGGGGCGAGGAGTCAGTCATTCATCTTACAAGTTTTATGGTGTGATCATGAAGGACCACACCAGAGAGCATACAACACATCAAGTCATGAACGCAGTATAACCAGAGGACCGTGATGGGCATCGTGTCGTGCGTGGATGTCCCATGGCGTGGTCGTGGTTTGGCATAAATATATGCCAAGTTACTGGGTTTTATTTTATTTTTTGGGGTTGTTTGTGAGGTGTGAGCCACAGGGGTGGCACGCCGCACAAGCACATGGCCAGCCTATCACAATGTGTGTGTCAGTGTAAATGAATGTAGTACGGGCAGGGAGGAAGTGTTGAGGTCATGTATTGAGGTGTTGTGTTTGATGATTCAGAGGGTTTGTATCATGACAAGAGCTTGTTGATCGTGGTATGTGATGGGCATGTATGTTTGATGAGATCATGCATTGTGGCTGGATGGTTTACAGTGTGTTTTTAGAGAGGAGACATCAAGTGTCAGTAGAGATGGCTGGTTTTGGCGCAAAGTTGCGAGGAGGACTTATGCAGTGGAGTGGTAGGGGTGCTGTGTGGGTAATGGGCGTGTTCCTGATACTCTCCAGCGTGTGGAGTGCAGATGTGTATGCGCAGAGCACGGATGAGATTGAGTTGCCTTCCTTGCAGTTGCAGAGGTTTCGTCCTGCGACAGGCCCTGCTGATTTCTTGAACGTCTATGGCACCGCGACGCCAGACCATCTTGATTGGGACATCGGGTTCTATTTTGATGTGGCCGATCGCCCCTTGAATATTGCAACAGGTGGTGATGTCGCGAGCTCAGTGGGTAAGGAGACGGTTGATTTTCAGACGACATTAAGTTTGATGGGAAACATCGGTCTCTTTGATCGTTTTGAGGTGGGCTGGTTGGTGCCCGTGACCTTGATGCAAAGGAGTGAGGAGTTGAGCCCTGTGATGCTCAATGATCCTGCGTTTAGCTCGGATGATCTCAAGGCGTTTGCGATTAACGATATGAGGTTTAGTGGTAAGTTCCGTATTCTTGATCTGTTTGAGGACAAGGTGGGTCTTGCGGCGATTTTGGCGGTGTATGCGCCACTTGCGAGCAACAATGCATTTAGCAGTGATGATCATTTGAGCGTTGAGGCACAGATGGCAGCAGACAAGTTCTTGATCAAGGGCTTTGGTCTGCGCATGGGTGTGAACGTGGGTTATCGTTATCGCGCGGGGGATTATCGTGATTTCAGGGGAGCGCTGATCAATGATGAGGTGCTCTGGGGAGTAGGTGCGAGCCTTCCGTTGTTGTTTGATCGTCTTGATTTGTTGGCCGAGGTTGATGGCGCGGTGGGGATCGCCAATCGAGGTCGCGGATTGCGTGATGAGGAGGTCAATGCGGAGGCAAAGATCGCAGCACGTTATCGTTTGTACAAAGACTGGACCTTGACCGCAGGTTTTGGTGCAGGGTTAGCTGAAGGTGTGGGAACGCCGAACACAAGGTTGATTCTTGGTCTTGGTGGCTACTGGGTGACTGGTGGCGAGTGGGGCTATGACTTTGATGGTGATGGCATTTACGGCAAGCGAGACAAGTGTCCTCGTCAGGCTGAAGACTTTGATGGCCATGAAGACTTTGACGGTTGTCCTGATCTTGATAACGACAGCGATGGCATCGAGGATGATGTCGATCAGTGTGACAACACGCCTGAGGGTGTGGAGGTTGCCGAGGATGGTTGTCCTGATGATGATCTTGATGGCGATGGCATCCCGAACAAGTATGACAAGTGTCCAGAAGATCCAGAAGATATGGATCGCTTTGAGGATGGCGATGGTTGTCCTGACATCGATAATGACAAGGATGGCATCGTGGATCAGCTTGATGACTGTCCAAATGAGCCAGAGAACAAGAATGGCTTTATGGATGAGGATGGCTGTCCTGATGATCCTAACGAGAAGGTGATCGTATCCAAGGACAAGATCATTATTACAGAGCCTGTGTACTTTGCGACAAACAAGGACACGATCTTGAAGCAGAGCTACGAGATTCTTGATGAGGTTGCGCGCGTGTTGGTCGAGAACCCGCAGATTCAATTTGTGAGGGTTGAGGGTCACACTGATGAGCGTGGTCGTGATGAGTACAACCAGAAGTTGAGTCAGCGTCGTGCGAACTCGGTCAGGAAGTACTTGATCAAGAAAGGTGTGGAGAAGGATCGTCTTGAGGCGGTAGGTTATGGTGAGACCCAACCTATTGCAGAGAACGAGACGGCTGAAGGCCGCGCCAAGAACAGGCGAGTGGAGTTCACGATTGTTGACCAGCAATAAGAGCAAGAAACCACAAGGGGGGCGTGATTTACTGCGTAAATCACGCCCCCCTTGTGGTCATATGTTTCATGTCTGTGTGTTGTGGTGCGCTGTGGCGATCATGGTCACATCCTGTCAACGGCAGGACGCGATCTCAAAGCCACAACGTGTGACATTGCCAGAGGGGGGAATTGTCCAGGCATCAGCGATGGTGCCAGGGGGCAAGGGTGTTGTGCCGCTCGTATTATCTGAGCAGCGCGTGTTCAGTTATGTATCTGGGGGGTGGAGTCAGCTCTGGGTGGGAGATTCTGCAGAGCAGCGATCCTTTCCGAGTGCATCCAGCGAGCAGTTGACCTGGCGAGCCTGTACAGGTCAACGCGAGGGAAACTTTGTCTCGTATAACAAGCGATTGTGGTTGGTCACACAGGGGGTCTTGCAATCCACATCAAAGCTCTGGAGCATTTCTTCTGGGGATGGTGGTTGGAGAGAAGAGATCTTGCCGCTTGCGTTACAGGGGCGTGCGCCTCGATTAAGCGCCAGTGGTGGGCAGGTGCAGGGGGCGTCTGTCTGTGTGTTTGAGCAGCATAACCAGCTCTTTGTGATGGCAGAGGATCGCATCTGGCAGAGGGAAGAGCCCTCGGATAGCGCGGGTGCAGTGGAGCCAGGATGGCAAGAGATCTCATTGCAAGGTGTGGATGGTTTGAGGTGGAAGTTGTCCGAGCAGGTGCCTCGTGTGTTGAGGCATTATTATCCTGCGACGGAGAATCATCCTTATGAGCTACTCACAGTGCTCGGCGAGCAGTTGCATGTATACCGTCGTGATGCTCGCCATTCCAGGTGGGTCTTGGTGAGTGTATTGCCCTTTGTGGATGTGGATTTATGGCGAGAGGAGTCCACGGGGCGTGTGTTGTCGTTGACGGCTGATTCTGTGTATCAGAGTGATGATTACGAGCGTTGGGATCGTACGCGTGTGCTTGAGGATGAATCAAGTGATGAGGAGTTTACGGCACTCAAGGTTATACCTGTGGAAGGAGGGCAGAGCGATACGGCGATGGTCTTTGCCGGGACAAGTTATGGCAGGATCTTCAGGAGTATGGATGGGGGGCGGAGTTTTTCGCTGGTGAGAAAACAGGATCGCGATCAGCGAGGCATCACCTCCTTTGAGGCGATGAGGGGTGAGGATGATACGCTACGACTGTGGGCATTTACACATGGTCAGGGCGTATTGAGAGGAGAGAATCAAGGGCAGCAATGGCAGCTTGAGAACCAGGGGCTTGATGCTTCTGTGGTGACAGACATGGATCTGTATCAGGGAGAGGTGTGGGTTGGGACGCCCTCTGGATTATACAGGGAAGATGGCATTGGGGTGCCCGGGTCACTTGTGCAGCAAAGCTGGTC
Source organism: uncultured Pseudomonadota bacterium (assembly GCA_950059285.1). Lineage (GTDB taxonomy): Bacteria > Myxococcota_A > Bradymonadia > Bradymonadales > Bradymonadaceae > CATLTV01. Next base: position 4,659 of record CATLTV010000236.1, on the reverse strand, counting down.
ACAGGTGTTATCACGTGGTGTGACAGCAATGCATATGTTGAGCGATCAGGTTCTTGTGGGTACGCAGGGCGGGGGATTGATCGCTGTGGGTTTGGCGAGGAGTGAGCAAAGTTTTCAGGAGCTTGTTGAGCAGGTTTCCGAGCGCGAGAATCCATTTATATTTCCGGGTAATAGCGTGGCATATGGGCAGCGTGATATGAGCGTTGTGGATCTTGTCTTCAGAGAGGGGACACAACAGGTAGGGGCGTTGACCCTGCATCATGGGGTGTGGTGGAGCAGTGATAATGCGTCGAGCTGGCGATATGAGCCTCAGCAAGACAGTTTTGTGCAGGCTTTGCAGGGACAACGTATTACGCAGTGGTTATTGCCGCCATCAGGCAGCGTGAGTTATGTGCAGAGCAGAGGACTTGAGTTTGAGGAGCGCGTGCGTCTGTGGTCGAGAGCATCGGACGATGAGGCGTGGAAGAATGTGTACACCTATTCGGCGCGCGAGGGTTTTGCATACTTTTTCGCGATGTCATCAGAGCATCTTGTGCGCGTGGATTTATCTGGTGTGTATGTGAGTGAGGATGGTGGTGGGAGCTGGAGTGACAGCATCATGGAGCTTGGTGAGAGGATCTACAGCATCAATGAGCAGGGGGGCTGGCTTGTGGTGTTGGGGACTGTGCAAGATCAGGCGTTCTTGATGAGGTTCAAGCCCGAGAAGGGTAAGCCCTCGCAGGACTGGTCGCGTGAGCAGGTGTGGCTTGACAGTAATGTGCCTCAGTTTGAGCTTAACGATGTGCAGGAGGTTCTGTGGGCAGATGCATATGTGAACATCAGGACGTCCACGTATTTATGGCGAGCGCCGAGGTATCAGAAGCCTGTGGATCAGTCGCGCAGTGTGTTTGTGTTGTTGTCCGTCTTTGTGAGCATGATACTGGTGTCTGTGTCGTTTGGGTTAACGCGTATATTTAGAGCATCATAAAGAAGGATCTGTCGGGAAAAGCTTGTGTAAAGGTTGAATGTCAGTGTCGTGAAAACAGAAGGTAACACAGCTACATTTCTTGGTTTTCACTCCTTGAACTTCAAGCCTTTCTCCTTCGCTCTTCTTCCAACAGCTCCTTCTTTATCTCGATTTAGATCGAGATAAATAGTGTGTTTATGAAGAGCCAAGAAAAGAGAGAGGGGGCGGCTGATTAATCAGCCGCCCCCTCTCTCTTTTCTTGGCTCTTCGTGATGAGCTAGAGTGTGCGTCGACGCCCAGTCTTTTTGCTGAAGCCTTCAGGGATGACATCATCATCGCCAACGACATAGCAGCTTTGTGTGACGCACTCGTTGAGTTCCAGATTTTTGGGCTCATCCATATCGCGCAAGGTGACGTGGGTAAGTTCGCCGAGGTTGCAGGTGACGGCCTCAAGGGAGCCATTGCGAAGCGTGAGGCGTTCAAGCAAAGGTTCTTCAAGGGTGATGTAAGACAGCGCGCAGTCGTTAAACTGTGTGTCGCTCCACTCGGGTGCTGTCAATTGCATGGCAGCAAATGAGGAGTGCCCGATGGTGCAGGTATCAAGAGCAAAACCTTCGCCATGGCAGCCGATGAAGGCGCATTCCATAAGCGAGGTGTTGTCAAAGAAGGTGCCTTCAAGCAAGCATTCCTCAAAGATGCATTCAGAGAGGTTGCATTCTTCAAAGGCGACATTGGTCATATCGATACCTTTGAAGTGGAATTTGTTGATCGTTTTCTTGTTGAAGGTGGCGCCTTCAATGGCAGGAGTCTCCCCTTGTTCGACGAGGGTTTGGACTTCCAGTGCAAAGGCGGCGGCGCGTCCTTTTTTGATCAGGAAAATGAGTTCGCTTGTTGAGTCGGACATGATGGTCTGGCTGTCATGAAAAGAGTGTGGTTTTAAGGGGACCGAGCAAATATGGCCCCTGTACAAGAGGCTGTAAAGGAAATTGGAGCAAGACGCAATACTAATTCTATAATCTGGCTGATGTTTGCGTGAATGGATGGGAAAAATAAGGTGCGATGAGGGTTGTTTTTGTGTGGTTTTAAGTTGCTGTAAAAGTTGTTGAATTGTGTGTTGTGTGTAGTGTTTGTTGTATGGGGTGTATCCATGATGAGTGGATTTGTAAGTTTGGACTTACAGGAGTGTAAGAATGATGTAGTCTTGTGCCAGTATAAAAGCCGATTACAAAACCGTCCCAGTGGAGGATTGTGAGAGACATGTTGTCTCAGCGTCGACGAGCCGTAAGAAACCAGAAGAGTTAGGGTCAGGATGAAGAAGTTTGGTGTGATTCTTGTGAGTTGTATGATGTGTGTGTGGGGAGGAGCATCATCCGTACAGGCTCAGCAGTCAGATGATGAGCGCTTATGGTCCAGCACCTTTGGTGAGGGGATGAGGGCGTGGGCTGACAGTGATTATGAGCGCGCGCTTACGTTGTTGTATCAGTCTTATGCGCTCAAGCCGAGCTCTTACAATCTGTCATTGATTGTGCGCTCACATGATTTCCTTGGCGAATGCCATTCGGCGTTACGTCAGAAGAATGAGTTTATACGTCTTTATGGGAAGGACAAGCAACCCAGGTTGCAGATTTGCGATGAGGTAAGCACGCTCACGGTGGAGTGTCCCGAGGGTTATGGTGCGTTGGAGGTCTGGGTCAGGAGTAAGAAACTTGGTGTGTGTGGCGAATCATTATCATTGTTGCCAGGCACACATGAGGTGAGTTTGCCTACGGTGCACTATACGGTGACATTGACGTTGAGTGAGTCCGAGTCGTTGGTCCACAAGGTGCCCCTGGAGAGACAAGAGAAGCGTCCACATGTGAGTAAGCTGCTCGGTACAGCAGATCGTTACACCATATTTATGACCCCCGATGGTTTGTATCAGATCTGGGTGTTGAGTGAAGATGAGTTATTGAGGCCCTACGAAGGTAATTTGTGTACGCGCGAGGATAAAAAAGGTAAGGCGTCATGTCGGCCCTTGACAAAAGAGCAGCGTGACGAGCTTGAAAAGGCTGCTCCACGGATCTTGCTCTTGCCAGATTAGCATGGAGACACTAACGCTCTTGCGTTGCCTAGGTGCTTTGGGTATAAGCGCAATGCCCATGTGCAGCTTTAAGTGTGTTGTGCATTGAGCATATGCTGGTTTATATGTTTATATAGCCAGCTTTTCACGTAGATTTTCAGGGGCTTATCATGTGATGTGAGTCCCAGGCAGATAAAAGAGTTCCCGGCGAGTGTGTGCCGTGAGGACTTGAGAAATTGGAAGAAGTTAAATGATTACATTCTTTACCATCATCTTTGTGGTGTGTTGTGTTCTGTTGTGCATCTTGATCTTGCTTCAATCATCAAAGGGCGGCCTTGGTGCTGGTCTTGGTGGTGGCGGTTCTCAATCCACACAGGTCTTTGGTGGTCAGGGCGCAGGTGGATTCCTTGCGCGTTGGACAGTGATTTTCTCGGCTGCGTTTATGATTTTGAGCCTCGTGCTGGCTCACCTCTCAAGTGCTCCTCAGTCCATTCTTGGTGAGCTTGATGATGATCAGGTCGTGACCAGTGAAGAAGATGAGGTGATTGAAGAGGGTTCACTTGATGTGGTCCCCCCAAGCCTTGATGGCACACCTGCTGCCGAGCCAACAGAAGAGGTCAAACAACCTGCTGCTGTGGTTGTTCCCAAGGAAGAGGTTCCAGTGAAAGAGGAAGCTCCCGTGAAGGAAGAGGCCGCGCCTGCTGAAAATGCTGAGCAAGAAGCTCCCGCAGGTGAGTAACATTTAGTGCTGTGTATGGTTCGAATTACTGCATCCAGGCTCACAGCGTCGAGGCGTTTGGGTCGAAGATGATGCGTTTACCATGACATACAAGACACATGAAAAAACACAGCGTACGCTGTGTTTTTTCATGTGTCTTGTATGTCATTACTTGGGAAGGAAAGAGCAATGGCTTCAGGTTCCAAAGCGGTCATTTATGCCGCACTTGCTGGAAATGCGTTAATCTCAATCACCAAGTTTGCGGCGTCAGCGTTTACAGGTTCAAGCGCGATGCTTACCGAGGCGATCCACTCGATGGTCGACACGGGCAACCAGGTTTTACTGTTGTGGGGCTTGAAAAAAGCCAAACAGCCACCTGATGATGACTTCCCCTTTGGTTATGGTAAAGAAGTTTACTTCTGGAGCTTTGTGGTGGCGATCCTGATCTTTGCACTGGGTGCAGGGATTTCCTGTTATGAGGGGATCAAGCACTTGTTAGCGGCTATTCAGGATCCATCGCATGTGGAGTTTAAGGACCCCACGGTCAATTACATCGTGTTGGGTTTTGCTGTGCTCTTTGAAGGGAGCGCGCTCTTCTTTGCATGGAAGGAGTTCCGCAAGCACAAGGGCGACATGGGTTATTTTGAGGCGATTCGTCGTGGAAAAGATCCGACCATGTTCCTGGTGCTGTTTGAGGACTCTGCAGCGATGCTCGGCCTCCTCGTAGCCTTTGTTGCCGTGACACTCACACATCTGCTTAAAAACCCTTACATTGATGGCAGTGCGAGTATTATCATTGGTCTAGGTTCCGTTGACATAAGGAAACTTGCTACCGAAGCCAAATGATGCAACAGGCCAAGTGAAGGAAGTTTAAATAGGTGAGGTCGAGTTTATCATAGCGTGTCGCGATTCGACGAAACCATTTGATTTTGTTGA
>CATLTV010000235.1 GCA_950059285.1 uncultured Pseudomonadota bacterium | reverse complement strand
AAGAAGAAACTTTGACTGGGAATTTGACTGGGATTGGGAACAGCGTCAGATCCTTGCGCTGAAAGAGCGCGGCCTGACCTCACGTTATGGGTACTCCGCTTCTATTTCCAACTCTTATAGTGGAGGGCTCTCTGGCTCCGAGTGTGCTAACGCACAGGCCAACATCTCCTTCAGTGGTCAGGGTGTAGATGATCTTCAGGACCTTCCATTTATGGGACTGAGTGTCGGCGATGCCTCAATCGGTACTGTGGTGCTTGATGGCGTTGACACTGCTGATTCCACACGTCGCATCCAGCGTCCTGTGGCGATCTTCTCAGGTGGTCTTAACGGCGAGCTTCATACATCAGGCTTTGGTAAGACTCCAAACGATTGTGTTGCTGAAGAACGTCGTGGTCGCGCTGTGTATGTGGTGGATCTTCAGACAGGTTCCTTGCTTCGTCGCTTTGTGGATTACACCGATCCTACAACCTCTGACTCCTACCGTTTCCAGGCTGAAGTTGCGGGTACTCCTGTGGCTTACGACAACCGTATCGGCGTGGTGTCAAACCGTGCATTTGTGGGTGATGTCGCAGGTCGTTTGTTCCGCATGGACCTCAACGATCCCGATCCTGCAAACTGGACCATGGAGCTGATGTTTGATCCTTGTGGCCCGGTGGTCTCCTCCTGTAGTCCTCTGTCTGGCAACGATACATTGTTGACCGCACCTCGTAACGTGGGTCCTGCGTCCTTTGCTCCTGCCGTGGCTCTTGACAACGAGCGTCGTGTGACTGTGGTGTACGGACTTGGTGAGCGCTCCGATGTGAGTACAGCAAACCAAACTCAGGCCATGATCGCTGTGCGTGAGCGCGTCTCCTCAACTGACCCTCATGAGCTTGAGTGGTTCACAACCTTCCAGGAAGATGCGTCTCCTTACCGCGAGAAGTTGACAGGACCTCCTGTGATCTTCAACTACGGTGTCTACTTCACCTCCTTTGTGGAGCGTAAGGATAACGTCTGTGAGCCAGGTCTGACGCGTATCTGGGGTCTGCAACTTCGCGGTGAGCGCGACAACAACGATGATCCTACATTCAAGCCGCTTGGTGCGCTTGATTTCCGCACCGATGGTGCTGGATATCTCTCCTCCGATATTGAGTTCTCGGACGATCCTGCAACAGGTTATGTCAAGTGGTATGAGCCCCAGGATCCAATGTTGATTCGTGGTGTGACTGTGGCATTCCCTCCAGATTGCAGCGAGAACATCGACACTCCTGGTATGAACACCAGCGGTGAGAATCAGGCGTCTGTGCCCGAGCTGATCGCAACCACAAGCAAGACGGCGACGGACCTTGGTGATGCTTACGCGCCCAATGGTAACTCCGACCTGTCCACGGGTAATGTGGGGGCGAACCTCAAGTTCCAGTCCAAGCGTCTGGCTCCACCCAAGGGAGGTTTGACACCTCTGAGCTGGTTTGTTGTGGGCCTGTAGTCTTGAGTGACGTATGAAAGAGCATCCTGTGGCGGCCCTGTTTTGACAGGGCCGCCACAGGATGCTCTCTTTGTTTGTGCATGCGTTGATGCATGTGTTCTTCTGGGTTTCTAGTGAGAAGAGGTTTCTTTTGTTACGTGGTTTGGGCTTTCGTCACGCTGTGGTGAGTGTGTTGCTTTTGGGTGCCTGTCAAGGGGATGGCGACTCTCAGGGAGATGTTGCGCCAACGCACACGGAGGAATCGCAAGAAGACCTGAAAAACAGCAAGCGCTTGCGTGGTGATGCATTTGGTCTTCCGCTCCCCCCAAGGGTCGTTGATATCGTGCGTCAGGGCGATCATATCTTTGTGAAAACAGATATGCGCCTCAAGGAATTGGAGCAATTCTACAATGATAACCTTGTGGACTATGAGGTGATTGTGGTGGGCAGTAGCATGCGTGCGATCCCGCTACGTGACAAGATGCCCTGGATCAGGGTGTCGCGGCCATTTGGTCCAAGGCACCCCTTGCATGTCACCTACATTCAGGCTGACGCCGTGGCACCTCCACCATTGCAAACTCCTGATGGTAAACCTCTTGAAGGTGAGGCGCTGCGAAAGGAGTTGGAGCGTCGTCGAAAGCCATTGCCCACCGAGTCCGTACCCAAACGAGGCAAGCCTGTATTGCTCAAGACACCTTCTGGAGAGCTGCTCGCACCAGGTGCGCGTTGGGGTGAGCCGTACACGCCTCCTCCAGGAAGTCCTCTGGATAAGCCCGAGAACGAGTACAACTTTGGTTTACCCTTTGGTCAGTGGCAACCCCATTGATCTGTGCGTGGACATGTTTACAATCCAGGATTATGTTTTGTTACAGCGTCGAACAGTGGTATGACAGGATAAGAACCCTGATGGATGAGTGGTGTACAAGGTCAGTACAAGCGTTGAGACTTGAGAGAATGTAAGCGTGCAATCTAACTCCGAAAAATCTTCAAATAAGTTGCGTAACTCCGAGGAGTTCAAGCACTTTTTGTGGCGCCGTCATAGCCGACCACGTGTGTACAATGGCGCGCTGCCCGAGGTGCTGGCTTCCAATGGAAAGCGCGTGTTGCGCCTTGCAAGCCAGGACAAACAGATTGTATTTCAGTCGCTTGATGATATGCAGACCGCACAAACTCTGGTGCAACGTATTGAGGCCAGCATCACTCCAGGTGTGGCGATCATGGGGTACTCTGTGTTTGAGGAGCACTCCAGCGTGGCGATTCTGAACACAGGTACAAATCAGATGCCAGGGTGGTTGGCTTTCCCCGATGCGCGTGCAAAGGATGGCCACGCTGCGTTTGGTGCGAGGTTCTCTTCAACGCTCCCCAACCACATCGCAAATCAACCCAAGCTACGACTTGTGACGGGCGCAAATATTGGATGGGAAAATCGCCAGCTTGTGGTCAAGGCTGCACTTGAGCAACGAGGTTCATCGTTCTTGAAGAGCCCACACGCGTTTCATATTCTTGATCACTTACAGTCCTGGGAAATCCATGCGATCTCATACAGCAATGGTGAGCAAAAGAGCATGGAAGTGATCCACAAGACCCCCTTGAATGGTCCAAAGCGAGTGCACCCACTCAGGGCAGAGGCGACCTTTGTCGTGGAACCTTATCTGTACAAGGAGTTCCAGCGTCAGGATGGGCAGGTGTGGCTCAAGCTCTCGTTTGATCGAGATCTGTTCTGCTTGCCCGAGAACTGGGCATCCTTCTGGATGATGGTCGATATTTTGCAACCTCCAGGAATGCTCTTTTAAACCTGTTTTATGCAGGAGGGGAAATGAATGCTCTCACGTGGGAAGTTATCAGATAACTTGCTTTTTGGCGGTAATTGAATCACAGTGTGCCACGTTAGCATGTGGGAGATGTCATGATATATGCCTGTGGCATCTTGTAGTTATCTTCAATATTACGCCTGTGGTGTGTGTTGATATATAAATGAATTCAGCGGCTTATCGTTGTTGTTTGCTGGATATAAGGAGAGATTGTTCATGAAAGTATTTGCTCCACGCTTGTTTGCGCCATTGGCGTTGGCTGCTTCGTTGATCTTCACTGTCAACTGCCGTCCCCCGGAAGAGGATGGCGTTCGCCTTGGTTATCTCGACGAGTATTGTGAGGGAGATCAGGATTGTAAGTCCCCATTGTTCTGCAACAGAACATTGAACGTGTGTGAGCTTGAAGACACACCAGGTAGCGTGTCCTGTTCAGACATTTGTGATCGCCTCGTTGGTGAGTGTGGTCGCAATGAAACCGATTGTGTGGGAAGCTGCCGTGAGACCATTGACGGTTGGAGCGCCGAAGCGATCGATGTCTTCGGTACATGTTCTCTGGGGCTCACCACTCCTGCGTTGACCTGTGAGCTTGCCGTGACACCTGATGCGCCATCATTCTGTTACCGTCAGATTCCCATGGACCCAGCACGTCAGGCACGTTGTGACACCTTCGTGGAGCAGGCTCGTGCCTATGCAGATAACGCTACCGAGTCACAGCTCATAAACTTGCGTCAGAACTGCTACATCATCGCACGTACACGCTCCGAAAATGACTGGGCCAGCACCAATGAGTGTGATGAGTCCTCCGTGTCCTTGACTCCTCAGGAAGTGCTTGACTGCTATAATGAGAAGTTCACGCTTGATGTCGCCTTCACTGCGGCACCCTGAACATCAACGGAACCTATACGACCCCCAACACAAAGGGCGGCGAGTCTCTTGTTGCAACAAGAGACTCGCCGCCCTTTGTGTTGGGGTCACTGTATTGTGGAGAGGATCGTATATGTGTGGTAAGGGATAGGGGTCATAAACCCCTTGTGCGTGTGGTGTGACCTGTAAAACAAGAGGCACCGCACAGGACAGGGTCCACTGTTATGTAGCCGAGCGTGGCTTGAAGAATTGATTAATCCCAAGAGGTGAATAGATGTCGTCTTCCCTGAATGTTCTGATTCGTCGCAGCATAAAGCCTGCGTGTGTGGTGTTTTTGCTCGCAGCTTTTGGCCTTGGTTGTACTCCTGATGAGGAGAAGATTACCAAGATGTTGCAAGGACATCTTGAGAAGTGTAAGGCCACCGAAGACGGTGAGATTATGGCTCAAATCAAGTTGTTTGATGGCAGCATGGAGCCGATGCTTGTTGAGGCGTGTGCCGAGCCTGTGACCGAGCTTGCGATTGATTCGGGTGTGACTGCGACCGCCAAGACAGGTCCATACACATGGAACATTTCTCAGCATCCTGACTCGGGCGTATGGGTTGCTTCAGGTGTGCAGTGGACCGATTTGCATAACCCGCTGCGTACACTTGCCGATGATGATGATCCCGATGCAGGCACCTTGCAGAATGCGATCGATCAAATCGCCAAGGCCGAGGCTGCGTATCCAAAGAGCGCTTATGTTCGCGCGCGCCACATGGAACTATTGCTCAAGCATCGCAAGAAGACACGTAACAAGAAAGGTCAGACTGATATCACAGGTCTTGGCAAAGAGGCGCAGACCTATTACGAGGGCCTGATCGCCTGGAGCAGCGAGAATAATAACAAGGATCTTGCCAACGATGCTCGCCTGATGGTGATCGATTATCTGAGTGGTTACAAGAACTTCCTGGATATGGCGATGGACACACTTGGTTCTCGTGATGATGTGTTGGCGACCTCGATCAGGGAAGCAGAGAAGGAAGGTAAGACCGAGGAGGCTGAGCAGTATCGCAAGGAGCTTGAAGAGTCTCAGGCCGAGAGGCCAGCGCAGCGCAAGGATCTTGAGGAGCGTCAAGCCAAGGACAAGGAGCGTCAATGTAAGGAGGTCGCTGCGCTGGATGCGCAGGGCGTCAAGGACGACACGCTCAAGGAGCGAATCGTTCAGGTGAAAAAGTCCATTCAGTGTGCGCCCTAGGTGATAAAAGAGGGGGAAGGCTCACGTCATATGACGTGAGCCTTCCCTCTCTTTATCGCCTGCATACGTCTGGTCGTGTAAGGTGAGTGAGAAAGGAAAGATGCAACGTAACGAACATATAACATCTCTGGGCTTTCGCCTGGAGTCTACCCAGGATGCGGCCCTGTTAGGGCCGCTGTTGTCGGCGTGTGGTCTGGAACCTCTGGAGCATGACGCCACCGAGCAAATGTCTGAAAGTGAGTATATCATGGCCACGACACTTGCTGGAGGTATTGCGGCGTGCGTGGGGTGGACGCGCTGTGGTGATGCTGTGGTGATTCATTCACTCGCAGTGGCGCAACCTTCGCGAGGAAGTGGCGTGGGCGCGAGCTTGCTGGCCAGTGCGCTGGCGTATGTGATGGATGGCAATCCTGTGGAGGCGGTTTATCTTGCAACAGAGCAAGCGAGCCGCTTTTTTGCACTGTTTGGGTTTGTGTCGCTGGAAGAGGGTGAGGTCTCTGATGATGTGATGGCACATCCATCGTTTGCGCGAGAGTATGAGGGCGCGCGTATATGTATGGTGAGGCATTATTTACTGACGCCACGAGGTCTTGATCAGTGTGCGTTCAGGTTGCTTGAGAATGAAGGTGAGGGTGGAGAGGGGTCGTTGCCTCCAGGCGCGGTGGTCTTTTTCAAGCAGACAGGCGCGATGATCGAAGCGTCGTACCGTGGAGGACCTGTGGTGCGAGGTCATATTCTTGGTCGCATTGAGCAGGATGAGATCTCATACAGGTGGCATGCGTACACGACCAGAGATGATGTGACGTATGGTTCAGGAGAGCTGGTCATCTCGTCGTTGGAGGATGGCCGCCGAGAGCTGCGAGAGCGAGGTGTTGAGGATGGCCTCGCGATGAGAGAAGTTTGACGAGGGCCTGGGCGTGAAAGCGTTGGTTTTCGTTAGAAGATTGTTGCGAGTCTAGCCGTGCTCTGTTAGACGATGAGGAGAGTTGACGTTGAACGCGAGGTTGTCAAGAGCATGCCAGTTATGACATGCTATCTCGAAGTTTGAAGGAATACACCAGGCAAGTCATCGAGTGTGTTTTATGATGCGTGTCTGAAGTTTATGTCGTCATGATGATTTTAACCGCACGTTAAGAGCGCTGATTCCCGGTGAAGTAGGGGCGCGCAGACGGGTGACGGATGTGGAGGCTACCTTGGAGAAGAAGATCATTCAAAAGAGCGTCTTGGGAGTGATGGCGTTTTTGGCGCTATCTCTGGGATCTTCTACAGCGATGGCGCGAGACAATGATCTTGTGCTCTCTCGTCTTGCGACATTTAACGCGTCACCATGTGGTACCGACAATCAGAGCCTTTGTGGTGTGGCGCAGCCCGACCAGGAGAGCTTCAATGCGCTCACCGCAGATCTTGGACAGGTCTTTGCCCCACGTCTTGCGAACCCCGCCGAGACGCTGGGTGAGGCTGGCTTTGCCATTGCTGTGATGGGAAGCGTCTCTACTATTGATGCCGACGCAGAATACTGGAACGAAGCGATTCGCGACGGTGATCCTCCTGGTTCATTCTTCACAGGTCATGTGCAGGTTAGGAAGGGGCTCCCGTTCTCGTTCGAGCTTGCGGGAAATATGGCATACCTCGGTAACTCCGAGATGTTTGCTGTGGGTAGTGATCTGAAGTGGTCCTTGCACGAAGGCTTCTTCTTTATGCCCGATGTCGCCGTGCGCGGCTCAGTGAACACTGTGCTTGGTGCTGAGTACTTGAACCTCGTGAACGTGGGTTGGGATGTGTCTGTGTCCAAGGACTTTGGTCTTGCGGGCATGCTCTCCATCGCGCCATTTGCTGGGTATCAAAACCTCTACACCATCAGCTCCAGCCGTTTGATCAACGCTTATCCTCAAGATCCTCGTCCACCTCAAACATTTGAAGGTGGCGATGTCTTTGCTCCCGAGTTCGTCTTTGAACAACACACCGCGAGTAACAACCGTTTCTTCCTCGGTGCTCGCCTGCATGTGTGGGTTTTAAGCTTCGTGCTTGAAGGTGTTGTGGGTGGCAAAGGCGCCACAGGCAAGCGTGTGAACCAGTTTACATTCTCTGGTGGTTTGGACTTCTAAGCCACTCTCTTGAGTTTTCTTTTTCATTGAGCGTCTCCCCATGACCAAAATTATCAAGCGCTACGCCAACCGTAAGCTCTACGATACGGAACAAAGCACCTACGTGACCCTCGATGAGATCGAGCAAATGGTCAAGGATGGGGAAGAGATCAAGATTATTGAAAACTCTTCAAAGGAAGATATCACCCACATTACGCTGGCTCATATTATCTTTGAGCAAGAAAAGTCCAACAAGGGCAAGCTCCCCGTGAGCGCGTTACGTGGTATCATCCAGTCAGGTGAGGAGTTTATTCAAAAAATTCAATCCCCTGTGAACCAGTTCCGCGACGAGTTTAAAAAGCGCGCCGAGGCTGTGGGGGAGAGCGGTAAGGCGCTCAAGGATTTTGTCGAGTCCACTCAAAAATCCATTGATGATCTTCAGCATCGCATGGATGAACGCCTGCGCGACGCTGTCGACCAGATGACCCACATTCCCGAGATGCGCCGCGATACACAGCAGCTTGAGAACAAGGTGGAGCGTCTTGAGGCGCGTATCAGCGAACTTGAGCGCCTGCTCTCCAAGATCGAGCCATCACACGATATCATCGCCTCCGAGCCCCTCAGAGATATCCCCGACCCCACACGACGTCACCTCTAGTAAAGCATCGATAAAAAGTCGACGCCACGGGTGAATTGATGCTATAACACCAGATGTCATGACCAGATACTGCTTGGTGATGACGCTGCACTCCTTTGCAGCCGAATGATGATAGTGTTGGTGTTTCCTCGTTTTGTAAGGCGTCGTCTCTTATGATTATCCAATGTCCAGACTGCTCCACTGGTTTTAACCTCCCTGATAAACATATCACTCCCAAGGGAGCCAAGCTCCGTTGCTCCAAGTGCAGTTACGTGTTTCGCGTACGCCGCAACACCCCCGAGTCGGAGATTGAGTTCTTCTTCAAGCCCGAGGATGAAGCTGCCAATGCAGCCAGAGATGCCGAGGCCGACGCAGCTGCTGCCGAGGCTCAGGAAGCGTCAAAGGCAACCCTTGGTCAGGAAGAGTCTCAGGCCATTGAGCTTGGTGCCGACTTTGAGGCGCTCCTCAACAGCGTCCCTGATAAGTCCACCTCGGATCAAGATCCTGCAACCATGGAGCTTCAGGACGAAGTGATCCAAAAGAGCTTCTCCGATATGCTTCAGGAGGAGTCCGAGGCCGCCGCTGCTGCTGATGTGTCTCAGAAGGCCGTCGCAGGTGCGCCCAACATGGCTACCTCCGAGCGTCCAGGACTTAGTGGTTACGGTTTTGGTAGTGCGCTTGCCTCCAATCAGTCTGCTGAAGATCCCTTCCCGCTGGCGGGAGCGTCCGTCAAAAAACTCAAAGACAAGATCAAGATCGATGTGCCCAAGCCTGCGAACAAGCCATCTGCGTCGTTCTCAGGTTCTTCTGTCACTCAGGATGAGCCCGAGCCAGGGCTCTCTGAATTAAGCTCTCCCACAGAAGGGATTGACCTCTTTGGCGACGAGCTTGGCTCAACAGACCTGCATGACGATCCCTTCGCAGGCGCGTTTGATGATCATGAAGGGCTTGATCCTGACAGCATCGCGCAGGAAGCATCCGAGGCTTCTGCCGCTGTTTCAGTCAAGGAGGAGGTTCCTATCCTCCAACCAAGCCAACCTGCTGCATTGCATCAACAAGCTGCTCCCCAGATCGAACGTCATCAACACACTGCCGCCGAGCCTCTTAATCAGTTTGGTGCAGCGCCTGCTGCTCATGCACAGCAAGGCGACGCGTTCTCTTCTGGTTCGGACGACATGCTCCTTGGCAACTCTGCAGGCGCTTTTGGTGACGCAGGAGACTTTGTTGACCCGAGCTTTGGCGCAGATGTGCCCTCGTTTGATCCTCAACAAGGCGTGGTGCAGACCCCCGCAGCCAGACCAGCTCAGGCAGCGGCGCAACCTGCGCAGCGCGCACAGCCAGCATCCACCCAACAGCCTCAGGTTGCTAGCGCGGCGCACGCCGCGAACCCATCGACCACAACACACGCCGATGATACATGGCCCTCTCAAGCGGATGCCATTGCTGCACACCGCATCGGTGGCGGTGGTATGCAAAAAGTTGCAAACCTGCTCCTGATTGTGTTGCTTGTGTCCTTTGGTTTCCTTGGCCTCGTTGCCACGCTTAATGGTGGTCTCCTCGACTTTAAACAGTTTGGCTCCATGATCGAGGTCGCGTTTAGTGACGGCGAATACAAGCCGCGTGAAGAGTGGATACCTGCGCCCAAGAAACAACCTGTGCCTGCGATGAAGGACCCGCTTCGTACCGAGAGCGTCTGGGCCGAGGTTGTCCCCTATGGTCGTAAAAAGCAAGCACTCGTGGTGCGTGGACTGCTGCGAAACTTCGACACAAAGAACTACCACACCATCGAGCTGCGTGGGTTGATCCTCGACAAGAAGGAGAAGATCATCAGCGAGAAGCTCGTGACACTTGGTACGCTGCTCTCCAACGATAAAATCAAGTCCGTCAAGTCCGTTGAAGAGGCGCAGGATATGATCCCCAAATCATCGGCTCCTCTGAAAGTGGCAAGCTCGGAGCCCTTCACGATCGTCTTCGATGATGTGCCCGAAGATGTGCAAAATGGTGAGCCCATTTACTTCCGTGTGGATGTTGCAAAGAGCACCGCTGAATAAAGCTTATGTCAGACTTTCAAGACGACAAGCGAGCGAGGGCGGGTCTGGGGTCGGCGGCTGCGGAAGCAGCCG